>JBBDOC010000017.1:0-6680 GCA_040877295.1 Nitrosopumilaceae archaeon
TCCCTTTCCCAAAAACCCAAAATTAAGAGGATATTCCTCTATTGCCTCCATCATTCTTTGAATGTTCCATGCTCCAGGAGTACATGTTGTTGCGTTTGTTCCATCAGCAGGCCCTGTACCACCTCCAATCATCGTAGTTGTTCCATTACAAATCGCATGGATTGCCTGTTGTGGAGAGATAAAATGGATGTGGGTGTCGACTGCACCAGCTGTACAAATTGTATGCTCTCCTGATATTACTTCGGTGTTTGATGAAATTATCATGTCAATATCATCCATAATGTTTGGGTTTCCAGAATTTCCAACTCTAACTATTTTTCCATCTTTTATTCCAATGTCTGCCTTTACAATACCAAGTATCGGATCTAAGACAATCGTGTTTGTGATTACAAGATCAAGTGAATCATTTCTTTTTACACCAGAAGCTTGACCCATACCATCTCTTGCACTTTTTCCACCGCCAAATACGACTTCATCGCCATGTCTTAGAAGATCCTTTTCCACTTCGATTATAAGATCAGTATCTGCAAGTCTTATTCTGTCACCTACAGTTGGCCCAAAAAGGTCAACGTATCGTTTTCTTGGTATTTCAAGAACCAAACCTAGGCACCCTTGAATCCTTTTTCTCTTGCCTTTTTTAGTGCATCAGACTTTTTCTTTTCAAGCTCACCATTTACTAGTCCACTAAAGCCAAAGACAATTTTTTTCCCGCCATATTCAGTCAGTGATACTTCTTTTGTTTCGCCTGGCTCAAATCGAATCGATGTTCCTGCCGGAATGTTGAGATGACATCCATAGGCTTGCTCTCGTGGAAAGGAAAGTGCCTTGTTTACCTCAAAAAAGTGTGCATGAGAACCAACCTGTATTGGTCTGTCGCCAGTATTGCTTACTTTTATTGTTAGAGTTTTTCTATTTTGGTTTGCAAGAATCAGTTTGTCTGAAAGAAAGTATTCTCCTGGAATCAAACACATCACACTATTGGATCATGAACTGTGACAAGCTTTGTTCCATCCTCAAAGGTTGCTTCAACTTGTATTGAGTGGATTAGGTCTGAAACACCTGGCAACACATCATCCTTTGTTAGTACTTTTCTTCCAGAGCTCATCAATTCAGAGACTGACTTGCCATCACGTGCTCCTTCTAAGATATGGTCAGTAATTAGAGCAACTGCTTCGGGATGATTTAGTTTTAGGCCCCTTGCCTTTCTTTTCCTTGCAAGCTCTGCTGCCAAAAAAATATATAACTTTTCTATTTCACGGGGAGTAAGCATCATACGCAGATAGTATCTAGCTCTTGTATTTAATAATTTGAAAATTGTGTGTATTTTACGAAAATATATTTTCAACGACAAACTGAACTATCTATGTTAAAAATCACAAAAGTCTCTGGAAATATTTTTGTTGATAACGAGTTGAGAAAAAGATTTGAAGCATTGGACAAGCAAGGAAAATGTGAACTACTACAAGTCACTCGTCAAGAGTTGGAAAAAGCACGACTAAGAAAAAACACAGACATGGGAACAGATGTTGGAATATCATTTAATGATGGTACAAAGCTAAATCATGGAGATGTTTTGATTTTAGAAGAAAAATTCATTCTAGTTGAGCAAATTCCAGAAAAGGTAATTTCAATTAAAATAAAACAAAACTCAAATCAAACAGAACTGCTTGTTTTGCTTGGCCATATCATAGGAAACAGACACAGGCCAATAACAATTGATAAGCAAACTATCATGTTTCCAATTCAGGCGGATTCTGAGCTTGAGCTCTTCAAGAATTTACTCGCAGAATTCCTAGAATATTTGAAGATGAAAGTTGAGGAAAGGGTATTTGTTCCACGCAAGGGAATGGATGTACATGAGCACTGACATTTTTGAGCAGCTTGGAATAATGCAGTTATCTGATTCATTTTTTCCATCTGGTCTTTATGCAACATCAAACGGCCTTGAGCTCCTTATTCATGATCGAAAAATAAAAAGTGCTAACGAGCTACGTGAGCTGATAAAAGTTTTCATAAAACAGCAGATTGGCCCTGCTGACTGTGTTGCCTTGTGCAATACCTATGAATTTATTGCAAAAAATGATTTTGGAAAAATAATTCAAACAGATCAGACACTATATTCAATGAAACTAGTAAAGGAAATAAGAGAAACATCAACAAGATCCGGGATTCAGCTAATCAAATGCATACAATCATTCAAAGACGACAAGTTTCTCAAACTTTATTCTGATTCTATAACCGAAGGTGTCTGCACTGGCGTGTATCCTGTTTGCTTTGCAATTGCAGCATACAGTCTTGGGGCAAAAAAGAAACAGGCTGCAACTATGCTTCTTTATGGTTTTACAGTGGGAATGGTAGGGGCTGCACTGCGCATGGGAATAATTGAACACTTTGAGGCTCAAAAAATTATAGACGATCTAAAAAACGAAATTGCAGATACTATAGAAAAAAATATCAACAGAAATCTTTCTGAGATGTGGCAATTTGCACCAGAGCTTGACATTATACAGATCTCACATGAAAAACTAACCGAAAAGATGTTTATCACATAAATTTCTCATGAACAAAAACAGAATACCAAGAATTGGAATCGGCGGACCTGTTGGATGTGGAAAAAGCATGCTAATTGAGCGGGTAGTTCCAGTTCTTGCATCAAGGGGGTATAGTGTTAGCATAATCTCAAACGATGTAATCTCAAAAGAAGATGCTGATAGAATGCGACTGAATTTAGCAACAAAAAGGGGCTTGCTTCCAGAAAATTTGGTAGTTGGCCTTGCAACAGGTGGATGCCCACATACTGCAGTTCGTGAAGATCCTTCCATGAATCTGGCTGTAATTGAGGAAATGGAGACAAAACATCAGGAGCTTGACCTTATCATAATAGAAAGCGGAGGAGACAACATAACGACTACATTTAGCCCTGCCCTGGCAGACTATTTTATCTACATAATAGATGTGGCAGGTGGCGACAAGTATCCAAGAAAAAGAGGACTAGGAATTGAAACTGCGGACCTTCTTGTGATAAACAAAATTGATCTTGCTACGTTTGTAAACGCAGACTTGGAAGTAATGGAAAGAGATGCAAAGGCAGTAAGAGGTGACAAGCCCTACGTTTTTGTTAACTGCAAAACAGACAAGGGAATTGATCAAGTTGCGTTACACATAATGCGTAATGTTTTGTTTGATGAACCTCCAAAAGCACAACAGCTAAAAAGGTAAAAAAGATGCAAGATATTGATTTTTTCACACCAGATAATTTACCCACTGAAATTCTTGCATATGATTCTGAGGTAAAACAGCTTGGAGTTGGCTCTGTTGGAAAGCTAGGCTACTTATCGCTTGGACTAAAAAGAGATCCACATAGCGGCAAAACAATAGTACAAGAACAAAGTTCACAGGTTCCTTTGTTGACACAGCGGGCGCTGTACTATGAAACAGAGCTTCCTTCAATGGCATATCTTCAGATTGTTTCACCATCAGGTGGAATACTGCAGGGTGACAGGTATAGGATGGATATTTCCTTAAAGAATAATGCAATAGCTCATCTTACTACACAAGGCGCAACACGACTCTACAAGATGGAGTCAAACTTTGCAACACAGCTAGTCAATGTAACAGTTGGTGAGAATTGTTATCTAGAGTTTATTCCAGATCAGATAATCCCATATAGGAACTCTAGATTCTACCAAAAGGTTTCACTTGATGTACATGATAACGCTTCGATGATTTACTCTGAAATCATTGTATCGGGACGAACAGCTATGAATGAGTCTTTTGAATATGATATTTGTTATCTAAAAACTCTGGCAAAAAATCAAGAAGAAAAGATTAGATTTGTAGATGTGGCAATGCTTGAGCCAAAAAAACAAAAGCTCAACACGTTTGGTATTCTTGGAAAACAAACCGTTGTGGGCACGATATACATAATCACAAAAAGAGATTATGTAGCAGAACTATGTGATGAAATCAATTCTAGCCTGAAAAATATCGCAAAAGTTTCTTTTGGAGCATCGATTCTTCCTCGTGATTCTGGGATACTTGTCAGACTAACAGGCAATTCTGCTTCAGATATCAAGGATATAGTTTACGAGGTTGTTAAAATGACAAGAAAAAAGATTCTAAATGCGCCATTTACTGGAATTAGAAAAAACTAAAATGTTATTAGCTAAATTAGGCTAAGCCATTTAATGCAAAATTTTTTTCTACAGCTTGAAGGCTCTAGAATTCAAACTAGCATTAACGAAGAAATTTCAAACATTGTAGAGAGAATAACGCCTGAACTTCCACACAATACATTCATCACCGATATGGCAATTATCATGATTTTAGCAGCAATTGTAACGCTTGCTTTTTTTAAAATTAGGCAGCCCTTGATCATAGGTTATTTGTTTGCAGGAATGTTAATTGGCCCACTCTCTCCACTGTGGACCTCGTTATTGCCAGCCGATCCTTTTGAAGATGGAGCTGGTACGCTAGGAATATTATCTGATGTCTCGGTTCTGAACGTTTTTGCCGAAATTGGCATCATTTTATTGCTTTTTGTCATTGGAATCGAGTTTCCATATTCGAAAATACGTGCCATTGGAAGAACAGCAATAGGAATTGGAACGCTTGGCCTTTTCTTAACATTAGGTTTGGTGTTTTTTGCCTCATCGATGCTTGGCCTCAAGTTTATGGATTCATTGTTTCTTGCGGCAGCACTATCAATTAGTAGTACTGCAATAATTATAAAAATTTTTGAAGACACTGGTGTGATAAAAAGAGAGTCATCAATTCTTGTTCTTGGTATTTTAATTGTTGAAGATGTAATTGCAGTCATTTTACTTGCATCACTAGAATCAATCGCACTTGTAGGCTCTGTCTCAATTGAGAGTCTTGCAGTTGTATCAGCTGTTGCCGCTGCATTGATCATTGGAACCTTTACTATTGGAACTAGAGTTGTACCAAAACTAATTGACAGAGTAGCAAGTGCGGAAAACCGTGAGATCTTACTTCTTAGTGTACTTGGTATCTGTTTTGGTTATGCATTATTTGCAAATATTGTAGGCCTATCAGTAGCAATTGGTGCATTTTTAGCAGGAGTTTTAGTAGCTGAATCAAAATCAGCCGAGGTTTCAAAGATAATTTCTAGTCCAATAAAGGACATGTTTGTTGCAATTTTCTTCGTATCTGTAGGCGCACTTATGGATATTAGCATGCTCCAAAACTATATTGTAATTGCAATTGTATTGATTGCAGTTGCAATAGGAATGAAGTTTGGTGGAAACATGATTGGAAACCTATTGTTTAGATTAGATAAAGACAAATCACTTCGTTCTGCATTTTCCCTTGCAGCACCACGAGGAGAATTTTCAATTGTTATTGTAAAGTCTGGTGTTGATCTTGGAGTGGTGAGTCCTTTTCTCTTTCCATTGATGGGGGTAATTTCTATAATTACAGCCTTTATTGCTCCATTTTTAATAAAGGCAGGCGATAAAGTAATTCCAAAGCTTGCAAAGGCTTGAGAACATGTCAAATAATGAACTAGAAAGACTACTTTCCAAAACACACAAAGAAATTACAACATTTAATTTTAATAAAACCGAGGTTCCATGCATCATATTTCCTGAAAAAAAATTTGAAGGAATACTAGGCAGAATAGCTGGAAGGCCAGCCTCAGTTGATACCAATCTTAACATTTTACAAGACGGTTTGGGTCATGTTTTTGTTGAGATTTGTCTAACATTTTCAATAGGTGATATTAGCGAAAAAATCCTGCTTTATGCAAACAAGTCTTTGGAATTTTTTGAACTACTGGCAAAAACTGCAATGCTTGCCTTGTCCTCACCACCTGAACTTGGCAAGGAAAATATCTTTATGATTCAGTTGCCAAAGCCAGAAAAAGCAGTTAATGCACTTGAAATAATAAAAAAGTGCCTAGAAGCAGGCAAAAAATAAGTTTAGAGCAAAAATATGGTGCGGTTGCCGGGATTTGAACCCGGGTCGCGGAATTGGCAATCCCGCATATTGACCAAGCTGTACGACAACCGCTTAATCGGTAAAGTCAGATATTCTCTATTAAACTGTAATGAATTTACTTGATTTGAATATGAAATAAGATATCATTCTAAAAATAAAATAAAAAATTGGAAAAAGTTGTTTTGTTTATTGTCCTGCAACTACAGAGTAACTTACAGTAAATGGTTCAGTATTCATCGTGTGTACTGCAAGTGCATTACCTGCAAACTTCCATATTCCAGCTGCATCTTTGCCATCAACAAATGTCAAGGCAAACTTTGTCGTGCCATCTGGAGTCCATATTGCCTGTCCGGCATCTTCGCCTTCTGCTAATGGACCATGTAGTGCTACTAGCTGAATTGGTTCAGATGCAGAATATGTCAAAATACCGCTGTATGCTTTGTCACTTGGTGGCAAAATTATTGCAAGCTGATGTGTCTCATGGCCAACTCCTGGGTCTTGCATTGATGTGATTGTTTCTGTTTTCACTGTGTCAGACATTTCTTTTTCCATATAGGAAACAGAATAGCTTACAGTAAATGGCTCAGTATTCATAGTATGTACTGCAAGTGCATTACCTGTAAACATCCAGCTACCCATAGCGGTTTCTGGATCAATAAAGGTCAGCGCAAACTTTGTCGTGCCATCTGGAGTCCATATTGCCTGTCCGGCATCTTCGCCTT
>JBBDOC010000018.1:0-6465 GCA_040877295.1 Nitrosopumilaceae archaeon
GGATAACTACTGCAAGGGGTATAATGATAACAGCTACCACATTTTTTATTGACTTGCTTACTATTTCATTGTTATTTTTTTAAAATCCTTGTGGAAATCATAATGGAAGCCTTTAAAGATGAGTTTGTTAAAGATACAACTAGAGCAAAAAACTGATTGCTAGTTCACAAATCCATTCCGGTCAATTAATTACATAAAACTAGAATTTTTGTTGTTTTATCTGACAAGTACTTCAATAAATTTAGTGAGTTTTTTGTCCAATGGTTGTTTTTCTATCTCAGATTTGATCTTGTCTGTAATTACAAAGTAATTGTTTCCAAATATTTCTTTTAGTATTTTGTTAAGGTGTTCTGGATGGCTGTAGCAATCAGAAAACCTACAATAGTGATCCGCGAACAGTCTTTTTTCAACAAGCAAACAGGTTTCCTTGCTGATATCAAGCAATACTTGTTCTACAATTGTAGCAACAACCTCTCTTCTTGTTCGTTCTTTTGCATCCAATTATTTCCAAATTTGGTATTGCGTGTTTAATAACTATATTGATTCCACGATTTTTACTTTAGAAAAGTGTGAAAAATGATTTTCTAAAAATCAAGTATCACAATGACAACAAATGTTATCGTGATTTTTCTTGCATCCTGGACAGCTAACTGCCCCTCCAAAATGACATTTACAGTCACAAACTTGTTTCATATCTCTTGTTATTCCTTATGATAGTAAATATTCTGCCATATACATAAGGGATGTTAAAAAGGTAAATTTTCAATTGGTATTTTAAAGGTCAGACTCAAACTACGAAAATGCAACGATTTGAAACAGGAAAATGGGATCTTTCCTGTCTTGCTAAAAATCCAAATAGTCCTCAATTTGCACAAAAAATTTTAGATGTTGAAAAAAATGTAAAGCAGTTTGAAAAAATAAAGCTATCTCTAAAGCCTACTATACAATCAAAAAAGTTTCAAAATATCCTACATGATTTAGAAGAGGTTTCAGAAAAGGTTAGCATTATTGCAGGCTATGCACATCTTTCCTATGCTGCAAACACCCAGTCAGATGAGGCCACATCGCTTGTGACAAAGATGACAAAGCTGGCTGCAGATATTGAAAATCGCATGCTCTTTTTTGATCTGTGGTGGAAAAAAAAGATTGATGAAAAAAATGCAAATAGGCTCATAAAAGATTTAGGTCAATTATCAAACTACTTACAATACAAGCGTCTCATGGCAAAATATTCGCTTAGCGAACCAGAAGAAAAGATCATAAACACGCTTGATGTCACTGGCATTTCTGCACTAGTCAAGTTGTATGACAAGATAACAAATGCGTTTGAATATGTTGTAAACATAGATGGAAAAAAACGTCGATTGACAAGAGAAGAGCTTACAAGCCTTGTTCGAAGCTCAAAGCCAAAGATGCGTGAAGCAGCCTACAAGACTCTACTTGGCAAATATTTTGACAACAAGGGTGTGCTTGGCGAAATTTATCAAAATATCGTATTAAATTGGAAAGATGAGGGAATTGAGATCAGGGGATTTTCTTCGCCTATCTCGATTAGAAATATTGGAAATGATGTTAATGATAAAACCATAGATTCCCTCTTAGATGTGTGTAAAAAAAATGCTTCCATCTTTCAGAAATTCTTTTTGCAAAAAGCAAAACTACTGGGATTAAAAAAACTTAGACGATATGATCTTTACGCTCCTGTCACATCCAAGATAAAAGAAAAAAACTATTCTTATGACAAATCTGTAAGGCTAGTCTTAGACTCACTTGAAAAGTTTAGCCCCAAATTATCAAGTTTTGCAAAAGATGTTTTTATTAAAAGACATATTGATTCAGAAATTAGACTTGGGAAACGTGATGGTGCTTTTTGTAGTACCATATCTCCAAAAATTGCACCATATGTTCTTGTAAATTTTACAGGAAAGATTCGTGATGTGTTTACACTTGCACATGAATTAGGTCATGCAGTACACAGCAAGGCAGCATCAGACAAATCAATCTTGGTATTAGAAGCGCCATTGCCTCTTGCAGAGACTGCGTCAACGTTTTCAGAACTGCTGCTGTATGATAATTTATCAAATATGATATCAGACCAAGAAAAAAGGCTATTGCTTGCAGAGAAAATAGATGATCTTTATGCTACCATACTAAGACAGGCATTTTTTACCCTCTTTGAAACAAAAATTCACAAGCAAATATCAGAAGGTACGATAGTTGATGAAATATCAAAAACCTATCTTTGCAATCTCAAAGAACAGTTTGGCAGCTCTGTTAGTCTAACAGATGATTTTTCAATAGAATGGAGCTGCATTCCACACTTTTATCATACACCATTTTATTGCTACGCATATTCATTTGGAAACCTACTTGCATTGTCATTATTTCAAAGATACAAAATTGAAGGAGAGGATTTTGTTCCTATTTATCTTAAAATTTTGGGAGCTGGCGGTTCACAAAAACCAGAATCTCTACTTTCTGAATATGGATTAGATATTAGATCAGAAAGATTTTGGCAAGACGGATTGGATTATGTGAAAAATCAAGTAAAGACACTAGCATCATTAAATTAATTTTTAAAAATGGGGCTGGCAGTCTTACGCATCGACTGCCAGTCATGTTCCCCTTCGGTTTGAATCGATGTCGAACTGTGTTGCTTTGAGAAGAATTTAAACCTTTGAAAATTATTTTGCTATTTTTAATTCAAAGATCATAGTAAGCTTAATACTTTCAAAGTCAATATGGCCATCTTGTGTACAAATTTGCAATTTTGATGTCGGTTACAGTTTTTTTACTTTTTGCTACAAGCTTTGCATATGCTCAAAAGCCACAGCTTGATACTTTTCAAGAAATTTCTCAAGTAATAGTTGATCAAAAACTCTCAAACAATGTTACTGCCTCAGTTACTCTTCAGACCACAAGCAACCAAGAGATAAGAATTCCCTCTGAGCTTGAAAGAAAAATTCTTGATACTCAAGGACTGATTGCAATTGTAGTAACAAGTGAGGAGCGTTGCGTTCTTGGCGTAGAGTTTGATTCCTGTATTTTGATAAATATCTCAAGGGAAGGAATCGAAGGTGGCATTATTGCCATTCAAGATAGGGCAAAAGAGGTAGGAGACTCGCTTATTGATGAGCTAAACACTGTGTTGGATGCAGATGCAAAGTTTCATTCAGTTTTTGTTCATTTTGAAGACAGTGCAAATGTTGCACTTGACACATCAGGTGTAGTATCTGGCAGAGGCACTGTATCTGCAGTATATACCATGTCAAAAGAAGATACTGCATCAATGTATGAAAAGATCACAGCTATTCTTCTTCCTCAAGTTATTCGAGATTCAGGCGGTTTTTATAATACAGCACTGAATCTTGCGTCTCAGCAAAATGCCAAAATGACATTTTCAATTCTACCTCAAAACCAAATTGCGCTTTATCAGATAAAATTAACAGTTGATTATCCAAATAGTGCAGATGATGTTAAAAGAGTAGATCCCCTAAAATTTTTAAAGACAGAAAAGCTTGAAAGATCAAATTATTTTTCACAAGGATTCTATCCACTAAATTCACTGTTTCAGTTGATAGTGTTAACACAGGAACCACTTAAGGTTAAGGAAGTAAACAGCAAGATAATACCAACTATACTAAGTAATGGTGAGAAATTTCCAGAAGACATTACTGAAAAAGGATGGAGCTTTATCTCAGAGTCAGGAGACAAAATAGAAGCCATGTACCTATTTGGAAAAGATGTTACTGCAACAAAAGACGAGCTTGTTTTGATACTAACGTCTGCGGACAGTACAGAGCCAATCAAAGAAAACATTGCAAAATCTAGCTCACAAGAAATTGATCTATCGCAAGTCTATATTATTGTAGGAATAGTAGCAGCTGCGGCTGTCGCTATTACATTTTACCTAAAAGGATTTAGAGCAAGACATTAGAAAATCATTACTGCTGCTGCAAATACTGTAGTCCATCTTCCTTGTTTGTCGCCAATTGCAGTCTGTGTAATGTTGCTTGTTTTGTAAATTTGGCCAGATATGGTCCATTGTTGTCTTTTTTCATCCCAGCTCTTATCAAAATCAAATGGAATGCCAAGTGATGAGGCAAGCATTTGCGCTGCAATGTCTTCTGCATAATCTCCTGCCTCCTTTTCTGTTTGGCCAAATGATTCGTATTCTGAAAGATAGCCATAGTGTGTTTTTTCTGTGGGTTGAGCTACGCCAACTGAAGCGGCAGTCAATCTATGAGGTTCATTAGTTTGGTTTCTTGAATAAATTGTAAAAAGTATCTGTCCAGGTTTGATTAGTTCCAGACCTTCTCTTTTTGAGACAAGTTTTGCATTTGGTGGAAAAATACTTGATATTAGCACTATGTTTGTTCCTGCAATGCCAGCATCTCTTAACGCATATTCAAAACTTGTAAGTCTGTCTTCATGTACACCCTTTCCTCGTGTAAGGAACAGTTTTTTTGGAACTAGGTCCAACAAATCTCAGAATTTTGCAAAGTTTTCATTATTTATACTTTGATTATTTCAACTTAGTAGTTGTTTTAGTGTTTGAGCTATTTCTTTTCCATGATTTTCAACATCAATGTCATAAAAAATTTTTCTTACTATGCCTTGTTTGTCTATGATAAAGGTTGAGCGCTTTGCAAGACCTGCAATATTTAATCCAGCATATGCCTTGCAGGCTTGTTTTGTTGGATCGCTTAGGTGCAGATACGGAATGTTATATTCTTTAACAAACTTTTTTTGGTCCTCAACTGTATCAACTGAAATTGCAAATAATGTAGAATCGGTTGCAATAATATCAGAATATGTCGATATTACGCTTTTTGCCATCTTGTATACCTTTTTTGAAGGGCATGCAAAAAGATGGTTTTTTGGATAAAAACACAATACTACGTTTTTTTTGTTTTTAAAAGAAGAAAGATTAATGGTGCTTCCATCACTAGCTTTTAGCTCAAAGTCAATAGCGTTATCTCCTTCGTTCATTAATTTACGGTGTAGATTCCTCCATATAGTGATATCAACGAATATCCATCTGTAACAGCTAGCACATTTATAGAATAAATCAAGTTATGGTAAAATATGGATTTTAGTCATTTAACTGCATTATTTGCATTGGATACAATTTTGCAATCAGAGGGTTTTGTTATTGGGTACTATGTTTTTACAGTTGCCACATCACTTATTCTAGTCAAGGAAACAAAGAATCGGTTTTACGATCTAAAAGAAGGAATAAAATCAATAAAATTTGCGCCGTTTACATTTGGAATTGTATTAGGCTATGTTCTTCTTGTATACCCATATGTTGATTCAATTCCTGTTTTGAATTGGAGCTGGCTTGGTTACAATATTGCCTTTGGCCCTTTTGCAAATGAAGGATTCTGGGGGATTTTACCATTCATTCCAATCTTGATCTACATGTTTATTCACATAAACTATGTTGAAGAATTATACTTTAGAAGATCAAAAAAGATGGTGATTGCTTGGGCACTTGTTCACATAGCAATGGGCATAAAGGTGCACATGGCGATAATGCTAATACCTGTTGGTTTTCTTTTCAAATACATTTATGACAAAAAAGGCCTGAATCATTCTTATGCCATGCACTTTGCAACAAACATTTTGATTGTTATAACATTATTCTTTTCGTTTGTCCCGTAACTTTGGTTCTTGAGTTAAAAACACATAACCAAACAAGCCTCCAAGGCAAAGGTTAACCACGCCAAGAAATACGATTATGAGGTGCGGATTAGGACCATAAAGACCATAGATTATTCCCCATCCAGCAGTTCCAAAAAAAAGTGCCATCAAAATTTTTAGTCTTTTTGGCTTGATGTGTCTCATCGACGTTGCTCAAGTGGTGACGATATTAAAGAGTAATGGCATCTTGATAACATTTTAAACCATCAAAATTTTGTTGTTACATCGTGCCAATGTAGCTCAGCCTGGCTAGAGCACTCGCCTTGTAAGCGAAAGGTCGCGAGTCCAAATCTCGCCATTGGCTTCATTTTTGTTACAAGAGTTTATCATTATTTGTCCAAAATTTTTTAGTAAGGGTTTATTAGACGGCATAGAACCCAAGCTTGTAGAATAATGACGAACAAGCAATGAGCTTTTTCTGTCATTGCTTTGAAATGATAAAAAATGACAACGTTTGAACAATTAGGAATTACAAAATCAATCCTTGATGGGTTAAAGGAGATCGGCTTTAACGAAGCATTTCCAATACAGGTAGCTACTATCCCTGTTTTACTTGCAGGCAGAGATGTAGTTGGACAAGCACATACTGGTACAGGAAAGACTGCGGCGTATGCGATCTCAATGCTTCAAGGCATCACACCAAGAAAGAAGATTCAAGGACTAGTCATTGCACCTACACGAGAACTTGCAATTCAGATAACTGGCGAGATAAGAAAATTTGCAAAGTATACTGGAATTAAAACGGCAACAATTTATGGC
>JBBDOC010000019.1:0-6264 GCA_040877295.1 Nitrosopumilaceae archaeon
TCCAGCTTCGATGGAGTTCATAACGGATTTACACAAAGGACAATCTGCAGAGAATAGTTCTATTATGTGACCTTTCTTCATGCTATATCTGCTGTGCTTAAAATATTTAAAAGACGTCACTAGGCGAAAATTAGAAAAGAGCTCATGAAATGCTTCTTTTACAATTGTAAAATATAGTAGTTAAATAAATGAGAAAAGTACCTTGCCCAATGAAGAGTCAGCACAAGCAAAAATCTGATCCTATGAAACATTGCCAAGTAGCTGGGATCAAAATCTGCACCAGATGTGGGTCAACTAATATCAAAACAGAAGAAGACTTGATTACCTGTAACGATTGCAATGCAATTTTGTGTTTTGAACATGAATAAGATCAAAGGAACAACTTGTATCATTAAATATAATCAAAAAACATAATTGATTATGCCACAGGAACTTGATGAAATTGACATTGCAATTTTAAATTCGTTAATTGAAGACGGCAGAAAGTCATTTCGTCAGATTGGAAGGGAAACCAAAATAAGCACACCAACAGTTCAGGCAAGGTATAGGCGACTAGTCAATCTGGGTTTTATAAAATCTGTCTCGCCTGTTTTAGATATGAGCAAACTTGACGATGACACAAAAAAAGAAATCAAGCAAGTTTCAAAAGCAAAAACTTCAAAAGTTAAACCAAAAAGCAGTCTTAGCGTAAAGGTTTCGTGTGATTTTTGCGAACAACCAATACATGGAAGTCCAAAAGTTATGAAATTTGGAGAATATGAAAGATTTTTTTGTTGTACCTCATGCAGATCATTGTACAAGGAAAAATATGGTGGCAGGATACATTCCTTATCAAATAAGATTAGTGAATTTTAAAATTAGAATGTGATTGACAAATTGATAAGATGTGCTGATTGTGGCTGTTTACCAGATGAATGTAAAAAAAGTAAATCTCCAAGAGATTGTCCAAGCTGCACATGGACTGAATGTTGCTGCTGGCATACAATAAAAAATTTAACATAACATCTTTATCCAATTCTTTGTCTAAGTGGTTATGGCAAATATTGTAAACAACGTTGATTTGGACAAAGTTTCTCAAACTGTAGCAAACGGTAAAAAGGATAAAAACACGCTAAAAAAGCCTGTCAAGCTACAAGGCCAGTGGAATTTTGATCAAAACAAGGGATACCAGTTCAGAACTGAATTATCATTTGAAAAAGGAAAAGAGGCAATTGAGATAGATTCGCCATCATTTCTTGGAGGACAGGGAAACAGGTTAGGTCCAATGGCTTACTGTATAGCTGGAATAACATCATGTTTTATTGGAACATTTGTTGGAATTGCAGCACAAAAAGGAATCAAGCTAACAAAACTTGTAGTTAATACAGAATGCAAAATTAATTTTGCAAAAACATTCGATGTGGCAGATGAGCCAATTACAGAGGGAATTGATTTTGAGATTGAGGCTCAAAGCGAAGACGGAGAAAGAAAAAAGCTTGAAGAAATCATAAAACTTGCAGAAGAAAGATGCCCGGCAGTATACAGCATGAGCCATGTAATCAAGGTAAATACTAGAATAAAATAAAAATAACCTAATTCAACATCTAAGACAATTTAGTATTTGATCAACAATTTTCTAATGCATCATTTAATGATGCGTTCGCAAACGGAAGAACTCATGGTAGCTCTAAAACGAAGTTACATAGTTCTGCTAGTAGGTATAGGCACACTGATAGCAGGCTCACTAGTTTTAGGAGTTAACGCAAGCACGCTTGCAACTGACTTTCTAACAAACAACCTGGTCATAAAACAGGCCACGATTGCACCAGATGGGCAATACACAACAGAAATGGTCTCACAAATAGGAGGCTCTGTTTCTGTACTGATGCGTGGACAGCCATTTGAGGCATCACTTCAAGGCTCTATATCTGATAGTGACGGTACAGTTGTTTGGAAAGACCAGTTCAATGGTGACTACATTAGCAACTTTGTTGCAACACAAGGCAAACAGTACACTATTCAGATAAAAAACACTGGTTCTGAAAAGGCTACTGTTGATGCCATAGTTGGCAACGTTCCATTTATGGGCGTTGGCAATGACGCAAAAACGGCCAATGTAGGTGGCACCTTGGCAGGACTTGGCACTGGAATTATTGGAATAATAATTCTAATTGCTGGCGGTGTACTTTTCTTTGCTGACAGAAGGGCAAAGAAGGTTGTAGCTACAAACTAACTCCAAAACTTTCTATTTATTTTATTTTTTAATTTACTTTGAGGGTATGATGTTTAGTGTTACAGTTGAACTAATGTCTGCGAGTTTTCTAATCTTTTTTGTAACAACATCGCCTATGTCATTGTAGGTAGGTGCTGCTACTTTGCATATTACTTCATAGTATCCAACTACAAGATCGCCGTCTACCACTCCAGGTATTTTGCTTAAGCTACGCAGGATTTGATGCTGGGTTCTCTTTTCTGTATGGATAATAATGTAGGCCTCTGCCATCTTTTTGTCTTTTATCAAGTCTTGATTTTTTGCAAAATTTTCAACTAAAACATCTGTTCGCTCTTCTGCCATCAGAGTTATGGTACCTTGAATTTTGTCAAGCTTTCTAATTCGCTTCATGAGATCATTTTTTAAATCAGCTTCAGTTGAAGCTTCAATCTTTGCTATTACGTCATACAGGCCAAAAGTGCCATGCGCACTTTTTACACTTGATATTGATCTAAGATTTGAAACTACGTAATCATCAGAACCTGGTTCACAGCTGATAAGGACATATGCCTTTGACATCAACTCGCCTTGCTCATTCTTGACCTTCTATTGCCATCAAGGTGAGAGTTGATCTTATCTTTTCTATTTTACGAATTTTCCAGGTAATTATTTCCCTGAGAGGTTCTACTTTGTCGGCCATTACTTTTACCAAAATGTCATATGCGCCAAATGTGCCGTGCACTTCTTTTACGCCTTCCATTTTTTTTAGCTCAGAGATGATGTTTTCTTCAGCGCCAAGCTCGCAGTTTATCAAAACATACGCTGTTGCCAGAGCTGTAAACCTCCAATGCTCATAGAATTATTACGACTAAATAATATTTAAGTAATATTTTGGAAAATTAAAAAATTTTGCATAATTTTTGAAAATATATGTTGTTTTGTTTAGTGAATTTAGAAACTAGGAATTCGTACCATATTCTTAGCATTCAATACTAAAACTGCAGCTGTGGCAGAAATTAACACAAAAACTGCAACAGTGCCAAACTCTGGTATGACTTGAGTGCCAATTATTTCGATTTTTGATTCTAGACTAGGCGGAACAGCTATTGAGATTTTTCTACTACCTTCGGCTGAAACCAATTCCTCATATTCAATTTGATTTCCATCTGCCAAAACAACAAAACTTGAATCACTAGTACCAGATTTTGAATCAAGTATGTAACGTGGCAAGTCAATGACAAGAGGATCATAATTTGTAGCTCCTCTTAATGTAAGACCCAATGATTTTGATTTTGTATCAAGAAAACTCTCAACTGAGGTTATTTTACCTGTTCTTGTATATGGAATACAAAAAGTTGCACCAGTATCAGATAGCGTTTTTAATTCAGAAGTTGAGCATTGAGGAACTCCGCCCAATTCTGGCACGATCTCAATTTTTGTTTTAAAAAGAATGTCTTGGCTAATCTGTGCCTTTATTATATAATCTCCATCAGAAGACCAAAGCTCTCCGTTTGTGTTAAATCTTATTTTAAAGTCACCAGATGAATCAGCTACGACCTGTTGTGCTTCGATAACACTGCCAAATGGACTAAAAACTGTGACTGTTATTGGTTGCTCTCTATTAGTTAATTTGGAATATCCATTTACGGTTACAATTGAATCATGATCATATAGTAAATTATCTGTCCATATGGATAATGGCACATTTTTCTTGTAAAATTCAATCTCATCAGGAGGAATAATCACACAGCTTGGGCATGATGAAAGCTGAGGTGCGGCAGACGCATCTTGATAAGTAAAGATAGAGATTGCAAATAAGCTCAAAATTATAGGTAAAAACCGACTGTATGATGATGCCATGCCCATAAATTTGGCTAAGAAGCAGCGTTATAATCTTTTATCATATCATATATAATTCAAAAATATCTTTAGATTCAAAAATTTGTAAATAACTAATCCAAATTGTATTTAGATGAATAGGTGTGAGTGGGCAAAAGACGATCTGATGATAAAGTATCATGACAAAGAATGGGGGATTCCTGTACATGATGACAGAAAACTCTTTGAGATGCTAATTCTTGAGGGGGCACAAGCCGGTCTTACGTGGTTGACAGTTCTAAAACGAAGAGAAGAATATCGTAAAGCATTTGATAATTTTGATCCACATAAAGTTTCAAAATATGATGCAAAAGACATTGCACGATTACTAAAGAACGCAGGCATAATCAGAAACAAACTCAAAATAAAATCTGCAATAAATAACGCAAAAAGGTTTCTTGAAATTCAAAATGAATTTGGCACATTTGACAAATACCTTTGGAGTTTTATAGATTACAAACCAATAATTAACAACTACAAAAATTTAGCAAGCATTCCACCCTACACGTCATTATCAGACAAATTAAGCAAAGATCTAAAAAATCGTGGATTCAGCTTTGTTGGCTCTACAATATGTTATGCTTTTTTACAGTCTGTAGGTGTTGTAAATGATCATCTGGTAGATTGCTTTACACGAAAAAAGTAAGAGATGTATTATTTTTCTTTGATACTTGCCTTTACTTTTGCAAGAAGCTCTGGAGATATTTTATCAAATCCATGCTCTTTTGCATGTACTTGAACTTTTTTCATTAATTCCTCTTCTGTATTTGCCGAAGCTGACCAATCACAGTCAACACCAACATCAGAACATCTGAGAGTTTTTGTCATGTTACTTGCTTTGATTATTCTAGTATTTATTGTGTATTCACAATTATTGAAAATAGATTCAAATCTTTTTTAAACACAAGTCAACTCTAGTACAAAACAAATAATCACCTTTTTATAGAAAATTTATCTCTGACAACAAATAGGTGATATTTTTGGATTATACAAAACTCTGCGATGATTTAATGAAAATAGACAACAACATACGTTTTGTAGTAGTGTTGAGTAATTATGGAGAGAAAATAGCAGGTGGATTTCGTCCACACACAGAAAGTTTTCTTTCACCAGATGAAATAAAAATGTCGTTATTTTACGCAGGGCAAAGATGGGACACAAGAACACATCTTGTTCACAGAATTGGAAAAGCAAAATATTCGGTTACAGAATATGAGAAGGTAAAACAGTTTACTATGCCTATTGACGAAAAACATCTCTTGCTTATAAGTACAGGACCAAATGTGTCTAGTGAAAAGATTATTGAAAACGCTTCCAAATTAATAAAATAGAATTAGAAATTTTTAAAATTCTACAACCTCACCGAGGTTATCGATATCCGCCTTGTTATTGTCAACTCTGATGCAATATTCTCCACCGACTTTGAACGTGTTTACCTTTTTGCCCATTCCCCATCTGTCTTTTGGCCCTGAATAGATAGTCATGTATGTTTTGCCATTTTTTATGTTTGATGCAACCGCTGCACGTTCAACTTCGATTCCTTCTGCAACACTTCCGTCTTTGTCTTCATGTTGCATTACCTTTACAATCTTGTGATTCCCGTTGTATCTTACAGCTGAAATCAGATAGTCTGCCCACTTTGTCATTTTAGGTACAATCATAACTCAAAATTATGGATAAAAATAACTTTCTTTTGCCAAGAATACCATTGGATTTTACAGCAATTTGGTCATACGAATAAAATCTGGCCCATTTTTATAAATAAAGCAAAAGATGGCAAATAGTTGTTGGTCCCTTTCTTACTTTTCTTACTGTTTTTTCCGGCATTTGCAGAGGAACCAATACCAGATTATGACAATCCTTATGCACCAATAATTTTTGATAAAGACATCTATACCTGGACTGATAAGGTGAGAATTACAATAATTGCCCCAAGTTGGAATGAAAATACAAACGGAATTGACACAATAGGAAATCATGAAGGACGATTCATCAAAATCTCAACTGGGGAGCGTTCCATTGAACCATACAAATTAACTGAAACAGAACCAAACAGTGGCATCTTTAGAGGCGAAATAACACTTACAGGATTCTTACATGATGCTAATGGTGACAGTAAAAAAGACACAAACCCAAGAACCTCAGGCAGTGGACCAACTGATGGCTTTTTGGAAGTTGAGCGAAACGACAAGATC
>JBBDOC010000020.1:0-6112 GCA_040877295.1 Nitrosopumilaceae archaeon
ATCATACAAGTTCATGCCGCTAATCAGAATGGCCTGTACATGTATAGGAAAAGGTGACTGGGATCCCCAAGAAATGATACGTGATGTCAAATCAGGATATCTTATTTCAAATATGAAGGTGCCATCAATTGACATGAAACGATACAACTGGAGCATATCATGCCAGTTTGCACAAAAAATAGAAAACGGCGAGCTAACTGATCTGTTGCGTGATGTAATAGTAATTGGAACTGCACCGGAATTTTTCAAGTCAATTGATGCATGCGGAAATGACTTTACAGTAAGGCCAATTACAAATTGTGGAAAAGGGGATCCTATGCAATCAATGATAATGGGAAACGGCGGACCTACAATTAGGGCAGTTGCTACAGTAAAAAGTGTCAAATCATAAATGATAGAAAACTCGCTAGAGTCAATTAAAAATCAGGTAATATCTTGCACAAAATGTGATCTTTGTAAATCAAGAAAAAACGCAGTTCCTGGAAAAGGAAGCCCAAAGGCAGAGATTGTCTTTATTGGTGAGGCGCCAGGAAGAAGTGAGGACAAGATAGGCGAACCTTTTGTTGGGATAGCCGGCAAAAGACTGACTGAAGCACTTGAAGAGGCAGGGTTTTCAAGAAATTCAGTATACATTACTAATGTAGTAAAGTGCAGGCCCCCAAACAACAGAGTTCCAAATCAAAAAGAAAGGGACACGTGTCGGAATTATCTTGAGCAGGAGCTTGCAATACTAAATCCAAAAATAATTTGTGTTATGGGAAATACCGCATACAACTCACTTTTGGATGGAAAAGACATTACTAAAAATCGTGGTAAGTTTTTAGAAAAAGATGGAAAGTTATATTTTATAACAATACATCCAGCTGCTACGATTTACAATCAAGAACTAGTGTCAATTCTAAAAGAAGACATTAAAAAATTATATGATAAATTAAAAAAATGAAATTAGAGATGAAAATACTGCCTAGATCATTTTATGGTAGGGATACAGTAAAGGTTGCAAAAGATCTTCTTGGCAAAACACTTGTAAGAAAAATTGATGGCTACACACTTGCCGGAATAATTACAGAGACTGAAGCCTATCGTTACAAAGATGATCCTGCAAGTCATGCAAATCGAGGAATTACAGAAAGAAACAAAGCAATGTTTGGTGAGGTTGGAAAGGCTTATGTCTATTTTACTTATGGAATGTATTACTGCTTTAACGTTGTTGCAAAAAGTCAGCGAGTTGATGCAGGGGCTATTCTTATTAGAGCACTAGAGCCACAGATAGGAATTCCAAAAATGATTCGCAACAGAAAGACTACACATCTTTCCAATCTTACTAGTGGCCCTGGCAAGCTTACACAATCGCTCAAGATAACAAAGGCGCAGTATGGTGAGGATTTGGCAAAACATTCAACGCTGTATATCACAGAAGGCGTACTGCCAAGCAAGGTTGTTTTAGGACCACGAATTGGGATAAGAACTGCGACTGACAAGTTATGGAATTTTAAAATAAACGTCTAGCTTTTGTCATCATCTTTTAGAGTCCATGGGGCTACCTGACCGAGGATTTTTTCCCAGTTGAGTTTAAGCATTAAAATGACTATAACTGTCATAAGACCTGCAAACACTGCAATTCCGATATAGATTACTAAAGGATCGTGCACATTTTCGACAACCGGTTCAACATACGAAAGACCGAAAAAGCGAGAAAGTAAAACTATGACATAGCTTAAGATAATTTTGCCTGCAAGTGTAGCCAAAAAGAATCTCTTTGGGTTGTACTTTGCAAGTCCAAGTGGAATATACACAATGTCATCTGGAATTGGAGTTGCGGCAGCAACAAAGGCAGCAGCTGCGCCATATCGCTTGACAAGTCTTTCAAATGGCTTCATTCTCTTTCTTGTCTCTTCTTTAATGATTCGCCTACCACTAAAGCTAGCATAGAATATTATCTGCTTTGCAACTGTGGTCGTAATTGCAGAGAGAAGTGCAAGAGCATGTATGTCAAACTTGTCGCCAACTGCCATTGTTGCAAGCAAAAGAAATGATGGCAGTGGAACAAATGGGATTAGTGAGCCAAAAAAGCTTATAATTGACAAGCCAAAGTAACCAACCTCTGGCGTAAATGGAATGAGATCAGAAAACTGCACATCTGTTCATTTATTATGGATTATTTAAGAATAAAACAAGCATGAACGTTAAATATTGTCCAACGAAACTAACTTGATGCAAAAAAAAGAGTATGGACAAATCTGTGACTATATAATAAAGATCAGTCCGTACATCAGATTTGTTGGAGTCATAGACAAAAACGGAAAGCTCCTTGCATACAACAGACGAGAAGGCCTCGAACCTCTGCTTGATACAAAAAATACGAGTTACCAGTTCTCACATATTGCCATAAAGTCAGAGCTAGAGTCTTATTTTGATGAGCAACTAGGTGAGACAGAATTTGCTTGGGAAGAGAGAAAGAAGGTACAGACAATATCTTTTGCATTAGACAAGACCAGAGTATGGGTTTCAATTGACAAAAAGGTTGTCAGATCCGAGATTTTGTGTATAGCAGATGCTTGCTTACCTATAGTAAAGCGTTATTCGTAAAGCCAGCACTTGGTCAATTGTTTTTATTCATTCCTGCTTTACCGTCTTTAATTCAGAAATTGTTTGGATTATAGATAACGGATTAGATGTATAGTAAGAACTAATCATCTTCCTTTTATAGCATAATCACTTGTTTTTGAAAATTTTGAATATGGATATAACCTTCCTATTGAATACCTTGATTGTGCGTAGGTTTGTCATAATTACCAATGCCAGATACATCCAAACAATCTCAAGATTGGGAGTTATATTATCATCAATACTTATGTTACTAGTTTTACTTCCAATCCAAACTTTTGCACAGGATGCTAACATGGATGAAGAATTCGGCTTTACCTTTGAAGACATACTTGGTTCACTTGGAATGTTAGCAGATGTAATAGGGGAAGGTTTGGTAGCAATAACTCTTGGTTGGGCTGTAAAGCCAGCTGGAATAGGTTTTCTTGTTGGAATGGTCCTTCTTATTGCATTTAGAACAGTCGCACCAGTCTCATTTGAAGTTGAAAGCCTTACCATAGTTTCTCGAATAGCAAAAAGAAAATGGCACGTTATGATCTATGCTGTAATTTTAGCTGGCATTATAGGTGCCATAATGGGTGCATTGGGATTCATCAGCGCTATTGTGAATTTCATCGGTCCTGCAATACAATATGGAATGATGACAGGTGTAGGAATCATACTTGCTATAGTTGCTATTGACCTAATAAAAGAAAACAGAATAATCGGAATAGTTTCAGCTGGAGTTGCGTTTATCATATTTTTCGCTACAATAGATGACCCTTCAGCGATAATCTATGCTTTGGCAGCAAGCGTTGCTGTTAGTGTTGTAGTTGCAAGATTTGTAAAGTTTGAACCAATCCTTCCTGATCCAGAACGAGAAAAGATTTCCACCATTCTACCATTTCGGAACTTAGGTGCATTATTTAGAAAATACCAAGAAACTGAGGAATCATCAAGTGGAGCGAGCACAAAAACCAAAATAATAAAGCTACTTACTAGAAATGACAAAATTCTTCTGGTTAGAGCAGCTCTTGCATTAATTGCATTAAGACTTGGAACTGGTATAGCATACCCTGCAATAGATGCAGACATTGCTGGAATAGATACCATTACTGGTTCTGGCCACAGTATTTTTGATGTCACTAGCATAATTGCAGGTATATCTGGAGCTACTAGTGCATTTTTTGGCGGTGCCCCACTAGAACCTATCATTTCTGGAACAGCTGCATCTCCAAATCCCGTTCTTTCTGCAGCTTTGATGATGGGCATTGCAGGTGTAATTCTTTTACTTGGCTTAATTGGAAAAGCAGCAAGGTACATTCCAGTTCAAGCTGTGACTGGATTCTTACTATTACTTGGAGCTTTGATAATATTTCCCGAAAATGCTCCACTTGCAATGGAGGAAGACCCAATAGTTGGAGGTGTTACAGCTACCGTAACAGCTGCTACAATGGATCCATTTGTTGGGATGATTGCAGGATTAATTACTAAAGGATTAATGATTGCATTTGGTTTGGGATAATTTTTTTTATTAAAATGATCTGAAAGTAGGTGAAAGCAATGGAGAAGCAAGAAATAAAAAAAATCTTGGGCGAACGTCCTGTTTTGTTAGTAATTGATGTACAACATGACTTTATTGATGCAGATGGAGCAGTTCCTTGTCCTGCAACTTCGACTTCCAGTGTCTCTGAAATGGTATCAAATGTTAGAAAATTAGTTAACGTAGCACAAGTAGCAAAAATTCCTACAATATTCACAAAAGAAATTCACAGGGCAGATATGAGAGATATGGGCAGAGAGCTTGACGGTGATGAGCCACAACATTGTTTGGAAGGAACTAAAGGTCCCATTATTTTAGATGAAGTTCTACCTGGCGAAAAACTAGGTGAACATCAGTATCTAGTTCCAAAGAGACGCTATAGTGCATTTGTAAATACTGACATAATGACATTGTTAAACGGTTTCAAAGCAGACACGTTAATTTTAACAGGAGCAGCAACTAATGTTTGTGTTCATTATACTGGAGCAGATGCTCATCAATATGACTTTAAAATTAGGGTTGTAGAAGAAGCTACAGCTGGAACAAATGCAGAGCTACATGAATCTGCTCTCAAGTCTTTGAACTATTTACAACATGGAGCCAGAGTAAACATAAATCTAGTTTTGGAAGCAATGAAAAATTTTCAATTTCCACATTAAACTAGAATGGTGAGGAGTATGTGCAAATATTGTGGTTTAATTTTGTCAAGTGAGGGATGGCTGCTAAGGCATTACAAAATAGTTCACAAAAAGGATGTCAAAAACAGCCAAACTTTGTGAATGCAATACTAATCAAATTAATCGAATGGTTACTCAGATAGTGTAAGCATAGAGAACAGATAGAAAAATCTTATATTCACTGGCGCCTATACGATCTGAAAATGAGCTCATTGACTTTGGCCATGCGAAGTTTTGTAGATGAGATACTTGAATTAGATGATGCGATTTACCGAGCAGCCCCTGTTCAATATATCAAAAGTGGATAAAAGTGAATGAAAAGTTAATGTTAAAACAAAATTTACAATCTCTTCTAGATTTTGATAAAGCAATTAGATTTGTTGGGTGTTTAGCAAGCGATGGAATGACTCTATCATCTGTACGGAGACCTGGACTAGTTCCACTTTTAGATACAGCTGAAAGCAAAAAATCATTTATGCATACAATTCTAAGAGCTTCAAGCTTCAAAGCGTTTGATTCAAAACTTGGAAGAACGATTTGTGATATAACATTTCGAACAAAAATGAAGTGGCTTAATGCCTATCTTGATAATGGAAATATAATTGTGGTGTCTACAGAAGCTAATTCTGGCCATGACAAAATAATGCAAAAAATTTTGGAGATTTTTGGGAATAGGATAATATCATAAATTTTTATCAATATTTCCGTCTGGGCTGCGTGACTTTATACAGAAGTATGATGATTTGAATTATCATAAGTATTTTTTTGAAAGATCCTATCTTATGTCTTAGTTTCTTGTATGCGGTATTGGACTATTTTGAAAAGCAGCTCTCCTTTGTTGCGGGGAATTCCTCTGATGTATCCTCGGTTTTCTTTCCATTCAACCTGTCCGTGAATTTGCATCATCTTTCTTTTCAGAGCTAACATCGTTTCGTCCAGTTTCCGTGTCTTGATTACAAGCGTGTAAGAAAAATGCGCCTCTTCAAGTCTTGCGTCTGAAAGTTGTTCATAACTAAGATCCTCAAAGATTCCAGAATCCACCATGATGATTCTTTTGTTTGTTACAAAGATGGTGCCAGATACAGATAACTCACCAATTCGCTTCGCGACAAGATGCACCTTTTCGTCATCGTCAAGCCTTGGTACAATTTTTTTAATTTCTGCTAGTTCTTCTTTGTCGGTTATTTTTGGTACCGAAAAAGGCTTTTTTTCTGAATTCTTTTCTTTATCCATTTTCAGTTACCACCGTTTCCGTTTTGGAATTTTAGCCAAGCAATTGACATGCAAGAGAAGACAGAGCTGTGGG
>JBBDOC010000021.1:0-32162 GCA_040877295.1 Nitrosopumilaceae archaeon
TGATAGGACATCTGCAACCTGTGGTGGAATATCAAAATTTTTGATGTATCGTTCCCGTTTTGAGCTTATGCTTTCTGGCATGTCTTTTTTTAATCTTGAAACAACTTGTGGTGCAATCATCACCCACGGTATATCCCCCTCAAGAAAATATCGATAGTCTTCTTCTCCCTCTTTGCTTCTTGCAGATATTGTAATCTTTCTTTTATCATCCCAGTGACGAGTTTCTTGAATTATCTCAATTTTGCGTTCAGCTAGGCTTTGTTGTCTTGTTAGCTCAAACTGTAATGCCTTTTCTAAATCATAAAAAGAGTTGATGTTTTTAATTTCAACTTTAGATCCTCCTTCAATTGAGACATTTGCGTCTGCTCTCATCGCACCTTCAAGCGAGGGGTCAGACACTCCAAGATTTTCAAGCAAATCAGATAAAATATTCAAAAATAGTCTAACTTGTTTTGGGTTTTCAAAATCTGGCTCTGTTACAATTTCAACAAGTGGAGTTCCAGCACGGTTATAGTCAACAAGGGTTATTTGTGTACGCTCAGAGCTTCCTTCATAGATTAATCTGCCAGGATCCTCTTCTAGCTGGATTCGTCGTATTCGAATCTCTTTTCCTTCTACGCTTATTTTTCCTTCTTGGCCAATGCTTGTTGGGCCATAGATATTTAGCTGGGTAATCTGAAAGTTTTTTGGCAAATCTGGATAAAAGTAGTTTTTTCTAAAAAAAGCAATTTTTTGCGGCGTTTGGCAGTTTAGTGCCATTGCAATAACTGTGGCCTTTTCAATTGCCTTTTTGTTTAGCCTTGGAAGCGAGCCTGGGAGACCAACACAGACAGGACAGATGTTTGCATTAGGCTCAAATCCGCGATAATCTGCCTTGCAAGAACAAAACAGCTTGCTTTCAAGTTTAGTTAGCTGACAGTGGATTTCAAGACCAATCTTTGTCATAGTGGCACCTTTGGAAGACTAGTCGTACTCTCAAGAGCATAGGCTGCCTGAAAGAGTGGTTTTTCTTGCATCGCATTTGCAATAATTTGAATTCCAATCGGCAAGCCATTTGATATCTCAAATGGGACAGAAATTGCAGGTTTTCCTGTAAGATTTGCTGTAACTGTATTAAAATCAATTAAAAACATTGCAACAGGATCATCTAGTTTTTCGCCAAACTTGAATGGCAAAACTGGAACAGTTGGGGCTACAAGAAAATCTACTTTTTTGAATGCTGAATTGATTTCCTTTGTTAGTCTACTTTTTACTTTTAATGCCTTGAGAAAATATCTTCCCGCATGACCTGCAGATGGGACAAACCCTCCAATGATTAATCTCCTAGTTACCTCTGGTCCAAAATTTTTCCTTGCTTTTGAGATGTAAGAGTTAAACGCGTATCCTTCTAAATCAAAATCAAAACCATAACGAAGGTTATCATATCTTGCCAAGTTGCTTCCAGCTTCAGTTGATGTAATTGTATAGTATGATGCAACAGAATAATCTACCATGTCAATTGAAATTTCTTGGCACTTTGCTCCAAGATCTTCAAACTTTGATAATGCTTTTTTTGTTGCAGATGATACTTTTTTGTCTATTCCATCCCCTACCATTTCAGAAATTATTCCAATTTTTTTCCCATCAATTCCAGCATCGATGTTTTTTAGATAATCTTCACCATGATTGTCGATTGTAGTATTGTCGTTTGGATCTATTCCTGAGATTATGTTGAGAAGAAAGGCTGTATCTTTTACAGTTCTTGCCATTGGGCCAATCTGTTCTATGCTGTTTGCATATGAAATCAGACCATATCTGCTAACAAGACCATATGTTGGCTTTAGACCTACTATAGAGCAAAAACTGGCTGGATTTCTTACAGAACCGCCAGTATCTGAGCCTAGTGATGCAACAGATTCATGTGCGCTAACCGCAACTGCGCTCCCGCCTGATGAACCTCCTGGAACGTACTCATGATTCCATGGATTTTTGCTTGGTCCATATGCGCTAAACTCGGTAGTTGTACCCATGGCAAATTCATCGAGATTTGTTTTTCCAATAAATAATGCATCTTGCTTGCGCAGCCTAGCTATTACGGTTGCATCAAATGGCGCAACATAATTTTCAAGCATTTTTGATGCGCAAGTTGTTTTGGTATCTCTTACACAGATATTATCCTTGATTGCAATTGGCATTCCAATGCAAGAGCCAATCTTTTCTTTTGCCTTGCGTTTTTTATCTAGCTCTTTTGCCTGATCAAATATTTTTTCATTTAATGAAAGATATGCGTGTAGATTTCCATCTACTTTTTTGATTCGATCAAATGTTTCAGAAACAAACGCTTCGATTGTAAAATCGCCATTTTTTATTGATTCAATATAATCAAGAGCAGAAATTCCAAGATTCAATTCAAACCATCTTTGGAGCCCTAACAAACTTTTCTTTGTAATGTTTTAGCTTGTCAATTAGTTTGTCATTGTATGGTTCGTATTTGTCTTCGCGCAAGTTTTCAAGTGGTTGCTCGTTTACTATGAGATCTTCTGATTCTGTACCAGCTTTATCAAGTATATCAAAATATTCTATCATTTTTTGTACTCTGTCAATATGTACAGTATGATCATCAAGCTCTATTCTCATTAATTTTGCAACATGTTCTATCTCCTCTTTTGAAACCAAATATCTCACCTTATGGTGTTAATCTGTCAACATCACGTGGATAAAATGTTGTATCTCTAATATTTTCAGTACCTGTTAGTGCCATCATTAGTCTTTCAAGGCCTATACCACATCCTGCATGTGGTGGAACCCCATACTCAAAGACACTTAGATGGTACTCAAACGCATCAGTTTTCATTCCCTTGTTTTTCATTCGCTCTTCAAGCTCTTGTCTTTTTTCAATTCTTGTGCTGCCTGATGATAATTCTAGATCATCAAACATGAGATCAAATGATTCTGAAATTTTTGGATCAGTTTGGCTTGCCTTTACATAGAATGGCTTTGGTGCAAGAGGCCAGTCCTTTATGAAATAAAATCCCTTTAATCCAATTTTTTTCAGGTTTGAGGGATAAAGATCATCACCCCACTCTGTCTTATCGCCTGCAGCCTGCATTTTTTTGACTAGTTCTGAGTATGTATACTGTGGAATCTTATCTGGCATATCAGGAATTGTAAATTCGGTGTTTTGAGCTGATTTTGCAAACTCTTGAACTGCCTTGATTGATTTTTTAATTATTTGCTCAATTCTTGCCATGATGTCGTTATAGTTGACATAGGCTTCTTCCATATCAATAGAGATTGCCTCTGAGAGGTGTCTGTTAGTTCTTGAAGGTTCTGCACGAAATATTGGTGCAATCTCAAATACTTTTTCAAAGCTCATCGTAAGCTGTTCTTTGTAAAGCTGGGGGCTCTGTGCCAAAAATGCTTCCTTGTTGTAATAAAATATTGGGAACAGTGCTGCCCCTCCTTCTGTTGCAGTTGCAATCATTTTTGGTGTGTTTATTTCAACAAATCTGTTTTCATAAAAATAATCACGAATTGATTTTAAGACTTGATTTCTTGCAAGAAATATTTTTTGTAAAACATCACGTCTTAGATCAATTGCTCTAATTTCTAGTCTAGTGTCTATGTTTTTTACAGTCTTTGCATGTGGTTCAAATGGCGGAATCTTTTCTACTTCAGAAAACACTCGCATCTCTTTTGGGATAATTTCAATTCCACTTGGAGCTTTACTTGATGCTTTTACCTTGCCTACTACACCTATGCAGGAATGTTCTTTTAGTTTGGCTAGTTTTTCTCTAATTTCATCTGGACAGTCTCCTGCCTTTGCAACAATTTGAATTTCGCCTTGACTATCACGTATATTTACAAATGAAATGTTTCCATGCCCTCTTGCACTTATTATCCATCCCATAACTGTGACGTCTTTTCCTTCTTTTGATGGATCAAGCTCACTTGAATAGTGAGTTCGACGTAAATTTCCTAAATTAGTATCTATCATAGCTTCACATAGTTTGAAAATTTACTGTATTTAATAGGTATTAAAATATCAATTAAAAAACTAGTCTATTCTCTTTTACTTCATTTAAAACATTATAATAATTAGAATAAACTAAGGTTCTGTGTTTTACGAATTTTTAGCGCTAATCTAACCAAATTCTATTAAATAATATGTTACAGCTAATCTAAATTTTGGGGTTTATTCTAAAGCGGTAGATTTCAAGCCGCGATGAAACAATTAGTCATTGGTTCAGAACCTCGTGGATTTGTGCATATGCAGTAGTGTAAGATATTTTATGGTTGCATAATCGTTCTTTTACACATGCAATCTTAAGGCACTTGATTTTATCTTGCTGAGTCATACTTTGTTACTCTTACAAATTAAAAATTTTTTAAAGCATTGTCCAAATTCCTTAGAAATTTTTGGATATTTCGTCTTTGCACACCGGTCATCCTTGCACCTGTAACCTCTGACCAAAGACGATCTATTTCACCGTTGTTTACTCTTCTTGCAAATTCCTGTATCTGAGATCTTATGTGATCTGTTATCTTTGCATCCTTACACTTTTTCACAATTTCTGTATTACAAATTTTTCCAGACTGATCTAAAATGAGAGATGTTATGTCAATTGCATCTTTCTCAGGTCTTCCTTTTGGGATCAGCTTTAGTATTATCAAAGTGTTCAAATCAACTATAGACGATTTGGTTTCAAAATTTTTGTTAACATCATATCTGGATCTAACAAGCATTATTTGTTTTTCATCAAACAGCTGCTTGGTTATTGGATAGGATAATCGAGTAGACATGTCATATATTTTGCCAATGCTTATGTGTACATCTATAAAATCAGAGTCAAATTTTTTGCTTGCCGCAATTCCAAACTCAGTATTCCTTAATTTGTAGCCTAGGCTTTTGAGGAGTGCAGTAAATTTGCCTTTTTCTTCTTTACCTACCGCAATATCTATGTCCTTGGTGTGTCTGTACGCATTGGTAAAAGCCCTTACTGCATAACCACCTATTACCACGGTTTCAACTTTCCATTCATCTGTTCGCTCTGTCAAGATCTTGAGATCCTCAAGGCTTTTGCGCTCAATATCTTCTGGTTTTGAATCTGTCATGAACTTACCTTATTAAATCAGTCACAATCTTTGACACAAATGCTCTTTGTAAAGTAATCTTCATATTCCATCTTTTTCCGATTTTCAGATAATCATGATTTTCTTCTGCTCTATATCTTGTGAAGGTTTTCTTTTTTGATAAATCAGCCTTTAGATGTATTTTATGTATTGTTTCATAGCTAAAGATTTTTTTCCTAGATTCAAAATTTAACAATTCTAAGCAGACACCTAATTCTCGATCAAGCATCTCACTTTTCGCAAGTTTTGCAAGTCTGTTAAAATTAAGTTCCTTATTTTTTTTAATTAATAATGAAAAAGAATCCATGAGAGAAAATTCAGACTGATCTCTCAATCCATTGAGGATGAGTATTTCTGGTGATTCATATCGTATCCCATCAATCATAGTAGAGTTTTCAACTATTTCTTCATTTAATGTTGAATGAATGTGAAAGTTAGTTCTTCTTGTTTTTTCAGCTAATACATCATCTACTGAAACTGAAGCGAGCTTATCAGATAATAGAGATATCCACCTATCTAGATCCTCTTCTTTTACATAGACATCAATCTTAGCAGGAATTGAGTAGTTGCTATGAACATACGCTGCATATGTTCCTCCTATAACAAAAACAATTTTTTTTGCTACAGTAATTAAACGATACATGATATCCTTCGTTGGTGTTGATGATACTATGCCATATGAAAAAATCACATCATTTGGGTTTAATGTTCTGAAATATTTTTTTCTCCTGTCTATTGCATCTCTTTTTGCAATTAGAAAACCTGCATCTTCCAACTTTGTTAAGCGAAGTGACAGCACGCTCTTGTCCTCTAATCTGAGAATGTTTTTTGCTTGCTCAAAACCAAACCAGTTGGTTCCTTTTTCTATGTACAATCTGGCATATGTTTTCGCTAACCAAGATGGAGGCCATATCATAGCAATCGCCTATTAGTTATACTATTAGTATAACTAATTTAAATAGTTATACTAATGGCATAACTAATGTATTACCCATACCTAACCTCATTTACTAAAAACTACGTACATTGTTACTTTGAATCTGGTAGAAATACTTACAGATTATAAAAGCCATGATCGTAGATTTAATTACTAATTCTAGTATATATAAGTACGTACATATATGTATATACTTTCATGTACATGAAATAGTTAGATTATATGCCTGCAAATGCCTTTGTAAAGAAATCACAAAAAAATACTCAGAACACTGAAAACATTTCTTTTATGAACTATATTCTCAAACGTACCGAGAAATTCAATCCCACTATTCGAAGCTTGGTAATGGTTGAGAAACTAATTTGCGAAAACAAGGAGCTTGAATCTAAATCACAGCTATACAAAAAGTTGCCTACAGGCATGCAGTATCCAATCTTTAACTTTATTTTAGAAATTTTAGAAAGACAAAACAAGATTATGCTTGACAAGGATGGTTCTATTTTCTGGATAGGCTCTGCTGGCAAAAAGCTACAAAAGAGATTGGAAAAAGCTGTCGAATATTAAATAATAATTGCTGTTATTTTAATAAATGATTTCAAAACAACAGAAAAGGTGATGTCATCATAATGAAGTCGAAACTACGCCTAAAAAAGGAATGGATAGTATCTTCATGAGTATGGATAAGGAAAAGTGTCTAAAGATTGCTGGAATAAAGCACAAGCTGTACCGCGGTGAAATAACGCACTGGGAAGGCGCCAGAATGATAGGTGAAGTGTTAGCAGATTGAAGTTTCAATCCTTGTTGTGATTTAGTCTTTCAGACATAACTATGCAGAACTAGGCAGTTTCTGCAAAATAATTGATTTTGTGTTGACTCTAGTCGTCATATGAATTACATCGTTATAAGAAAATGCTTATTCCAGTATTTTGATTATTTCTGAAATTCGTTGCGGATTAAGTGCATATTGAGGACCATAAGAAGTTGGATGCACTAGCACCAGGTTTGTCTTTACCAGCTTCTTTAGATTTTTATCAATATCGCCTTTTAGATGAGATGGAAAACCAGTCTTTATGTTTTGTAGTGAGATGTGTCTTGCGCCAATACGTTTATCCTGATACAGCTTGAGAAGAATTGTTTTGCTTATTGCATCGTATTGGTTCATAAATTATGTGACTGTGAACGTATTTAAAAATTATGTACTAGATTACATAATAATAGGAAATTCTAAATATAATGGAATAGTATAATGGAATAGTATAATGGAGTGGAATAAATGGCATTATTAAAAGAAAAGGCACTTGAACTAGGACCGCTGGAAAGCATGTTTCCAGTTGCAAGCTCAAAGATGCTTGATTTTTTATCCACGTTTAAGGAATGGGATTACTCGGTATCAGATATAGCAAAATATTCTGGAATATCCTTCAAGACTGCACTAGGCGAGATAAAAAAGTTAGAAAAGCAAGGTGTTGTGGTTAAGACAAGAACCGTAGGCAAGGCAACAATGTACAAGCTGAATCTAAAATCAAAGCAAGGATATCATATAGACAAGCTAATCTTTGAGATTGCATCAAGACGAATCAAAGAGGAGATGGCAAGACAGGAAAAACTAAAGAAAAGGCTTGCCGAAGCAAAACCACTTTAGAGTTTCAATCCTTGTTATGGATTTAGATAATTTTTGCATCGATCTTTTGATACGTAATTTTCTTTAACTAATAAGATGTGAATTTTTTAAAAATCGCATACTGCTGTTTATCAAATGTCTTTAACTCCACTCCAAGCTCAGTGGCAAGAACGACAAATGTTACGTCATAAACTGGCATTTTTGCTTTTACTGCTAGGTCGTACGCATTTCTCACCATTTCTTCTCTGAGTGCAATGAACTGGATATGCTCTGAAAGTATCAAATCAAAAAACAAGTCTGTCATCTAAAATACAAAAAGAAACAGAAATTGAAAAAATAATGATAAAGCGACGTGAAGCTGCATTAAAGGCATGGGCTACAAGAAGAGCACAAAACCCTACAAAGTTTGGCAAGCCTACACCACAAGATCAAGTTTTATTACAAAAAATGAAAAAAGAAAAAGTAAAAAAATATTCAAATAACTTTGGAATTATTAGAAGTTTGGCAGCGTACAAAGCAAATCTAACAAGGAAACAACGAAATCCAGAAAAATATGGAAAGGTTACAGAAGATCTTATCAATAACATTAAACGACTTGAAGAGAAATTAAAAATCGGATAAACAAATAAGATTAGATATTAATTTGTCATTAATGTGATTTTGTCATGACATTAACAAAACTATCAGACGATCAAATAAAAGAAAAACCAAAAGAACCGCAAGCGGGATCTGGTAAATGACAAGCTTCACAAAGCAGTCCAGTTTAAAGACTTTTAACTAAAAGTATTTGGCTTTATAACAAAGAGTACAATTTATGCTTGAAAAAAAAGAAAAAGCGATAGCAATCATTGCAAACGCAATAGCAGTATACTCAATTCACAACGAACAAGGCAAAATTCCTCAAAACCAATCCATGATTGATTTTATCCTAAAATCTGTTCCTGAAGACCTAAAATCAACAATCTCGATTCAACTAATAGACGAAGTGTTCGAGTATGTGTCAGGTGCTCATTTGCAACCTTCTTAAGACGTTAATTTGCTAGTTTTTGTATCGCTTTGGCCGCAATAGCTACTCTAGGTTCACATTGCGCCCTACAAGTTCTAAAAGGCGCAAAAGACGAGGGTCTAAAAACAATCCTAGTTTCTGAAAAAAAGCGAGAAAAACTATACAAAAGATTCAGCTTCATTGACGAGATAGTCCTAGTTGATTCATTTACAGAAATCTTAGACAACAAATGTGCATCAGTTCTTGAAAAAAACAATGCAATCCTTGTGCCACATGGAACTCTAATTGCACAGATGAGCTCAAATGATATTGAATCAATCAAGACGCCGATTTTTGGAAACAAGTACATTCTAAAATGGGAGTCTGATCGTGCACTAAAAGAAAAACTGATGCGCGAGGCAAACCTTGATGTGCCAAAAACAATCGCAAGTCCAAAAGAAATCGACAGACTAGTTATTGCAAAACGACATGGAGCAGCAGGTGGAAAAGGATACTTTCTTACAACAAATGAAAAAGATTACAAGAAAAAACGTGACAACCTGATCAAACATGGAGTCATAAAAGGAGATTCTGATCTTTATCTACAAGAGTATGTTTCTGGTGTTTTGGCATATCTACAATATTTTTACTCTCCACTAAAAGATGAGATAGAATTTTTTGGAATTGATCAAAGACATGAATCAGATATTGAAGGGCTGGCTAGAATTCCTGCACAAGAACAAATGGATATCGATAATGTTCCATCGTTTAACATAATTGGGAACAGCCCAATGGTCTTGCGTGAATCATTATTAGATAAGGTGTATTCCATGGGTGAAGATTTTGTTTTGGCATCAAAAAAGCTGGTGCCACCAGGTATGAACGGACCATTTTGCATTGAAGGAGTCTATGATGAAAATGCAAATTTCAAGACATTCGAGTTTTCTGCAAGAATTGTTGCTGGAACCAATCTCTACATGGATGGTTCTCCATATACTACATTGATTTATGATGAGCCAATGAGTATGGGAAGAAGAATTGCTCGCGAGGTAAAAGAGGCAGAAAAAGCCAACCAGATAGAAAAGATAGTTACCTAATTCTGAATTTGCCTATTTTTGTCACAAGGGTCACTGCCACAATCAATGTAGCAAACACCATTAACGCACCTAGTGGAAATTCAGGAATAACGTTTGTTCCTATAATTTCGATTTCTTCAGAAGCTACAGGAACAAAAAAGGATAGTGTAGCTGTGTTATCTTGTTCAGATATATTATAATCGACTTCGATTTGGTTTACTAGAACTACAAACTCGTTATTTTCTGCTGAGATCAAGTCTTGTGGAAGCGTAATTTGAAAAGTGGAATCTTTTACTTCAGTTATTCCAATCAATAACGAATTTAATTCATGATCAATTGCCATGGCGATGACTTGGCCATCAAGAGAATATGATAGCTCAAATGTTTGATCATCAGTATTTAACATGTATTTTGACTCTTGCGCATAAATTTGATTTTGTGAAATAAGAAAAACCATCAAGAAAATCAAGAATAAATATTTCATCATAGAGAAATGATCTGCTAGTCCAATAAAAATAGAATGCTATTTGTAGGCATAAATAGATGCTTTAATTCGTTGTTGAGGATTGTTTGCAGTTTTCATAAAATACAGTAAATTTCATTATTCTTTATTGTTATAACACGATTTTGGAATTAACATTTTTCTTAAATTACAAAAGTAAAAAAGAAAATAGTGAAGAAAAAGCCTACAGTTCTTCAGCTTGCAAAATATGATATAACTCAGAAAATTGTCGAGGAATTGGCTGATGCAGAGTCAAGAACTATTGTATTTTCTCTCATTAGAGAGGCACGAACTGCTGAAGAATTATCTCGTGCGTGCAAGATTCCAATTAGTACTGTTTACAGCAAACTAAAAAATCTGGAAAAACTCTCACTTGTTTATGTTGCCAAGTATTGGGTTACAGATCATGGAAAGAGAATCAAATTCTTCAAAAGTAGAATCCGCATGGCCAAAATAAGCATACACAACTCAGTTCCAATACTCTATCTAACTCCAAACTAAAGGAAAAATTCAGTCACGGCAGAATCAAGCTTTTTCTTTACGCCAATAGCAATTTACGCGTAAATAGAGCCAACTACAGCTTGTGGCCCGACTTGCCATGACCTGATCAATGCATGCATGTGGATTTGTAGCTTGATCACGCAAAGATCATACATCGTATAGAAAAATTACTATTAAGAATACTTGTTAGTCCAAGATCATAAAACATCACAATAAAATGAGCACTAGTCTTAATTTTGATTAGACGCACTAGTTTTCATGTCACAGACAGAAATTATTAAAACACCATGGGTTCTTGTGAGTGTTTTAAAAGAAAATATTCAAGAAAAAGATTTGAATCGCATAACGCCACAAATCAAAAACTTGATTGACGAATGGCATTCCGCAGGAAAAATAATGTGGTCAGGTCCATTCGATGACAACAAAACTGCAATGACCGTATTTGAGGCAACAGAGCAAGAGGCAAAAAACCTTTTATCAAAATATGGTGACGCTTGCTCAGGTGTTCTTGAATGCTATATGTACAAATGGGACGCCATGCCTGTTCTCTCACTGTTGTCAAAAAATTAACATGTACAAAACAGGAATGTTGTGCCCAATTCCTGGTTTTTATGTTTTCATAAAACATGTCGATGATAGTTTGTGTATGCAAAAACATGATGAAATAATTCAGGTAGAAAAGTTTAGTAGGTTTCCACCTGCTATGTCATGTGGAAACAATGCATTTTGGGAGCTACGACGAGAAGAATTGGTAGATCTAACTCGTGATAAAATAGCTCAGAAATTATAGATTTTTTTGATAACGAAACTACTGATGTACAAGCCTTTTTCGTAATCGTGTACTGACATAGTCCATTGCAAGCGTTACAAACAATATTGCAAGAATAAACGGAGCTGCTTTTCCATAATTTAGGCTTTCAAGGTGATGTATTATGTAAAAGCCTATTCCACCAGCACCTACAAGTCCAAGAATTGATGACTCTCTTATGCTGTATGATAATAAAAAGAGGTATTGGTTGCTTATGTAGGGAAGCGCTTCTGGGATAGTCACATACTTTGCTATCTGTAATCTAGTAGCGCCAAGTACGGTCATGGTATCATAGGCAGACAGATTCTGTGACTCGTAAATCTCGTATAGATATTTGCCGCCTAAACCCATGATGTATAGCGCTATTGCAAAAATACCTGCAGTTGGTCCAAGACCAACTACCACAACAAGCAGTATTGCCCACAAAAGTGGTGGTATTGACCAGAGAATTCCTAATATTCCACGAAACGTAGTGCTGATAAAAAGAGGCGAGATGTTTCTTGCTGCAAGTAGTGCGGCAGGTATAGCTAGACCAAAGCCTATGCTTGATCCAATAACTGCCATCTCAAGTGTCTCAAGAAGAGAGAAGAATACCTTGTCTGCAACGCTAAAATCCATCGCTAGTAGCTCACTCATTATCACGAGTGAATTATTTGCATCACTAATTATTGACAGAGGTTTAAAACCCAAATGAATTGAGCTTCCTACTATTATCAAAAATAGTACAAGCCAAGTGTATTGAAATCTATTAAGTGTCATAAAGTTTTACCAGCGCATCTTTGTCAATTTCCTTTGCTGATATGCAATTTTTAATTCTGCCATTATTCATAATGAAGATTGTGTCGCTATACTTTTGTGATATGTCAGGGTTATGATGAGTCATAAGTAATGTTATTCCAATTTTTTCTCTTATCTCACTGAATATGTCCATGACTGCAACTGCAGCTTTGAAGTCAAGACTTGCAGTCATTTCATCTGCAAGAATCATAGATGGTTTTTGAATTAACGTTCTTGCTATTGCTACGCGTTGTTTTTCTCCACCACTTAGATTCTTTATCTTTGTATCTTTTAGTGCAGTTACCTTTAACTCGTACATTAATGAGTAAACCTCATCAACAAGCTGGCTTGGATACATACCTGTAATTGAGCGCCAGCGTGGCATTCTTCTTAATGCACCCATCATAATATTTGAAAAAACGCTTAATTCGTTAACTAATCCCAAATTCTGAGGTATATACCCAAGAAGTTTTCGTCTTTCTTTATCAAGAAATTTTTTTCCCAAAAAGTAAATCTCACCTTTTGTTGGCTGTAAAAGACCAAGTGCAATTTTTATAAGAGTTGTTTTGCCTGAACCATTTGGCCCCATTATTGTTACTGCACCACCTTTCTTCACATCTAATGAAACGCTTCTGAGAATTTCTTTTCCGTTTATTGCAAAGCGGACATTGCTCATGCTAAGAACGGTGTCGCCGTCTTTTTCCATTATACTTTCTCGGTGTATTTTAGGCCAGTTATTTCTATTGCGGACTTGAGATTGCTAAGATGCTGATCAGCACTAGTCTCCCTAAATCCTACAAATATTGCAGATACGAGTTTTCTCATTATCTGTTTGCTCTGCTCATCTTTGCCAATCTCAAGCAAAGCATTCTTGATATTGCTCTTTACCTGTGGGTCAATGTCTTTGCTAAATACAACACCATGTGATGGTATTGGTCCTTGTTCGTGTATCACTTTGGTATTGTCTCGTACTTCGCGATAGAGCTTTTCACTTACATCGCCAGCAATTATACTGACATCTACAGTATTGGCCTTTAGTGCTTCCCATGCTTGACCATATCCTCCAGCAAAGACAACATCAGAAAAGTATGTCTTTGGGTCAATCTCTTTGCCACTTTCAACTGTTACAAGACCAAGATCTACTAGAGTCTTCATTGGCGTCACATAGCCTGATGTTGATAGAGGGCTAGGGAATGCTGCCTTTTTGCCTTTAAGATCCTCAAGTGTATTGTACTGGGAATCCTTTGGTACTACCCAGTAGGAGAAATAGTAGGTCTCTGATACAAGCTCGTTACCTATTACAACTTCTCTTACCTCTGCAAGATCTAGTGTTGCGCCAGCTTTTTGAACTGCAAGGTATGATGGCCATGCGCTCATAAATGCAAGGTCTGCCTTTCCAAATCTCAAGGCCTCAACTGTGCCAGCATATGATGTTGGAACGTATATTTGCACATCATATCCTGTTTTTTCTTCCAAGAATTTTTCAAGATCCTTTGCCTGAGATTCAATATCACTGGCAGATGCAGTTGGCTGTATGGCAAGTGTAACAACGGTCTTTGTGTCTATTGGCATTAATTCTGTTTGTGAGCTTGTGCTGTCTGTAGCCATGAATATTCCAAATCCTATGCCTATTCCAGCAGCTAATATTGCAGGAATTATTGCATAGAGTTTGTTCATGTTTTGGTTTGCAAAACATCATTATATAATTAGCAAGGTCATTCTATATTTTTAGAATGACATCTTAGATTGTGTTAGGATACAATTCCAAGACAGGTTCTGTATCCTTTATCAAAATGTTCACTTGAGCAATTCTGCTTTTGTATAGTTTAATTTTTTTACCGCCAGAAAAAATGAACCTGTTAACCTCTATTAGAGCTAGTTCTTCTAATTGTGAGAGCGTCTTGTATACAGTTGATTGAGAAATGCTAAGCTCTTCTGCTATTTTTGTAGCATCTTTTGCATCGTCTTTAATAGCAAATAATACTGCCCTTGTACAAACATTTGTTAGAGATTCAATAATTTTCTGAGTTACATCGAACTCACTTAGCTGAATTATGTTAGTTTTTGACATCACGACCACATCAGATTAATTTGGTGCTAAATTGAGCATAGGCTCTGGTTTTTTGATGCTAATGTCAGCCTTGCTTATCCTGCTACGATACACTTTGAATTTACGACCTTTATCAGAAATCAGCCATCGCTCTACTTCAACAAGTGTTAATTCTTCAAGATCAGTTAGTTTTTTGTACACTGAACTAAGTGGAATTTTATATTTTTCTGCAATTTCTGCAGCAGTTCTTCCTTTTTTTATTATTGAAAATACGATAGTTCTTGACTCCGCATCAGCTAGTGCCTCGATTACTCGCTGTGTAATATCATATTTTTTTAATTGAGGAAGTGTCAGTCGTCGCCCCATTTTGCTACCATCTAGTTTCTTTGTTATTTAAATAATGCTGAGATGTTCTCATTCTATAGTACGAGAATGAGAAAATTTTAAAAACTAGCTAACTTTTGTTTCCAGCTTTTTATCTGGATTGTATTTTTGCCACAATAACCCAAGAATAATGGCATTTGCTACCCAAAACACTGTCACTGCAACAAAAGACATTGACCTAAATCCATTGACTAGCTCCATTGGTGCTGATACCTCATCTGGATTTGGAGGCATTAGCACAAAAATGATGGTAATGTATGCGGCATAGCCAATAAATGCCAGAATCTTCTTTTGACGCAGTAATTTTTTAGAAACTTTGTAAAATCCAAGTGCGCCAAACCCAGACAGTGCAATAAACCCAAGATACATTACACTGCGTAGTACAACTGTTTCTGGATCTCCAACTGTTGGTGGATTTGCAGGATATTTTATGAACGGAATTACAAATAATGTAGTCCACATAATTGATGCCAAAGTCAGGGTTTTCTTTACACTGTGACCTGAAGGCAAGGCATTTCTTGAATAAGCAAAAACAATTCCAAATAACGCACCAACAGATGTTCCAAGTATTGCCCCAGCTAATACCTGGCCGCCTTTTTGCCAAGCCCTATACGCATCATATTCTACCCAAAAAGATGGCGTATCTTGTGCTTCACCAGATGCAAACAGGTTTTGATTTTCGATTGCTATTGCATTGTCAAGAAACGGTTCTACTATAACAAGATTAGTTAGTCCATGAATTATTCCTGCTGAAAATCCTGACAATAAAACTAGTGCAAGAAACAGAGGAGTTTTCATAACAAATTACACTCTAGTGACAAGGAAAGCCAGCAGCATGTCTCATATCATGGGTAAGCTCATGAATGAGCATCTCATCAAATGCCTTTTCACCCAGAATGACACTGAAAATATGTCCCTGATCATAACCTACAACAAATAGACCGATTGCAAAAATCACAGCAAGTATTGCAACTGCAAGTATTGGAACACCAGATTTTGAAACTGAAATCTGATTTGAATAAGACATTGAGACATACTTTGTATTTGTGTATTTAAGTTCTTGGACAATTTATCCAATTTATATATAATTTAGCAAAGTCTAAAACAGATCGCATTGATCATTTGTAAAAAATTTTAAAAACCAAACATTTTACAATCCAAGAAATTTCAAGAACACATGAAGAATTATTATCTTCTTGCAATTCCTGTTGTCATAGGAATTATTGCAGGACTTTATCTGTATAATCTATCGTCTGAATCCGAGACTTCTGATGAAATCATGCTAACGCCAAGTGTACTAGTTGAAAATGGTTCTCCTATTTTGGGCGATGAATCTGCACCTATAACAATTGTAGAATGGGGCGATTATCAGTGTACATTTTGCTACAAGTTTCATCATTCAAGCTTTGAGATAATTGATTCAGAGTATATACAAACAGGAAAAGTCAAGATGGTTTTCAAAGATTTTCCACTAAATGGCCCTGACTCTATTCTAGCCGCAGAAGCAGCATATTGTGCAGAAGACCAAGGAAAGTATTGGGAATATCATGATATGATATATGATAATTGGGCTGGCGAAAGAACAGGATGGATTACAATAGATTCGTTAAATGGTTTTGCCGAGTCTATTGGCATAGATCTTCAGAAATTTAATTCATGTTTGACTGAACACAAGTATCAAAATAGAGTATTGGCATTGGAAAAATTTGCAAATGAAATTGGAGTAAGAGCCACACCTACGTTTTTGATTTTTGATGACAAAAAAGTAATCAAGATTGAAGGAAATCAACTAATTGATGTGTTTAGAAGAGCTATTGATGGATTTTAACCAAAACAAATAGCTCAAATTTGTTACATTATTTTAGAAACTTGATAGTTTGTAATAAAAAAGAAACGTTTGTTGTTACTTGACTCCTTCTTCCTTGATTCCAACAGATTCTATTCGTATAATTCCATTATTTATCATCCATTCTAATCCTTTGACAAAGTCATCTTCAGAAATGACTCCTTGAGAGAACCATTCTGCAATATTTTTTATCCAATTAGGTACGGCTGGTCTTTTTTCAGACGATGGTATTTTTTTTATCCCTTCTTCCTTTATTCCTACTTGTGCTGCATTAGCTTCTGATTGTTCTCGTTGTGCTTTTGTTGTTGCTTTAATTACGTCTATTCCCTGTTCTCCCACAGCTCCATAAGTTCCTTCATTAATGTTACAGCCAACACAGTTGATGATCATAGAAGTTTTTTGACTCCTAGAACTATTATGGTTTTCTGCAGCTTCAAGCACATCTTCAATGGTACAGTCATCACAGATGATGACTAGAGATTTAATGTTACTCCTAGAACTATTGTAATCAATCATTTGAAGCAACTCACCAATGGTACATCCGTTACAAACAGTAACAAGTTGAGCGTTCTTTTCAGAAACACGAGCAGATCCATCTCCTCCTTTTCCGCCGATGTATCCGCCTCTTACTTGTTCTTGTTGTTCGATTCTTTTTACAATGTAGCTTTTTAATTCTTCATTTGATGAATCAGCAGAATTTAGTGACACTCTATACAGGGTAAGTTCCTCCACACTTTTGTGACCAGGCGAAGTTGCATAGAACTCATATGGCGAATCAGCTTGTTTTGTAACCGTAGATATGTTTTTTCTTATATTTTTAGAAACCATAAGCTCATCTTGCACATTCTGTTGAAAATTACTTAAAGGAATAATATCTAACACCACTGCAAAATCTTTATTTTGACTTTCAGCCGTACCGATCACAATACCATGTTCGGTCTGATACCCTCCCAAATCGATTTTAATTCCACCAGGTATTTCTTCTAGACTAATATCAATCCCAGGGACCGGATCTCCTGCAAATACGGTTAAAAATTGAATTGAACCAACTAAAACCAACAAAATAAACCCAAACAATAGCAAATTGCTTTTTTTCATTACCTGCACTGCTTTTTGATTTATTTATGTATGATCTGAATAAAATTCACTATTTTTCATTTTTTATTATAATTTCTATAGATTTTATCGGATTTGATTTTTTTAATGACGTCCTGCCAACGAATCACACACTGATCATAACGTTAGATATATTGCGTTTTTTGTGAGAATGGAAGTCATTTTTACTGATAATCAGTAAACTCATTTAGTTTGTAATCTGTATTATGATTACAAAACTGTAACCTTCACCAAAATTAATATTCAAATATTTAAAATGAAGTAAAATGGGAAAAATCGTAATTCAAAAACAAGATTCTGTTAAACTATACAAGATAAGAAAAATCTTGGAAGAACTAACGCAAAAGTCAGGTAGGGGAACAGAGCTAGTTAGTCTCTACATTCCACGAGGAAAACAGCTACATGAAGTAATCAACAATTTACGAGAAGAACAAGGTACTGCAGATAACATAAAGTCAGATCTTACTAGAACTCATGTCGTAGATTCATTATCGCGAGTCATTCAGAGATTAAAGCTTTACAAAGATACCCCTGAACGAGGCTTGGTAATTTTTTGTGGTGCATTACCACCAGAAGGTGGAGGGCCAATTGGTAGTGAAGTTATAAAATTATATGAAATTGATCCGCCAAAAGAGCTTACCACATTTCTGTATCGTTGCGATGATCATTTTCATGTAGATATTCTAAAGGATATGTTAAAGGATGATAACCTAATTGGGTTTTTGGCAATTGATGCAAAAGATGCTGGATGGGGATTATTGCATGGAGATAAAATTGAAGTGTTAGGCGAAACAGGTTCTGGAGTTGCAGGAAAACATAGACAAGGAGGACAATCTGCAAAAAGATTCCAGAAACTCAGAGAGATGGAACTGATGTATTTTTTCAACAGAGTTGCAGCAACAACAAAAGAGTACTTTATTGATATTTATCCTGTAAAGGGGTTAATAATTTCAGGGCCTGGCCCAACAAAGGAGGATTTTATCAACAACAATTATCTTGACTATAGACTACAAGACATGATAATAGAAACTATTGATTCATCTTATTCAGGATCAGAGGGAATTCGTGAAGCATTTGCCAGAGCAGGAGAAATTTTATCAGATTTTAGAATGGTTGAAGAAAAACAATTAGTTGATGAATTATTCAGACACATTAATTCGCGTACAGGACTTGCAACCTACGGATTAAAAGAAGTCATAAAACTATTGCAAAATAATGTTGTTCAAACCTTGATTATTACAGATGACACAAACCTTTACAGATTAGATGTAAAGTGTAAGCGTTGTCAAAATATTCAAGAAACTATAATTGAGCGACCTCACCTGATTCAGAAAAAAACTGAGCTGTTAAACGCACCTTGCCCGAACTGTAAAAGCATGGATTCAGAGTCAACAGAACAAGATATTGTTGACTATCTGGAACTAATTGCGGCTAAAACTGGTGCCAAAATTGAGGTAATATCAGGCAAAGCAGAGCATGGTGCTATGATTTCAAGTCTTGGCAAAGTAGCTGCCATTTTACGCTATAACCCAAATCAATAACACATACGAATTTGTTTTGCAAGTTCGCTTAATTCTTGATCTGTCGCGATTCCTCTTTTTGTCCAAATCGCACCTTTTGTTTCGTATCTTGGTATGATATGGACATGAACATGTGGTATGATCTGTTTTGCTGCACGTCCATTGTTTTGACCTAGACTAAATGCGTCTGCATTTGTTGCCTTTAGAATAGCTTTTGCAATTTTTGGGATCTTTGAGAATAATTTCCCAACACTATCTTCTGACATATCAAAAATTTTTTCATAATGCTTTCGTGGCATTACTAATGCATGCCCAACATCAATTGGATATTTATCTAAAAGTGCAACATAATTTTCATCTTCATAAATAAAATGACCTAATTTTTTTCCTGCTAATATATCGCATAAAATACAATTCAATGAGAATTCAATTTCAATATTTTATTTATTATTATGGTATCGATTGAGTTAATTAGGGTACATATTGAGTTTTTTCACCCATGGGAAAAAAAGCAAAAGAAAACAAAGATGAAAGAGAAAGTTTTGCAGCAAAACGAGCAAAAGAAAAAAGAAGAAACACACTAATTGCCATAGGCGTGCTTGCCGGGGTTGCAGCAATTGTAGGATATTCAGCTTATAATTTTGTTAATTTAGGATCAAGTGCGCCTGGTGCACCTCAGGGTGCAGGAACTCTAGGCGATGAACATGAACACGCATCGCTCCTAGTACGAATATTTGGTGACAAGTTTGATTTTTCGGGTCCAACTTATCAAATAAAGAGCAGCTGGATACACTTTGAAGGCCAAGATGGCAACACAATACATAGGCATGCATCCGGAGTAACATTAGGATACTTGTTTGATACGTTAAGAATATCTCTAACAGATCAGTGTTTTGTATTTCCAGATGGAAAAGAGTTTTGCACAAATGATAAGTATTCAATAAAGTTTTACATAAACCATAATCAGGTTCCAGACATACGAAGTTATGTATTACAAGAGGATGATAGAATTCTAATTTCGTATGGTAGTGAAACACCAGAACAAATCGAAGCCCAGCTTGTTGAGCTTGATTCACAGCTAACTCTAAAATAATCTGACACGTAAAGAAACTCTAAATTATAGTTAACTAAAATCAAGGTTATATCACGATGGAAATTTCTAGCAGAAATGTAGTAGAAGGAACTGCCCGTGCACCACACAGAGCAATGTACAAAGCTATGGGCTTGACAGATGATGATCTAAACAAACCATTCATAGGCGTATGCCATACTGGAAATGAAGCAACTCCATGTAATATTCACTTGGGAAGACTGGCACAAAAAGCAAAAGAAGGAGTAATAGAGGGAGGTGCAACACCAAGAGAGTTTAGTACCATAGCTGTAAGCGATGGGATAGCTATGGGCCACGAAGGAATGAAGTCATCACTAGTTAGTAGAGAAGTTATTGCAGATTCTATTGAGCTTATGGTAAGGGCTCATCAGTATGATGGCATTGTTGGAATAGCTGGGTGTGACAAAAGTTTGCCTGGTACAATGATGGCAATGGCAAGATTGAATCTTCCTTCAGTTTTTGTTTATGGTGGGACTATACTGCCAGGCATGTTTGATGGCAAGGCACTAACTGTACAGGATGTGTATGAGGCAGTTGGAGCATATGATGCTGGTCAGTTGACACTTGAAGCACTAAAAAATATTGAAGATTATGCATGCCCAGGTGCTGGCTCGTGTGGTGGAATGTTTACTGCAAACACAATGGCATCAATAAGTGAGGCTTTGGGCATTGCATTGCCAGGAAGCGCAAGCCCACCAGCAGAAGATATGAGACGAGAAACAATGTGTTATGATACTGGAGTAGCAGCAGCTAAACTTATTGAATGGAACATAAAACCACGAGACATACTTACGTTTGAAGCGTTTGAGAATGCAATAACAATGCTAAATGCCATTGGCGGCTCTACAAATGCGATTTTGCATTTACTTGCAATATCAAGTGAAGCAGGTGTAAAATTAACCTATGATGATTTTGAGAGAGTTAGAAAACGAACACCACATCTTGCAGATATGAAGCCTGGAGGAGGGTATGTGATGCTTGATCTTGATAAAATTGGCGGAGTTCCATTGTTATTAAAAATGCTGATGAAGAAAAATGTGATTAATGGAAATGCACTAACTGTAACAGGAAAAACTCTAAAAGAAAACATTGACTCGATGCAAATTCAGATGCCTGAAAATCAAAAAATTGTCAGATCAATAGATTCGCCAATACACAATGTTGGCACTGCAGTAATTTTACATGGCACTCTTGCCCCAGAAGGTGCTGTAGTAAAAATTACTGGCGTAAAGATGTCAAAATTTATTGGAAAAGCCAAAGTGTTTGATAGAGAAGAATACGCATTTGATGCTGTTGCAAAAGGTGAAATTGATGAAGGCGATGTTGTAGTAATTCGTTATGAAGGACCAAGGGGAGGTCCAGGTATGCGTGAGATGTTAGCTGTGACTGCAGCACTTGTAGGACAAGGATTAGGAGACAAAGTTGCACTGGTTACAGATGGACGATTTTCTGGTGCAACGAGAGGTTTAATGATTGGGCATGTTGCCCCTGAGGCCTTTGTTGGTGGAAATATTGCACTTGTAAAAAATAATGACGAGATAATCATTGATGTAGAAAAAAATACTGTTGATTTAATGATATCAAATGAAGAACTTGCCAATCGCAGAAAACAATGGGTTCAACCAAAACCAAACTATACTAGTGGAGCCTTGGCAAAATATGCATCGCTGGTAGGATCTGCAGCTCAAGGTGCAATTACAAAACCTATCTAGTCACTAATTTTTGGACACAATAACTGATCTAGGATAATGAGAGTCACAGAAAAATAACGTTCCAGAACGAGTGGTTTTCGCAGTTAAACTAAAACCAGCCTCAAGCCCTTTTCCACACACTCTACAGTTTGTCTGTAAAACCGTTGTTTTCAATTGTGGTTTTTTAGTACCAAAATTCAGCTCGTTATAGAATAGTCGTTGTCTTTTTCTCATTGTAATCTGCTGGCTCATGACTATAGATCACCCTCTTTGCTTATAAAGGTACCGTACCTTACCGTAATTGATAATCTGGATTTGTGCGTAAAGTGTCTTTTTAGCACTAGTTTCAAAATTTTAAATATGGTTTAGAATCCCTGTTCGGGATGGGTGGCCCCATTTGGAATATCAAGTCCTAAAGTAATACCACTAGAGGTAACTGGCACCCAATTTGAGATATATAACAAAATTTCTCGAAATTACTCGCATTCGTTTCTTTTTGAATCATTAACTGGACCTGAAGAACTTGCAGAAACCTCGCTCATTGGATTTGATCCATCCATTGTCATAAATGGCTATCATGATAAAGTTACAGTCGAATCAAAAGATGGTAGAATAGAAACAATTCAAACCGATGACCCATTAAAAGTTCTAAAGCAAAAAATGGGAAAAATTTCAGAACAGTCTTATCGCTATCTGGGCGGTGCAGTTGGAGTAATAAATTACGATGCAATAAGATTATGGGAAAAAATTCCACAAGCTCATAGAGTTGATGAGCCATTAATGGAGTTTGGAATATACACTGACGGTATCTTGTATGATAATAAGGAAAAAAAATCACTCTACTTTTATTATGATAAAAATAGAGTGGATGAAATCAAGATTTCAGATACCTCATTTGATCAATTTATGATCTCAGACATTAAGGTAAATCTTGATAGCAAGAGTTTTACAGATATAGTCAACAAGACAAAAAAATACATCTACGACGGAGATATATTCCAAGGAGTATTATCAAGACGTTTTAGTTTTGAAGCATCAGGTGACCATCTCAAAGTTTACAAGCTATTACGAGCACTAAATCCATCACCGTATCTTTATCATATGAAAATGAAAAATAGAGTGATCATTGGTTCTAGTCCTGAAATGTTAATTAGGGTTACAGGAAATATTGTAGAGACATTTCCAATCGCAGGTACAAGAAAAATAACAGATGATGAATCAAAAAATGAGCAGCTAAGACAAGAATTACTTCATGACGAAAAAGAAATTGCGGAGCACACAATGCTTGTAGACCTTGGAAGAAATGATATTGGCCGTGTCTGCAAATTTGGTTCGGTACATGTAAAGGAGCTAATGGAAATCAAGCGATTTAGCCATGTACAACACATGGTAACTCATGTTGTAGGTGAATTAGATGAAAAATTTGACATGTTTGATGCTTTCAAGGCAGTTTTTCCCGCAGGAACTGTATCAGGGGCACCAAAGGTGAGGGCCATGGAGATAATTGATGAGCTAGAACCAGAGTCAAGAGGTCCATACGCAGGGGCAGTTGGCTATTTTTCGTTTAATGGATGCTGTGATTTTGCAATTGCAATAAGGAGTATATTTTTTGATGGCAAGAACGGCTTTGTTCAAGCCGGAGCAGGAATTGTGACTGATTCTGTTGCTGAAAATGAAATTAAAGAAACAGAACACAAAGCAGAGGCCATGTTAGCTGCATTAAGGGAGGCTGCAAAATGAAATTTCTAATACTTGATAATTACGATTCATTTGTTTACAATATTGCACAAATACTAGGTGAGCTAGGTGTCAAATCCGATGTATTTAGAAATGACAAGATTACTCTAGAACAAATTCAAAAAAATAACTATGATGCAATTGTGATTTCTCCAGGACCTGGCAATCCTGAAAATAAAAAATATTTTGGGATATGTTCTGATGTAATTACAAAGCTTGGCCCAACAAAACCAATACTTGGGATTTGTCTTGGGCATCAGGGAATCATAAACTGCTTTGGTGGCAAAGTAGTAAATGCAGGAAATGTACGACATGGCAAGACAAGTCCAATTAAACACTTTAATGACTCAATTTTCGAGGGAGTAAAAAATCCATTTCGTGCTACTAGATACCATTCGTTGGTTGGCGACAAGACGATAATCCCTGATTCATTAAAAATTACTGCAGTAGCTGAAGATGATGGCGAGATAATGGGGGTCAGACATAAAGAGCATCCAATTGTAGGAGTACAATTTCATCCAGAATCAATTATGACAGTAGAAGGCAAAAAAATACTAAGTAACTTTTTGAAGATGATACAAAAATGATTACAGAATTTATTACAAAATTGGAAAATAATACTAATCTATCATATGAGGAAATGTCAAAAACAATGAATGAAATTCTTGGTGGAAGAATTTTAGATGAAGAGACTACAAGTTTTTTGAAAAATCTTACAGTAAAAGGCGAAACTGATGATGAACTTCTTGCAATGTTAGATATTATGCAAAAATTTGCAACTAACATAACTCCAAAATGTAAAACTACGCTCATTGATGTGTGTGGCACGGGAGGAGATAATATGATGACATTTAACGTATCGACTGCAGCAGCATTTGTGATTGCCGCCTCTGGCGGAGCCGTAGCAAAGCACGGGAATCGTGCAGTATCAAGTGTATGCGGAAGTGCAGACATTTTTGAGCATTTTGGCTATGATCTAAATGCGTCCCCTGAACGAATTACGCAGATTATTGAAAAATTTGGGATTGGTTTTATGTTTGCACAGAAATTCCACCCTGCAATGAAAAATGTGGCCAAAGCACGAAAAATGATTGGCACACGAACTGCCTTTAATCTGCTTGGCCCATTATGCAATCCAGCAAATGTAAAAAATCAATTGATTGGTGTTTTTTCAGAGGATTTTCTTGAACGAATACCAAATTTGTTAAAGAAAAAAAATTCAGAGACGATAATGGCTGTAAGATCAAAAGATGGGCTAGATGAACTATCCACAACATCAAAAAATCAGATCTATTTATTAAAAAATAAAAAAATTGAAACATTTGTCTTAGATCCACAAGAATTTGGTCTTGAAAAATCTGAAATTAAACAACTGCAGGTAACATCAAAAGAAAATGCAATTGATGCTTTTGTATCGGTTCTAAACTGTTCTGCAAACAAAGCAATGATAGAAACTACTGCACTTAATGCAGCTGGTGGCCTGATTGTTGCAAATATAGCTGATAATTTCGCATCTGCAATAGATGTTGCGCTAGATACATTACAAAGTGAAAAAGCATACAAGCTGTTTAGAGAATTCATCTTTTTTTGTGGCAACAAAAATGTGTTAAAGGAGTTAGAAACATCATGAAAAACATATTACAAAAGTTGATTCAAAATTCTCAAAAGGCAATTGATGAAGGGATTTATGAAATTGCTGAAAAATTACAAAAATCGCAAATGGATTTAATTGAGATTATAAAAAATAATAATCATGCACCGATAATTACCGAAGTAAAATTTTCTTCTCCATCGTTAGGAAAAATTCGCGCCACATCAGATCCAATCGCAATAGCAAATTCGATGATAAAAGGTGGAGCAATTGGCTTGTCAGTCCTTACTCAGCCATATCTTTTTGATGGGTCGCCAGAATTTTTTGTCAAGATACGACAAAATGTGAAGGTACCATTGCTAATGAAAGATATTGTAATAGACAAGATCCAAATAGACGCTGCTCAAAAACTAGGAGCAGACTATATTTTGCTCATAGAATCACTCTTTGATAAAAAATATCTAAAAGAAATTGATGAGTATGTAGATTATGCTCACAAAAAAAATCTCAAAGTTCTAATAGAATCACACACAAAAACAGAGTTTGAAAATTCACTTGGAACCAATGCAGATCTAATTGGCATCAATAACCGAAACCTTGACACCCTTGATATAGACATAAAAACTACAAAAAATGTTCTTGATGGATTTGATAAATCAAGGATAATCTTGTCTGAAAGCGGAATAGAAACTCCTAAGGATATACAATTTTTGCATGATTGTGGTGCAAATGCCTTTCTTGTAGGCTCTAGCATAATGAAAAGCGATAATATCGAAACATCTGTGAGACAATTGGTGAACGCGTTATGAAGATGGTACTTCCAAAAAATGGTAGATTTGGAGAATTTGGCGGTAAATATGTGCCTGAAACCTTGGTTCCTGCAATTGAGGAGTTAGAAGAAAATTATCAAAAATTCAAAAACGATAGGGGTTTCAAAAAAGAACTAGATTATTATCTTAAAAGCTATGCTGGAAGGCCAACACCACTTTACTTTGCAAAAAATCTAACTGAGAAAATTGGTGGCGCAAAAATCTATCTGAAAAGAGAGGATCTTCTCCATGGAGGAGCTCATAAGATCAACAACACACTTGGTCAGGCTCTTCTTGCAAAAAAGATGAAAAAAAAGCGAGTTATTGCAGAAACTGGTGCAGGCCAACATGGCGTAGCAACAGCTATGGCTTGTTCATGTCTTGGCATAAAATCCGAAGTCTATATGGGATACAAAGACACAATCAGACAAAAGCTAAATGTTTTTAGAATGAATCTTTTAGGCTCAAAAGTTCATCCAGTAAAATCAGGATCTCAAACTCTTAAAGATGCAATAAATGAAGCAATACGCGACTGGATTACAAATGTAGAAACAACATACTATCTGTTGGGTTCTGCTGTAGGTCCACATCCATATCCTATGATAGTACGAGACTTTCAGGCTGTAATTGGTGAAGAGATAAAAAAACAGATGAAACAAATCGCAAAAAAAATGCCTGATACGGTAATTGCGTGTGTTGGAGGAGGTTCTAATGCAATTGGTACGTTTTATCCAATGCTAGATGATGACGTAGAAATGATTGGGGTAGAGGCTGCAGGACATGGTCTTAGAACAGAGTATCACTCTGCAACACTAAACGCAGGTAGTAAAGGGGTTTTACATGGCATGATGACATATTTGCTACAAGACAAAGAAGGCCAGATTAAAGAAACACATAGTATCTCAGCTGGGCTTGACTATCCAGGCGTAGGACCAGAACATGCGTATCTAAAGGATACAAAGCGTGTAAAGTATCGTAGTGCTACAGATGATGAAGTAATCGATGCGTTTCTATTACTTACACAAAGTGAAGGAATAATCCCTGCCTTAGAATCTGCACATGCAATAGCAGAGGCAATAAAAATTGCAAAAACTAGATCAAAATCCGAGTCACTTGTTGTGACTTTGTCCGGACGTGGCGATAAGGATGTTGAAGTAGTCGAAGAATATCTAAAGAAAAATGTCAAGAATTCAAGATAAATTTAAGGAGCTTTACTCCAAAAACGAAAAGGCATTGATTGGATACCTGATGATAGGATATCCTAATGAAAAAGATACAATTTCAGCAATACGTGGTTTGATTCAAGGAGGAGTGGATATCATTGAGCTTGGTTTTCCATTTTCTGATCCACTAGCAGATGGACCAGTAATACAAAATGCTAGCACTATATCATTAAACAAGGGCACAAAACTTGAAAAATTCTTTAAAATTTTAAAACAGATTCGACACGAAACAAAAATTCCACTAGTGCTAATGACATACACAAACATTTTGTACAGCTATGGTTACGACAAGTTTCTTTCAAAGGCGAAAAAGTTAGGGCTTGATGGAATCATATTGCCTGACATGCCGATTGAGGAATCAAGTGAATATCTCAAGGCTGCAAGAAAAAATCGCATTGATACGATCTTTCTTGTATCTCCAAACACTAGTAAAGATCGAATAAAAAGAATCACAAAGGCAACAACTGGATTTTTGTATCTTGTTTCTATGTATGGAACCACTGGAATGCAAGGAAAAATTCAAAAATATACTATCAATGCAGTTAAAAATACAAAAAAAATTGTCAGTGGAAAAATTCCTATAGGAGTAGGTTTTGGGGTATCGTCTGCTAGCGATGTCAAGCGTTTTGTATCGCTAGGTGCAGATGCAGTAATAGTAGGAAGTACATTTTTGAGGCTTATTGAAAATACCGCATCTAACAAAATAAAATCAAGGCTTGCTTCCTTTACCAGGCAATTAAAGCAGGCAACAAAATCATAAATTTCGAATTAAGATAATTCATTTGGAAAACGATTAAAAACAGGATTCTTCATACCCATATGTGCAGACAAAATTCATTTTCATAACAGGGGGGGTTATGTCTGGCCTTGGCAAAGGCGTAATATCATCATCTATTGCAAAACTTTTGCAATTATCTAATCAAAAAGTTTCATGCGTCAAAATTGATCCATATCTAAACTATGACGCAGGAACTATGAATCCAGTAGCCCATGGTGAAGTGTTTGTCACTGAAGATGGTGGCGAATGTGACATGGATATAGGAAACTATGAGCGATTCCTAAACCAGAACATACCTAAATCACACAATATTACAACTGCCCAGATATACTCAAGCGTAATAGAAGCAGAAAGAAAAGGCGAGTATCTTGGCGCATGTGTGCAGATAATTCCTCATGTAACTGATGCTATAAAAAATCGCATACGAAAAATCGCAAAAGACGAAAATATAGACATGCTTGTAGTTGAATGTGGAGGAACGGTAGGCGATATTGAAAGCCTCCCATTTCTTGAAGCGCTAAGACAAATGCGTGTTGAAGATGGGCCTCAAAATGTCCTTTTTGTACATGTGACACTTGCGCCCTCACTTGATGTTGTTGGCGAACAAAAAACAAAACCAACGCAACACAGTGTTCAAGAATTACGAAGAATAGGTATTCAACCAGACATACTTACTGTAAGATGTACAACACCGCTGCAAGATGTTGCCAAGAAAAAAATTGCATTGTTTTCAAATGTTTCTGTAAATGACGTTTTTTCATGCCATGACGTTCCATCAATTTTCATGGTACCACAGACATTATACGACCAAGGGATAGTGGATCTTATTTTCAAAAAATTTGCAAAGGTAGGACTTGTAAATGCATCTGCTAATTGGGATAAATGGGAGTCTATTGTAAAATCACTACAACCTGCGGATAATAAAATAAGCATAGCAATGGTTGGAAAATATGTTACCTTGGCAGATAGCTATGTCAGTGTAAATCAAGCGCTAGTACATGCAGGAGCAAAGATTGGAAAGACTGTATCTATTGAGTGGATTGACTCTGAAACACTAAACGGAAACATTGAGAATTTAGCAAAGTTTGATGGAATTTTGGTTCCAGGTGGGTTTGGAATACGAGGTTCTGATGGAATAATTAAAACAGCAAATTTTGCACGTGAAAAAGATATTCCTTATCTTGGGATATGTTTTGGGTTTCAGCTTGCCGCTATAGCGTTTGGAAGACATGCTTGTAATTTTGATGATGCAAACTCTACTGAGATTGCGCCAACTACAAAACATCCAATAGTTGACTTGCTACCAGAGCAAAAAAAAGTATCAAACATGGGAGGATCATTAAGACTAGGCGCAAATCAGATTAACGTTAAAGAAAACTCACTTGCACACAAAATCTACAAATCAAATCTAATTACTAAAAGACACAGACACAGGTATGAAATCAATAAAGAATACATAGACGAGTTAACAAAAAAAGGGATGAATTTTTCAGCTGAAAGTGACGGTGGTAAAAGGATGGAAATATTGGAAATTCCTTCACATAGATTTTATCTTGGAGTGCAATTTCATCCAGAATTTAGTAGCAGACCTGGCTTCCCAGAAGCATCATTTGAAGCATTTGTAAGGGCAACGTCTAACAGTTAACCTAGTTTTGCAATCTCGTAAATTTTTTGCCTTGCGTCACGCATAGAGATCTTTCTTTTCACATAGCCCTTTTCCAGCAAATGGCTGAGCGCCAGTCTTACTGTTCTATCTGGCAAAAGCGTCTTTGTTGCCAGTTCTTTTTGTGTCATTGCCCCCTCATATTCTAAAATCTTTAGAAGCAATTTTGAACTTGGTGGCATGCTAAATAACTCTTCTGCCAGTTTGACTTTTTTTGCAAGTGCAGAAACTGCCGTAGAGTCTTTTTTCATTCGTATCAGGTGGGCAGATGGAACAAACTTTGTTGCCTCTACAACCTTATTGACTCTAAATCGATCAATGCCATCCAAAATAACCTCACAATAAATTCTTGCAGAGATGTCATCAATTTCGATCAAACTGGTATTTGCTACAACAAGTGGCCTTCGTGTAACATCAAGGGAGTTTACCGATATAATTCCAAATACTGGAGAGTCTTGAAAAATTACAGGTCCGCCCGCAGACATTGAATATGCAGATGAGCCAATAGGCGTTGATATTATCACTCCATCACTATTATCATGCCACACTTCTTCACCGTTTACGCGCAAGACGTGTTCCATTAGCATTGCACTCTTTGATGCAAAAATAGCAACATCATTTAGTACAGGGTATACTGCCTTTCCATCTATTTTTATACTAATTCGTGGTACCTCTTCTATTTTGTAATCTTGTTTTTTTAATCGATTTACATAAGCTGGAAATTCCTTTAGATCAATTTGTGCAAGAAAACCGCTTGATTCTGATTCACTTATGCCAAATACAGGAATTGTAGAATCAGGATTTTTGTGAAAGTAATTTCGAACGCCTCTATCTCCGCCTAGAACTACTATACAATCAATATCTTGTGGTTTTGATTTTGTGAATACGTAAAAAGATGTAATGCCACGATCGTCTAGTTCTTTTTTTATCATTTTTGAGGCAGATTCACTTAGCCCTATTCCTGCTATGCCAACTTGCATAGAGCAATTACAATAAGATGTACAATAAAAGCCTAAACTTGTTTGAACTTTACAGTATTATAGAAATAAGAGCCGTTTGTTTCAATGTCGTTTTTTTCTGGGATTTTTTTTAATCCGAATTCTTTTGTGTCAAGTGCTGCCTGAGATGCGCCTCCGGCAAAACATAGCGCCCAAAGAAAATCATTTTCCTTTAACAATGTACAACAAAATGTAGTGAAAAAAATATCTCCTAATCCTGTTGTATCATATATTTCGTTATTTGGCAACGTTATAGAATAGATTCTATCATTTACAAGAAGTGAAATTTCCTTTTTATTTGTAAGAAGTACGTGTTCAACTCCTCTTTTTTGCATGTTTTTCATATCATCAACTGTTGCGCCATCAGACAATGCCTTAATTTCATCATAGCTTAGCTTGATAGTATTAATATTTGAGAGATTGATGTTTGTTTTTTCAAGAAATACTTTCTTTTCAGAATCAATTCTTCGCAAAAATCCTTGTGGATCAAGAAAAACAAAATCACAGTCTTTTTTTAAATTTTCAAATACTCCAGTAGATATTTCATCAAATACTGGGCTTACCAAAAAACCATCTGCTTTTGAACTCCCATATTCAATAGGTTCACATGTATTTGCAAGATACATTATTCTATCTGCACCATCTAGTTTGATTGTAAATCTCGTTGTGGGTTTGTTTGATTGTGCATTTTCATGTGTTAATTTATTTTTTGTAAGATATTCATCGTATGGAAAATCAGGACCAAATTTAGTATGAAGGGTAACATCAAACTTTAGTTTTCTTGCAGTAAGACCGCCATAACATGCAACACCGCCTATCTGCTCTGTTACAGAGTTATCAAATTCAATTGTGTCAATAGTACAGTGAGAGAAAATATCTAACTTCATCTGTAATTACAAAATTTTCCGTGATTTAGTTTTTTGTCTTCATTTTTTCAAAACACGATTTGCATAAAATTTGCCCTTTGAATACTACTAATTCTACATTTGAGGTCAAGCAGACATGACATAACCCCCTCATATTTTGTGGGATGCTAAAGTTGCTTAAATCTTTGGCACAAAAATTAGTAGCAAAAATCAGTTTTTTTGAGTAACTTTTACTGTGTTTTCTCAGTACAACATATTATAAAGAAGAGGTTTGATGTAACCATCATGCCATTAAAACGTGCAAGTAGAGGACGCAGAAAAGGTGGAAAAGGATCTTCAGACCGCATCCAATGCACAAACTGTGGCGCTACTGTCCCAAGAGACAAGGCAAAAAAAGTAACATCGAGATTGAATCTAGTTGAACACAGCCTTGCAAAAGAGCTTAGAGCACAAGGTGCAT
>JBBDOC010000022.1:0-6039 GCA_040877295.1 Nitrosopumilaceae archaeon
TTTAGAAACCAGAGAATATGCCTAGGAAGAATAAGCTGTGTTCTTGCGCCCCCCCCCCGCTGAAGTTTGCAAATTGTATTCCATTGGATCGGGATCGGATATTAAGCAAGATATATAGTTTTAAAGTCAACTATAATTTTCCTAGTGTAGTTTTAGTTGACAATGAAGCCAAAAGAAAAGGAAAATTGTGATTTAGATGCGAATAATCAAGATATACTATAGAATCATTTCCATTTTAACTTCTGAACTTCGATTGATCGAAGTTGATTTGGAATTTATCAAAATCAACGCTATGTTATCAAAAGATGCGAGGATTTTAAACTACGTAATCTTGTATAGGATTACGCAAATTATGAAAAGTGACAAATGTACTATGCTTGAACTGTACATTATGAGTAAAGAGATTTTTAACATATCATAACATTGTATGAGGATGAAAACACAACAAGAAAATTATCATACAATACTGCAAAGCGAAAAAAGACGTTCACATATACTGACTTATGCTTTGCCAATAGCTATGTTCATTTTAATATATTTTATAATAACAGAAATAGATCCTGGGCCTGGAGGTTCAGATAGTATTGGGTTGTCTCTTGCTACAGTTTTTTTATACATAATTGTATTTCAAATATTATACATACCAAGACGTGGCGAAAATTGGAAAAAGGATTCATCAGAAATTTTTTTTAAAAAAATTGGTTTTGAAAGAATGGTTATACGACATCAAATCTTAAAACAATTACATAAACGATATATAGAATTTTTCGTTTTTACTGTTGTCTTTGTAATTTTAATGCTATCAATAATTATTTTTTTAGAAGGACGTCCTGAAACTAATGTAAAAAATCCTGAATTACTATTGAAAATGAAATTATTTCTAATGAGCGTATGGTTTGTTCCTGGTATTATGGTCTATGATTTTTTCTTTTATAAAAATAATCTAATGAGATATTTAGATTCGGAATTATATTTTGCATTTGGATGTTTTAAAATAATAAAAAACTTTAAAGATCTAAATGAATTTGATAGGACTAATTTTGCTATTAGCGCCATCAAACATTATGATAATTATCTTAGAAATAATCTTAAACTACAAATTAACAAAATTGAAAGAATCTATGAACAATTTATTGTTAATACGATGAATCTGGCAGATGATGCTTTAACAACAATTTTGAATAAATTAGAAAGTGATGAGAAATTAGACTTCTTAAGATATCTTGCTGATATGACAAAACAAGATCCCAACAATTTATTGGTTATGGAAAAAAGCTCTAGTAAGTTAAAATCGGCATTGCCGTTCATTCTTTCACTAATTGCGTCTCTTGCAGCTACGGGAATTGTAATAACGATTCAATTTATTCTAGGAAATTAATAATATCCATACTAGATTGTGTAAAAAGATCCTGAAATCTACTGTTATAGTTCAATTAACAGATGATTTCATCAAAAGATGTGAAACAATAAAAAATTTGGATAAATCTCTATACGAAATAACGATTAAAGAAATAGGGGGACAAATACAACAAATTTCATCAAGAAGCAAACATCCATTTCCAAAATTAATTGAAATACTTTCACTCGCTGGAATTAGCTTCCTGTTAGGACAGTTTCTCAACTATCTTTTTACGTGACTTTTGTTTTACAGAATGCTTTTGTGAAAACTCTTTTTCACTCTTTATTCTTTCAAGTAGCTTTAATGCAGATTCATCGTTAGGATCCTGTGGAACCAGCTCGCCGCGAAAGGCCTTTGCCAGTATGGCTTGGTCTATCTTGTCTGCGCGCTTCTTTGCCTCCTCCACGGATTTTTCTATTCGTCTAGCCAACGATTTTTGTTTCTGATGTAAAGTATAAAGTTATAGTTTGTCATCGTAAAGCCAGCACATAACATATCCAGAATCAGTTTTGAACTTTGGTGGCTCTTTTTTGCATTTTTCCATAGCTAAAGGGCACCTTTCTATGAACCTGCATCCTGACTGGGGTTCTGCAAGATTTGGTGGAACCCCTTTGATGAATTTTGGCTTTTTGTTCTCACGTAGCGTAGGAATTGACTCTAAAAGACCTTGCGTGTATGGATGCTTTGGGTTTTTGAATATGTCACTTGACTTGCCAAATTCTACTAGCTGCCCTGCATACATTATGCCAATTTTTTCTGCAACCTCAGATATGATCGCAAGATCATGAGATATCAGCATAATTGACATGCCTGATTTTTTTAGTTTTTTTAATAGATTGATAATTTGTGCCTGAACAAGAACGTCAAGTGCAGTTGTTGGCTCATCAGCTATTACAAATTTTGGCTTTAGTAGTAGTGCCATTGCAATAACAATGCGCTGCTTCATTCCACCACTCAGCTCATGAGGATATTTTTTTAAAATAGACCCATCAAGGCTGACAGAGGTTACTGCATCTAAGATTAATTTATCAAAATCATCTTTGTAGTGGTGCTGTCTTAGGATTTCGATAAACTGCTCCTTTATTGTAAAAACAGGGTCAAGTGAGTTCATCGCGCCTTGAAATACCATTGCGATCTTTTTCCAGCGATAGTTTTTGTCAAACTCTGATTCGGATAGATCAAGAATTGATTTTTCCTCAAATAATATATTGCCTGATACGATTTCTCCACCTGGAATCATTCTGATCATTGAAAGCCCAAGTGTTGTTTTGCCACATGCACTTTCGCCTGCGATCCCAACAGATTCACCGCCCTCAAGAAAAAAACTCACATCGTCTAGTGCATGAACCGATCCCTTTGATGTGTTGTATTTTGCTGACAAATTTTCTACTTTGATAAATGACAACAGATATTCTTTGATCCTACTAGTAGATTTTATTTTTGCAAGAAGGGATATATGCAACTTTACTGAAGACAAAATTCGATTTACTTTGCAAGCGCCAATTTGTAGTTTTGATGCAAAAAATGCTGTTTTGTGTCCAAAATGTGAGTCAAAACTAGAATCAGGAACAATTACATCATTTGATGTAGACGCTGCGATCAAGCTTGCACAGCTTGGGAAAAAAAATAAAAAAATTGACAAATTTACCCTTTCTTCCTGCAAGGCAATTGATGGAAATTACCTGCTTTACCTCAAAGAAGACGACATTATGGTCATCAGGCAGAGCAGGACACTTTATCGGCTAATTCAAAGCCAGTTTCCAGGCAAGGTATGGCTAATTGAAACAAAGGCAAACGACAAGCGCTTTATCGAAGACTTGTTTTTTCCAACAAGAATCCTGTCAATAAATGCAGTTTGGGCAAATGCGGGCAATCAAAAGATAAAGGCAGTAATTGCTGGAAAATGGACCCCAAAATTTCCAATAAATCTTGAAAAGGCAATAGAAATAGTAAAGAATCTAAGAAAACAGGAACTTGTAGTTGAGTTTGAAAAAGCGCGGAAGTGATTTTCTTGCAGTTTAATAAAACGCACGATATCGAGGATCTCAAGCCAAGCATGATTGGTCAGGAGGTAGTATGTTGTGGCTGGATTGAGGATATGCGAAAGCTTGGCAAGATGACCTTTTTGACAGTTCGTGATGTTACAGGAATTGCTCAGATAATAGTAAAAGAAGAAGCTCAAAAGTATCTTGAAGAGTTACCAAGACAAAGTGTAATTAGAATAAAGGGAAAAGTTCAGGAGACAAAGGCAAAGGATTTTGATTTTGAGATAAATGCGCAAAGCATTGAATTACTTGCAAAGGCAATTCACCCTCTTCCAATTGATCCAATTGGGAGGCTTGAAAGCAACATAGACAACAGACTAAATGCACGCGCGCTTGATTTGCGAAACCAAAAGACTGCGGCAATTTTTAAGATTCGCCACCATGTACTAGCATCAATTAGAAAATCATTATCTGAAGAAAAATTCATCGAAATTACAACGCCAAAAATTATTGGTAGTGCAAGTGAAGGTGGTGCAAATTTATTTTCACTTGACTATTTTGGAAAGCAAGCATACCTTGCACAAAGCCCACAGCTTTACAAAGAACAAATGACAATTGGGCTAGAACGTGTTTTTGAGATTTCAACATTTTACCGCGCAGAAAAGTCTCATACAGTAAGACACCTAAGCGAGTTTACAAGTGTAGACATTGAAGCTGCATTTATGGATTATACAGATGTGATGAATGTTTTAGAGTCGCTTATAGTCAATGTTTACAATGATGCATCAGCTAATTGCAAAAAAGAACAAGAAGAGCTTGAAATTGAAATCAAGGCTCCAAGATCACCATTTGAGCGAATTACGTATGCGCAAGCGCTAGAATTACTACGAAAACATGACATAAAGCTGAATTTTGGCGATGATCTGCAGGACACACATCTAAGAATTTTGGGAAAAGAGCGTTCTGGTTTTTATTTTATAATTAACTGGCCACTAAAGCTAAAACCATTTTATATTCATGAAAAAGACGATGATCCTACCCTTTCAAAATCCTTTGATTTGCAATATGGATACCTTGAGTTGTCATCTGGCGGCACAAGGCTTCACAACCCTGAAAAGATAAAATCAAGGCTAAAAGAGCAAGGCCTTGATCCGACAAAGTTTGCTGATCACCTACGTGCGTTTGAATGGGGAATGCCGCCACATTCTGGATGGGGCCTTGGCCTTGACAGACTAATGGCCACTATAACCAAAATTGACAATATCCGCGAAGTTGTATTGTATCCACGCGATTCTGAAAGACTAGCACCATAAAAGGTAAATCATAATCTACCCTAAAACATAAAATGCAAAGCTGTGAGTTTTGCGGTTCAAAGTTTGGCGACTACAAATGCTACTTTTGCGAGAAAAGATGCTGTACTTCGTGTATGGTAGATGACAAGTCAAGATGCAAAAAATGCTTTCTTGCCAAGAAAAATCTTGGCTTCTTTAGAGTGTTAAAGAAAAATAAAATTCTGCTTGGATTTATTGCATTTATTTGGTTTTATGCTGTTTATCCTGGACCATTTATTCCAGGACTTGACCCAACATTTTACTTTGCTACATTAATTGCAGCTATATTGTTTATGATTCCTGCAGGATTTATGCTGTATTTTTGGTCACGTAATCCTCCTGCATCAGACATTAAACGAAGATAGTTTTCATAATCTTCACTAGTATTACGAATAATATTTTGTAATTAATTTCTATTTAAGAAGGAACTTCGCTTAATCGAAAGTAACTAAGAATAAAATTCTAAATTTTTTAAAGATTGTAAAAAATTATCCTAAACCAGTATCTTGCTCATATAAATTTAAATAGTTACTTAAAATAACTATATGTCTTTATATAAAGCTCATTCCTAAATATGGTAATGACACAAATCAATGCAAAAATTGATGAACATCTTCTTAAAGAATTTCGTGGCATCATATACATTAGAAAAGGACTCAGAAAAGGCGACTTTAAGGAATCACTTGAAGAGGCAATGGGCGAATACATTCTAAAATATTCAAAATCCAAATCTGCAAAACATTTCGTCAAACACTATAAAGAAATGAAGTTGCTATCGTGAAAGGCAAGTAAAAAAATGGAATCACAGCTTGCCAATGATTTCAGTACAAGACCGTTAAGGGTTCTTCTAGTAGACGACAACGAAAGTACTGTCAAAATGTTGTCTAAATATTTACAAATTCCACAGGGAAAATATCAGGTAGGTATTGCAAGCAACGGTTTTCAGGCCTTGGACTATTATGCAAAATTCAAACCAGACATAGTGGTATTGGATATTTCAATGCCCGGTATGGATGGTATTGAAACACTAAGTAGACTCTTCAAAGTGGACAAGGATGCAAACATCATCATGGCAACTGCCACAGATGCACAAAGGACAATAGAGATCTGCCTTCAAAGAGGAGCAATAGGATATATCACAAAACCGTTTACTCCACAAGAGCTTGTTGCAGCAATAAAAAATGCATTAAGGGGTGGCATCTACAAAAGGGATCTGATGACCTTTTTCTCACGTGCAGCACGTAAAATTGAAGGCAGTATCCACAAGATAGTTGATAATGATGCATTGGTAGTTCTTGAAGATGTTGATGTACATCCACATTAT
>JBBDOC010000023.1:0-5928 GCA_040877295.1 Nitrosopumilaceae archaeon
ATAAAAAAACATCTAAATTATGGATGGATGTATGTTAATGTAAACAATATTACAATAGAATTATCAGAAAAAATCCAAGATGCAGTTCCAGTAGCAGAAAATATTCGTTATGTAACGTCTGGAACTGAGGCAACAATGTATGCAGTAAGACTTGCAAGGACGGTTACAAGAAAAAACATTATTGCAAAAATTGATGGTGGATGGCATGGATATACGTCGGATCTACTAAAAACAGTAAACTGGCCGTTTGGTACAGAAGGCAGCGGGCTAGTAACTGACAAAAAAATTGTTTCGTTACCATTGAATAATTTAAAAAAATCGTTTTCAATCTTAGATTCTATAAAACCAGATCTTGCAGGTGTGATTATCGAGCCTGTACTTGGCGGAGGGGGGAGCATTCCTGCAACAAAAGATTATCTTTATGGAATCCAGCAATATGTACACAAAAATAATTCGCTTTTTATTTTAGATGAAATTGTAACTGGATTTAGATTCAGGTATGGATGTCTTTATCAAACCATGAATCTTGATCCTGACATTGTTACGCTGGGCAAGATAGTTGGTGGTGGATTTCCAATAGGGGTGATTTGTGGTAAAAAGGAGATCATGGAGTATGCAAATACTCGAACAAAGACAAAGGAAAAGCGATCTTATATTGGCGGCGGAACATTTTCTGCAAATCCTGTCTCTATGACAGCTGGTAGCTCAACACTTTCTGTTCTAAAAAAGAAAAAAAATGCATTGTATGAAAAAATTAATGGTTTTGGTACAAAAGCAAGAAAAGAAATTGACAAAGTATTTGCCGGAAAGACCATAACAACAGGGATTGGATCTCTCTTTCTTACTCATTTTGTAAAAAATGATATCGATAAAATACAAAATGCTGCAGATGCTGCAATGTGTGATGTTAAGCTACTTCACAAATATCATTTTGATATGATTGCAAATGACGGGATTTTCTTTTTGCCAGGTAAGCTTGGTGCGTTTTCAGACGCACATTCACAAACTGATGTAAAGGAACTAGTATTGGCATCTACACGGTTTTCTCAAAACATAATAAAATAGGAAATTCGTCCATATACAAAAACACAAAGACTTTGAATTCTCAAGATCTGAACAATTTTTTAAAAATTCTTTTATTTTTGGGCATTAAAGTGGCATAGTGGCAAAAGAAAAAGATGAGAAAAGAAAAAGCAACACGGAAGATGACTATAATGATGCTCTTGCATCAGATGATCCTACAAAAATTACAAATAAGGATATTGAAAATTTGGCAAAAGAAGCAATAAAGAAATTCAAGTCGCTTAGCTAGAAAACTTTCATTACACACAAAGCCCAACTACATTCTATGCGATTGTTTGGAAAAAAGACAGATGTTGAGGATTTAATTTATGAGGCAATATCCTATCTTGAAAAAGGACAGCCAAAAATTGCAATTCCTATTTTAAATAATGCCTTAAAGGAAGATCCAAAAAATACTACAGCGCTATACAACAAGGGGCTAGCACTAAACCAGACAAGAAAGCACAATGATGCAATAACATGTTTTGATAAGGTCTTAGAAATCAACCCAAGTGACACACCGTCATTAAACAACAAAGCAATTGCACTTGCAGAGCTTGGCAACATAGATGATGCAATGAAATGCTATCAAAAAGTAATCGAGGCAGATCCAAAGTATGCAGCTGCACACTATAACAAAGGAGTCTTGCATGACAAACTATTAGAGCATGAAGAAGCGTTGTCATGTCTTGATGAAGCAATAAAACTAGAGCCAAAAAAGCCAAACCCAATATTTTACAAAGGAATTGTTTTAGGGAAAATGGAAAGACATGAAGAAGCACTCAATTGTTTTGTAAATCTATGCCATATTCATCCACAACATCAAGATGCGTTTTTTCATAAGGGGATCGAGCTTGCAGAGCTTAACAAGCACAAAGAGGCAATTGAAATCTTTGATAAACTCTTATCAAAACATAAAGAAAATGTTAACGTTCTTTATGCAAAATCTCGTAGTCTGGCTGCACTTGAGCGCACCGATGAGGCTTTGGTACTCTTAGGACAAGCAATAGCAAAAGATTCAAAGACAATAAAAAAGTGGGCAAAACAGGAAAAAATTTTCGAAAAGCTATTTGATGATGAGCGCTTTAGAAAACTAGTAACATGATAAGAAGAAATAATAGTCCAAGTGCGATTTAGTACAAAATTGCATAATTCTAAATTTGCAAATATTGAAAATATATACTCAAAAAGAAAAAATCTCAAAATTAATCCACAATACTTTACAGGAGATGTAAAAATAAAGGAGATATCAAGTGTGATAAAATCAAAAGAACAAAAGGTGTACCATGTTACTTTTTTTGGCTCAAAGACAAAGGTACACAATCATGAAGGAGGACAGATGCTAATTGTAACAAAAGGTCAGGGTAGTCTTTCACTGTATAAAAAAATTGGAAAAGGAAAGAAAAAGTTTTCAATAAAAAAGACACAGGAGACAAAACTGAGACCAGGTGATTTGACATACATTCCTGCAAAAATTCTACACATCCACGGTTCGAGCGGTAAAAAAGTTGTATTTTCCCATATTGCGCTAAACTCCTATCCAGCAAAAAACAAAGAACCAAAAACAACTTGGTTTGAATCAGACTTTGAGTCAAAAGTAACTAACATAATACGATAGTAAATGATCATAAAAAAATTACAAAATTTAAACAAAATAGATGGAATTGAGGGAACCATAATTTTCCAAATCTTTCATCCACACAATACCTTAAGTGGAGTAAGATACAGCGTTTCACACTCTACAATAAAACCTGAAAAAAGATCAAAACGCCACAAGATGAAAACATCTGAGGTATACTATATCCTTGAAGGAAATGGTGTGATTCACATTGATGAAGAGTCTCAAATAGTCTCAAAAGATGATGCAGTTTACATTCCTCCTTTTTCGGTTCAATTTATCGAAAATACTGGCACATCTGATCTAAAGTTTTTGTGCATAGTTGATCCTGCATGGAAGCAAGAAGATGAGATCATAGTGGAATAACTGCGCTTAATGGTATGAAATTGTTTTTAACATAGAGTCTCCATTTTATCTTAATTGAATACAACCCTTGCATACAAGACCCTAAACGTTGGCGATGATGCTTCCTTTGAGGAGATAAAATATGCATACAGAAAACTTGCACTGCATCTTCATCCTGATAAGAACAATACAGAAAGAGATGGGGTAAAGTTCAAGCTTGTCACTGATGCGTATCACCATCTAAAGAATAATCACAGACATCTTAATGCAAAAACACGAAGCTCATCAAAAAGCTGGACATACACAAATACCAAGACAAAAAACCAGCAGACGTTTAATGGCAAAACATCGTGGGGGGCTAATTTTGGAAAGAGTCCACCTGAAGAAGATTGGAGCAAGTATACCAAAGACTTTGAAGCAAACCAAGACTTTTGGAAAAAATACGAAAGAGGGTTTTGGGAAAAATATGATGCGTGGATGAGTGGGGCGTACAAAGAAGAAACTAGATTTGAATCTAAAAAACAACCCGAGCCAGAACCTGATGTTTCTGTAAATGTAGATCCAACTTTGTGTATTGGTTGCTGCAGTTGTGAAACTATTGCACCTAATGTTTTTGCTGTAGATAAGAAAACAAAGATGAATCCAAAATCACACGTACACAACGAAAAAGGCGCAAAATTTGAAAAAATTATGGATGCTGCTCAAACTTGTCCTACAAAAGCAATCAATGTTGATGAAAAGGAAACACAGAGACGGATTTATCCGTGGTAGACTAGTCTATTATCTTTGTTAGTATATCGTCAAACTCTTTGTCTGATAGCTTTGGTCTGTTTCTAAACATGCTGTGAACAGAAGCCGCACCGTCTCTTTCACTTCGTGGAATTATATGAACATGCACATGTGGAATCTCCTGTCCACTTTCCTTTCCATTATGAATTGCAATTAGTTCGGCATTTGTCAGTGCTTCAACCTTTTCTGTGACTTTTTGTACCAGTCTAAATAGGTCAGAGTTCTCATCAGGAGGCATTTGCTGAACTTTTTCGTAATGTTTCTTTGGAATTACCAAGGAATGCCCACTTGCCAATGGAAATGCGTCTAAAAATGCCAAAGATTTTTCAGACTCTAAAATAATTCTTGTAGGGATCGTTCCATCAACTATTTTACAGAAAATACAATCCATGTGATTTAATGTATTTGATTATAGATAATAAATCATCATGGCTCTACAATTGTTGCCCAAGCAAGTCCTTCTCCAAACTTTATCTTGGTTTTTGTTCCAGCCTCAAGATAACAATCTTGGATCTTTTTTGGTATGTGATCAGATGTATTTGCATAACATATTCCGCCTGAGCTTGAAAGAATTTCAACGTCTTCATACACATCTGTTCTGATAAGATTCCAAAACGGAAAAACTAGAGTTGATAACACCAACCCTGCACCTACAAGTGCACCGCCAAAAACAAGACCATATTTTTTAGAATCTGACCATTCACGCATTACCACATTCCCCCATCTGATGCACCTCCAGTATCTGGCTTTTTTTGTGGGGGCCTGCTGTGAGCCTTATTCATGTGACGTTTGAGGCGTTCAGAATCGTGTAGCTCAAGACCGCATTCTTTGCATTTTGTTTCATTTTTTTCTTTTTTGAATAGTCCCAACTTACTTTATGAAATTTTAAAATATATTATAAAACCTGCGGATTCCTAGATGTCATCCATTTCTGCCAGCTCCAAATATACCAAGAATGCTGCTTACCATCATACCTACAGTATACGAGTCACCAAATTCTTGAAATGTTGGAATAAAGTGAACAGTCAAAAGGGCCCCAAGTGCAGCAAGCGAACCATACTGGGTTATTTTTTTTACAAGAATCATGTCTTTATCAAATGGAGCTAAAAGCATTCCTAGAATCCAAATTCCAAAAAGCCAGATCATTACCTTCATCGATATAAATTCAGGAGCAGAAAAAGCAGCTCCAAAATACATTGCAGTAATAATAAAATCAGCTTTTAACATTCTTGCAAAAATTGAATCAAACGCTTTGATCCTAATTACATAGTAGCCAAATAGTGCCCCCATAATTGCTACTGCCGCAATGCTACCTCCAACGTACGCAATATTATCAATGCAGTTAAAGAAAAGACCGCTTGGTTCTATACTTCCGCAAAATACCTGACTTGAAGCAATTGCCATCAGAAATGACTTTACGCTTACACTTGCAATGATTAGAAGTGTTTTGTGCTGTAGCTCTATCTTTTGTTCCTTAGTCAAGGTCAACTTCCTTTTTTGAGAACATGGTGGAAATACAAGCTGGAATCTATTAACCTTTAATTTTTTTACTTGGGATTATTGCAAGCCACAAATTCTAATACATTATAAAGGATATTGCAATCTCGAATCTTGTTGGAGATAAAAAACATAACAGTTCTTGGTTCAGGCATTATGGGACATGGAATAGCCCAAGTATCTGCAATGTCGGGATACAATGTTGTTCTGCGAGACATTGAGCAAAAGTTTTTGGATAAAGCAATGGAGAAAATAAAATGGAGTCTAGACAAACTAGTTTCAAAGGAAAAAATTTCACAATCTCAAGCAGAACAAATCTATTCTAGAATTAAACCAGTTGTTGATCTAAAAGAAGCTGTAAAGGACTGCCAGCTCGTAATAGAGGCAGTTCCTGAAATAATGGACCTAAAAAGACAAGTCTATGGCGAGCTAGACAAGGTGGCAGGTAACGATGTCATATTTGCGTCAAATACTAGCACACTTCCAATCACAGAGATTGCAAGCACAACCAGTAGACCAAACATGTTCATAGGAATTCATTTTTTTAATCCGCCACAACTCATGAAGCTTGTTGAGGTAATACCTGGAAAACAGACATCAACCGAAATTGTTGATAA
>JBBDOC010000024.1:0-11144 GCA_040877295.1 Nitrosopumilaceae archaeon
CTGGAAAACAGTTACAACTTGATGAAAAAATCATAGTAGATAAACACAGTATTGGAGGTGCACCTGGCGATAAAACTACTTTACTTGTTGTGCCTATTGTTGCTGCAGCAGGACTGACAATCCCAAAAACTTCGTCGCGTGCAATAACATCTGTTGCTGGAACTGCAGACAAGGCAGAAACAATGATGCCAGTTAATCTCAGTATAGAAGAAATGCAAGACGTTGTAAAAAAAGGCAAAGGATGCATAGTTTGGGGAGGTGCACTAGAATTAGCACCTGCCGACGATATTTTTGTTAAAACAGAGTATTCTTTGTGTATTGACCCATTATTGTTACCATCAATTATGAGCAAAAAAAAGTCTGTAGGAGCAACCCATCTTGTTGTAGATATACCTACTGGAAGAGGGGCCAAAGTCAAAACCATAGGGGAAGCAGACTATCTTGCAAAAGACATAATCGAATTGGGCAAAAGGCTGCAAATACATACGCATTGTGTCTTGACTTATGGGGAACAGCCTATTGGATTTGGTGTAGGTCCTGCACTTGAAGCAAAAGAAGCACTAGAAGTTTTAATGAATAAAAAAAACGTTCCTGATCTTGTTGACAAGGCATGTCATATTGCTGAATCTATATTTGAGATGGTAGGAAAAAAGAATGGAGATGAGCTTGCAAAAGATATTCTGAAAACAGGAAAGGCAGAAAAGAAACTAAGAGAAATAATTTCTCTTCAGGGAGGAGATCCTAATTTACAGCCTTCAGATTTGATAGTTGGCGAATATTTCTTTGAAGTAAAATCAAAAGAAGAAGGACAAGTTCTTTGGATTGACAACAATATAGTAGTAGATATTGCACGAGCAGCTGGTTCACCAAAAGATAAAGGAGCAGGAATTTTATTTAACAAAAAACAAGGCGATAAAGTTTCAAAAAATGATGTTCTTTTTACCATTTTTGCAGAAAAAGATCGCAAGCTTTCACGTGCAGAAAAAATCCTTGCAGAAACAAACCCAGTAAGAGTAGGTAAACAAATGGAGATGTTCATACATAGAGTAGAAGAAAGACCTTTTGTAAGAAAAGCCTTTGTTTTAGATAGATAAAATTTTTCGAAATTTCATACAAGCTACAAAATCTAGCAACATCCACCACGTCTTGGGCGATTGCGTCTTTCTTCTTCTCTTAATTTTTCTTGTTCGTTTCTCTTTACTACATATTGTTCTGCATGTTCTGAACTGCAAAAATATTTCCCAAATCTCTTTTCAGCAGATTCTTTTTTGATATCTATGCCACAGGTTTTGCAATGTTTTGAAAATCCAAACATAACAATACTCAAGCAAAATCGTGAATTTATAGAACAGATACTGATTCCATATTTGATAATCAGCAATGAAAATATGATACCCTATTAAAATCAGCAAAATCCAACCATCAACATGGCCAAAGATCCTGTCTGTGGAATGATAGTAGACGAAAAAAGGGCTCTCAATTCTGATATTGGTGGTAGAACATTCTATTTCTGCAGTCCTGTATGTCAAAAAACATTCCTAGAGCCCGAAAAAGAACTTGCAAGAATGAAAAAAAGGATGTATTTTGCAGCTTCAGGGGCTCTCGCACTTGCAATCATAAGGGGGGGAGCATACATTGCTCTTGCTGCAGGAGCTATTGCGTTTACGTGGGTGCCGTTTCCAGAAATTCCATTTCTATCCTATGGCTTACTACTCTTCTTTATTGTAACTCCAGTACAGTTCATTGGGGGTTGGTCATTCTATGTTGGGGCATATCATTCAATCAAAAGGCGTACAGCAAACATGGATTTGCTTATTTCAATTGGGACTCTTACAGCTTACATTTACAGCACTATAGTATTGTTCTTTCCAGATGTTATACCAACAGAAGAAAAGTATGTCTACTTTGAAGTGTCAGCTGTAATCATAGCATTTGTGCTTTTTGGCAAGTACATGGAAGAGGCAATCAAAAAGAAAAGCTCTGCTGCTGTAAGGAAGTTGTTAGATCTAAAACCTGCTATGGCAACTGTCATAAGAGATGGAAATGAGGCTCAGATTCCTGCAAACCAAGTAGAGCTAGACACCATCATGATTGTAAAACCCGGTGAGAAGATTCCAACTGATGGAATAGTAGTTGAAGGTGAGTCCTCTGTTGATGAGAAGATGATTACCGGAGAGAGCCTCCCAGTAGGTAAAACCAAAGGCGACGAAGTTATTGGCGCTACAGTAAACAAACATGGTCTACTAAAAGTAAAGGCAACAAAGGTTGGAAAGGAAACAGCCCTCTCACAAATCATCCATATTGTTGAGCAAGCGCAATCATCAACAGCAAAGGTACAACGTCTTGCAGACTCTATTTCAGCAAAATTTGTTCCAGCTGTTGTGATTACCTCGGTTTTGACATTTGCAGTTTGGACATTTGGATTTGGAGATCTTGTATCAGGGATACTTACATTTGTAGCAGTTTTAATTATAGCGTGTCCTTGTGCCCTAGGTGTAGCAACACCGGCAGCATTAATGGTTGGAGTAGGAAAGGGTGCAGAGTCTGGCATTTTGATAAGAGGAGCCGAGTATCTTGAGCGCTCTCAAAAAATCAATACAATAGTATTTGACAAGACTGGCACTCTTACAAAAGGAGAAGCTGAGGTTACAGACGTAGTTGCATTTGGAAACTTTTCAGAAAAACAGATTGTAGAGTTTGCTGGAGCCGTTGAATCAGGATCTGAGCATCCAATAGCACAAGCTGTTGTAAAAAGAGCAAAAATGGAAAAAGCAACATTTTCTGCTTTAGATAAATTTGAAGCCCTTAATGGTTTGGGTGTGAAAGCGATAACAAATGGGACATCTGTATATGCTGGGAATCGTAAAATGATGAAAAAGTTTTCCGTTTCAGTAGATTTTGTTGAAGAAAAGATGTCAAAACTAGAATCAGAAGGAAAAACAGCGATTATGATTGCTATCAATAACAAAATTCAAGGAATTATTGCAGTCGCTGATTCTCTAAAAGAATCATCATCACGTGCAATTACAGCTTTAAAAAATTTAGGAATTGAATGCATCATGATAACAGGGGATAATGAAAAGACAGCAGAAGCAATTGCAAAAAATGTTGGAATTGAAAAAGTAATTGCAAATGTTCTGCCCTCAGATAAGGCATCAGAAGTTAAAAAACTACAGTCAGAAGGCAAGTTTGTTGCTATGGTAGGCGATGGGATAAACGATGCTCCAGCACTAGCTCAGGCAGATATTGGTATAGCAATAGGAAGTGGTTCAGACATTGCAAAAGAGACTGGAGGGATTATTCTAATCAAAGATGATGTTATGGATGTCTCAAGAGCAATAAGACTAAGTAGAGCTACAATGAAAAAAATAAAACAAAACTTGTTTTGGGCTTTTGCCTATAACTCAGGAGCAATTCCAATTGCAGCAATAGGATTGCTCAGTCCCATATTGGCAGCTGCTGCAATGGCGCTCAGCTCAATTTCAGTTATTGCAAATTCATCTCTCTTAAAGAGATATAAAATAACAAGCGGTGAAGAAAATCTTCCGAAGTTTATTCAAGAAAAGAAGAATACCGAGTTATTTTTAGAACAAGAAAAAGAAGTTCAGGTTCTAAATTAATGAATGATTTCGCTTACGATGTTTTGAAGTCTTTGTAATCTGGCCTGCGGTATCGAAGTTTTGTTTGATAATTTTTTAGCATCAATTGATAGTATCTCTTTTGCTACCATCATGTTATTCTTAGAAAAAGCACGCAATTCTTTTGAATTTAATTTTAAAATTGTAATTGGATAAAGGCCTTTTTCCTCGATCATTGCCTCAAGTCCTTGGCCTTCAGGATGTCTCCAGCATAACAAATGTTGTCCTATGCATTGTGCATACTGTAATGTATCGTTAGAAACTTTTGTGTTTGAAACAAGCATTTCATTGTCAAATAGATGAGCCAGATCCATAAATCTTGCATGTGTGTATAGTGATTCTTTGAGGCCTGTGTAACTTCCTCTCCTATTATGATACTTGCATTCTATCATGAACCGCTTGTTTGATGGTTTAAAATTTGCAACTATATCGATTTCATGCTTTACGCATTTTCCATCAAAAAAAGAACCTGTTGCCTTTATCTCATAGTCATACTTTGCTAAGATTTGGCTAACATATTTTTGAAAAAGAAAACCTGCCGGACCAAGCTGCATAATAGCTTCTTTTAATCTGTATCTAAGCATGACTGCCTTTCCACCTTCTTTTGATAATTCGTTTAACACGATCCTGTAGACTTGTTTTGTTGTCATGCCGTTTCGAAGCTGATTTTCTGTTTTTTGTGCAATTTGTGTTGCAAGTTCTCTAGTTGCACCTGCTCTCATACAGGTACTTATGACCTTGTTTGGATCAAAGACAACTTTTTCCCCGTTTGCCTTTATGATATAGATTTTTGTCATCTAGATCTCATTTGTTGAATTGAGTTTGCTATCATTTCTGAAACATCAACTTCATTTGTTGGATTAGGTATGGTATTTGTACTAATTATCTTGGTAACGCCAGATTTTCTTATTTTTTCTTCAGCACCTTTGACCAATATTGCATGTGTGCAGGCAACAAAAATTTTGCCACAGTTTCGTTTTCTTAAGTATTGTGATGCTGTTACTATAGTATTTCCAGAACTTAACATATCATCAAGCAAAATTATGTCATGGCCTTCAATGTTTGGAAGATGTGATTTTTTGATTGTCAATTTGCCTGTTTTTCTGTTTCTTTGTTTATGTAATGCATATGATTTTAAACCAAGCTGTTGTGCAAATTTTTTAGCATTTTGCCTCCAATAAAGATCTGGTGATACTACAATAGGATCTTTTAAATGAAATTTTTTAAAATAATTTGCTAACAGTGGGACAGCGGTAAGATTTCTAATTTTGTGAAAATAATGTAATGCGATATTACTGTGAATATCTACTACTATGAACTGTGAAGCGCCAACCTCTTTTAATAATGAAGCAATTACAGAAATTGTTGTAATTTCGCCAGAAAGAAAAGATTTGTCTTGTCTTGCATACCCAACATATGGCATAACAGCTATGATATTTGGAGCGAATTGTCTTGCCTGAAAGATTAAACACAATGCTTGGAACAGATTTGCGTCTACTGGAGGATGTGTTGATTGTACTACAACAATTTTACCTTTTTTTGGCTTATTGAAACTAATTTTTTGTTCTCCATCTGGAAAAATACGAGTTTTTGGGATGATTAGTTGTGCATTCAGCTTTTTTGCTATTTTTGTGGCAAGTTCTATTGATGCCGAGCCAGCAATTACAGTTGTAGCCATATAAGATTACATTGTTTTGAATTCATAAATTATAAAGCGTGTTATCAGAAGTGATAATACATCATTTCAATTTTTTAAACTAATTATCATAATTGATATTTAGCAGATCATTTAATCATCAACATTTTATTTTTTACCTCATGAAAAAGTCCAGTATTCGAAAAATCTTGATACCTTTGGATGGTTCAAAATGTTCTATGAGAGGACTAAGAATGGCTTACTTAATTGCAAAAGCACACAAAGCTGAGATAGTTGGCATTCATGTGATACATTTACCGTTTATATCAAAAAGTGAACTTCCTGATAAAATACTGAGAAAACTTCTAAATAAAACAGAGCAAATTTTCTTAAAATCAATAAAACATCTAAACCAGAAAAAATTTTCCTTAAAGAAAAAAATACTATTTGGAGACAACATAGGCAGAACATTATCTACATTTGCTCAAAAAAATAATTTTGATTTAATAGTTATAGGTTCAAGAGGAACTAACCCTCACCTAGAAATGTTTCTTGGTAGCGTGGCTAATTATCTTCTATGTAAAGCAAAGACGCCAGTCCTTCTTGTAAAATAATTCTCAAATGTAATTATCACTTTTGAAAATCTTAAAACACCATTTAAATCTCTTTTACACACCATAAGCAATGGTAAAAATCACACACAAACCAAAATTTCCATCACTTCGAAGATTCACAGAACCATGGTTTGAAAGTTCGTTGTTCCCCCTCTCAAGAACTTTACATCCATGGTTTAAAATGGATCCGGTAGAAGAAATGGAAAAAGCTTGGGGAGACTACCTTGACTATATGGAACAGTTTTTCGCAAAAACTCCATCGCTACAGAAATTTCCTATGAGTGTAACCTGTGATCTAGCTGATAAAGGCGACAAGTTTGTTCTTACAGCAGACATCCCAGGAATGGAAAAAGATGAAGTAGATATTAATGTCCTAAATAGCGACATAGAGATTTCTGCAGAGCATAAAGAAGCTAAAGAAGAGAAAGAAAAAGACTTCATACGAAAAGAGAGATCTCATGTAAGATACTACCGAAGCCTAACACTGCCTGAAGAAGTTGTTAGCTCCAAGGTAACTGCCAAGATGATCAATGGTATTCTAACTGTCGAACTGCCAAAAAAGATACCCACCAAAGTAGAAGAGCCTGTACAAATCAAAGTACAATAGTCTTTTACTTTTTTATTTTTATTTAATTGAAGTATTAGATCTTAAAATACAAACTCAAATCTTTTTTCTTTGTAATTTTTATCTAATTGTCCTACTATTGGAATTTTATTTCCACAGAACTTGCATCTGTTGTCTTCTACTAAATTCCATTCCAGTATATCAAAGTTGTATCTTCTAACTACAATTTTTTTACACTCTGAACAATAGGTACTTTCAAGCGGATGACCAGGAACATTTCCAACATATGCGTACTTTAATCCAACTTCCTTTGCAATCTCATAATGTTTTTCAAGTGTCTTTACTGGTGTAGATTCAAAATCCATCATCTTGTAGGAGGGATGAAACTGTAGGAAATGAATTGGCATTTCTGGACCAAAAAGATCATAGATAAATTTGCACAGTTTTCTTGCATGTTCTAAATCATCGCCAACTCTAGGTACTACAAGATCAGTTATCTCTACGTGTATGTTTGTTTTGTTTTTTAGTTCAACTAGTGTATCAAATACTGGCTGTGCGCTAGGAATTCCAACGTACCGTCTTACAAAATTTTTTTCGCCGTTTCCCTTAAAATCAACGGTAATGCAGTCAAGAAATTCGTTCATCATTTTTACTGATTCAGGAGTGCAATAGCCATTTGATACAAAAATATTGAACAAGCCATTTTTTCTTGCAAGTACACCACAGTCTCTTGCAAATTCAATGAAAATACTTGGCTCATTGTAGGTGTATGCTATTCCCTGACATTCATACTTGAGTGCCTTATCCACAATTTGTTCTGGACTTATATCTGCGCCTTCAATCCTTCTTCTTTGGCTTAGATCAAAGTTAATACAATATTTGCAAAGCCAGTTACATCCAGTTGTTCCTATTGAGAATATTTTTGTGCCAGGCATGTAATGTGTGACAGGCTTTTTTTCTATTGGATCAATGTGAACAGCGCTTACTTTTCCATACACATAAAGGACTAGCTTTCCATCCTTGTTTCCTCGTATGCCGCAAAGGCCAATCTGATCCTTTCCCATTTCACAGTATCTTGCACACGCTAGGCACCGAACTTTATCATTTGGCAATCTCTGGTACAATATTGCTTCTTTTTCCACAATGTAAAACACGCTTTAAACGATTTAAACTAGAAAATCAATTATCAGATTTGGAAATAATCTTGATTTGTAGAATAATTTGAAGTTAATCTCATTCTTGATTATCAGTTTTGAATGTAAATTGTAATATCATGGAAGATAATTTACGAAAGTCTTATCATAAGATTCATAATGAAAATTGATTGTGAGTGAGAAAATTTTTGTTGAACCCATAGAAGGGATTCCAACTTTTAAAAAAAGATTTGAGATAGTAGAAAGAAAGGGAATTGGTCACCCTGACACAATATGTGATCTAGTAATGAATCAGATTTCAATAGAATTATCAAAATTGTATATTAAAGAAACTGGTTCTGTCCAGCATCACAACATGGACAAAGCCATGTTGGTTGCAGGCCAAAGCGAGATAAAGTTTGGAGGTGGGAAAATGCTCAAACCAATGAAGATGATTCTTGGTGATAGAGCTACTTTTGAAATCAATGGACGTAAGTTACCCATTGCTGATTTTGCCGTTACCTGTGCCAGATCTTGGTTTGAAAATAACTTGAGGTTTGTACGAGAAAAAGATGTAGAATATCAAGTAGAAATTGGAACTACATCAACGGAATTACAATCAATTTTCAAAGAACCAAAATCTTTGAAATCAAATGATACATCCGTATTAGTTGGATATGCTCCATTTACCAAAACAGAGTCTCTAGTTTTAGAAGCAGAGCAGTATCTTAATTCTAAGAAATTCAAAAATGAGTTTCCAGAATCTGGCGAAGACATAAAGGTCATGGGTTTTAGGAACAAATCTCAGATAGATCTTACCATTGCAATGGCGTTTGTTGATTCTTTTGTCGAGTCTGAAAACAAGTATTTTACAAGAAAACACGAGATGCTTCATGCCCTTAATGAGTTTCTAAAGACAAGGTTTGATTTTGAGATCCATTCTGCAATTAACTGCCTGGATGAGCAAAACCAAGGAATGGATGGTCTCTATCTTACAGTTCTTGGAACCTCTGCAGATCATGCTGATTCAGGCGAAGTTGGCTGAGGGAACATGGCAAATCGAGTAATTTCGCCAAGCAGGCCTGCCAGCTCAGAAGCAACTGCGGGTAAAAACCCAGTTAGCCACATAGGAAAAATTTACAATGTGATGGCATTCAAAATCGCAGATGAAATTCAAAAGACAATTTCTGATTTTGACGAAGTCATAGTCTGGATGTATAATATAATAGGAAGGCCAGTTAACGAGCCCAAAGCCATTGTCATCCAACCAATAAATGCGAAAAAAACAGAAATCGACAGTATAGTAAAAAAACAAGTAACCGAAATAGTAGACAAAAACTTAGAAAAAATAAATGAGCTTTGTAATGATTTGATTTCAGGAAAAATAGATATTGTTTAATTTCAAATCAAAATCGCTGTCAATGTAACTTTTTATCAATTTTGATAATCATGATCATGCCTTTATATCATAAAAACAGTACAGGATTGGATAACAGCTAACTGGATAGGAACGTTGATGTTGGCAACAACATTGATTGACCTGATCTTAGGATCAAGCCTGCTACTAGAAAACTGTTATCCAGTTAGTTTTACAATTAATTGTGCATCAATCCGATATTCTTTTTATCTATACATGGTCCGGAATAATTCTAATCACTAACAAATTTTTACTTTAAGCATAAAAATTGGTTTATGCCAAGACAGACTTTATCATTATTGGATGGTGTGTAGAAATGTCTTGATGCAATATTGCAATGGTTTTGTCGGTAAATGTAAGACCGCACCTATAACACTTCCATCTCATGACATTCAACACTTTACCTGACAGTTCATCATATAAGAATAGAATACTTTGCTCTCAATTTTGAAAATCTCCTACCTTATTGAAATATACTGTTACCATATTTTTATCATGCAAAAACTGTGTCTAAACAATAACTGCTACAACGTCATACACCAGCTTACAAAGACATTAGGATTCTTATCCCATGTTGATACTTACATCGAAGATGCAAGAAAAACTGGAAACGATGAAGCTGAAAAGGTTTGGCAAACAATCAAAACTGACAGAGAAAGACATGCAGATTTACTACGAGGCATTGTTGCATCCGAAGTTAAAAACAACCGATTTTAGCTTCCATCCCTATTTTTTATCTTAATTCAATATTTTGATAAAAATTTTGCAAATATATTAGATTAAGGCTACAATAAGCTAACACTTATTCAAAATGCTACTCAAAAATAAGAATTTAGAAGGTCAGAACTTTGTCTGACTCAACAACAAGATTCAACATATCTTTCATTGTTGAAATCGGACAAACCTCAAACTGCATTTGACGTGATTTTATACATGTCCCGCAGGCAAGCATTTGACCACCAACCTGGTTTAATCGATCCAGTTGTTCTTTGACACTAAACTTTTCGTCTTTGATGTTTTCTATTTCTACGCCTTTTCCTAAAAGGAAAATCTTTACTTCGTGTTCTTCTAGGATTGCAGTATTCGCAAACCTCAAGGCATTCCAAACTACTTCAGCATCAGTAGTGCTTATGATTATACCTATTTTCATTGGTTATGATTTACTTAAACAGATTATAACTGTGACATATATCTCAAGATCAATAATAGATACGAACGCCAACCGACAGATAAATGGCAAAAGCAACGACTTATGCCTGATTATTCTACTTTGTCAGATAGTAAAGCCATGCACAGATCCCATGGACTTATCACCTGATCTTGATAAATAACAAAAGGGTGCAACATGCCAAACATTATCTTGGACAACTCAGATATTTTCATGTCATCTGAAATCACTTTGGATTCGGCCAATCTAAACGGTTCTTCAAATTTTAAATCTAAAAAATAATCTATGTTTCTGAGATAATTTAATTCACGAACAATGTATTCGATAATTATCCGATCACTGATAAAGCTGGATGTGTTTTTAAAAACTAACTTGCGAGTTTTGTTTTCAAACATAGATTTTATGATGTCTTTTACTGTATCATTGTACATGAAGGTTGCAACCTTCTTTTTTGGTAATTCAGAAACAGTCATTTCGGTCTTACAATTTGCCCCTATCTCTAGAAGTTTTCTTGCCGAAATTACAGAGTAGCCTTTATGCCGATTAGGCAGAATAGAGAATGCACGTTTTGTGCGCATCCAACGTTGTAGTAAATCCTTTAGTGTTATTTCTTTAGAAATTATATCTACATTTTTGTCCATTATATCTTCAACTACAGTGTCATCAAAGAAGGCAGACGATGGATTCTTCAGAATATTTTCTAAAATCTCCTTGCCCCCTACAATTCCTAATGGTTTACTTTTATCATCTGTAACTACCAGAGAATCTGTAAAAGATTCTAAATAATGAATAAGCATGGCTGCAGCAACCCAGATTTTGTTTTCTCTGCGAATGCTAACAGCAGGAGTTGATTCTAACGAAAGTGGCAAAAGGTCTTGTAGATTACGTTCTCCTATTGGCAATTTTCTCCCTCACAATCAATTATAATTTTTTAATAAAAAGGGATTATCAAATTTCAATTTTGATTATCATC
>JBBDOC010000024.1:11154-31305 GCA_040877295.1 Nitrosopumilaceae archaeon
ATTATCATCTATGAAATTTGAGGTCCTTATTAAAAAGGGATCAAATGACAAAAATATTATGAGCAAACAAACAAAAGCAAGCGAAAAAAAGCCACTTGTAATAATTTCGGGAATAATAACAGCAATTGCAATTTCTCTGTTTGCATATCTGATGTTTTATGTTTCACCTGATATGGTTACTGAGAGTGTAAAGGTGATTGCAAATACTGAACAAGGATGTATTGCAGAGACACTAGATGGTTTTGCGGTAAACATTGGTCCATGTGATGCTCAAGAAGGCCAGTTTATTGTTGCTACATATGATAAAAAAGTAAAAGAACGTGCAGCATTAATGAACCCAACCACATGATGTACTCATAAGATGGTTTTGCCATAAAATAAATTCAGAATAGATAACAGTATAATTTGAAAAGACTGTGTTATAGAAATGTGGATGATTCGTGGTAATGTTTTCAGATAGAACCGATGCGGGAAAGCAATTAGGAAAAAAACTAGAATTTCTTAAAGGACAAGATCCTCTTATCCTTGCCATCCCAAGAGGCGGAGTTGTTGTTGCAGACACCATTGCAACATATCTTGGATGTAAACTAGACATCATTGTTTCACGAAAAATTGGCGCACCTCACAACCCTGAGCTTGCAATTGGCGCAGTATTACATGATGGCAGCTATTTTCCAAATAGCGAAGTTGTAAAAATGCTACAAGTTCCTCAGAGTTACATTGACTTGGAAAAAAGTATCCAAATGAAAGAGATTGAAAGACGACTGATTAACTATAGGGGTTCAATACAATACGATTTGGAAAACAAAACAATTGTGATTGTAGATGATGGTATTGCAACAGGTGCTACAATATTAGTGGCGGCGCTGTGGGTAAAAAAACAAAAGCCAAAAAAAGTCATAGTTGCAGTTCCTGTAGGCTCAAAGGATTCCATACAGAAACTAAAGGAAATAGCAGATGAGGTAGTAGTGCTTTACGCACCTGATTTTTTTAATGCAGTGGGAGAATTCTATAAGGATTTTGAGCAGGTTGAAGATGAAACTGTACTTGAAATAATGAGAAAATATGGATATGCGGTATAACTTAGTATTTTAGATTCAATGATTTTCTTAATGCAGCTATTCTACACCTTATAGTAACACTACTAATCCCAGATATTTCAGAAAACCTTCGCTGACTGAGCTTTTCGTTGTTAATTAGACATGAAAGATAAAGACATGCTGCAGCTTGGGCTACTGGATTTTTACCATCAGAGATTCTTTTTTCCTGGGATTTTTCTAGTATTTCAACAGCATCCCTTTTTGTCTTTTCCTTAATTCCTAAATCATTGGATAGGCGTGTTATGAAGCTTGTGTTATCATATTGTTTTAGATTCAAGTCAAGCTCTTTGATAATTGTTCGAAGATCGCGTGAGAGGCTTTTCCTTTCTATATTTGCTGCACCAGCTATATCATCTAGTGTTCTTGGAGTGTTTGTTTCTCTACATGCCGCATAAAGCGATGCTGCAATTTGTGAGTTTATACTTCGTCCTCTAGTTAGTTTTGCAGCACGCATTTTTCGGTAAATGTATGCTGCTTGTTCATTTACATGCTCTGGAATTCCAAGTTTTGATGTCAATCCAGACAAGAGGGTAAATGCTACCGTTAGATTTCGTGTTGATGATTTTGATTTACTTCTTTGATCCCACATTCGAAGCCTGTTAAAGGTTGCCTTTGTCCTACTCGATAATGAGTGTCCAGTAGAGTCAGTGTTGTAGCCAATATTTGTTGAAAGGCCCATATCATACATTGATAGTGATGTAGCAGGCCCTGTCCTTGTTTGCGTCATGTATTCTTCTTGCGTAAACGATGTGTTATCATGTGATGTGTCTTCAAGTTTTTGTAACAATACAAGACCACAACCACCACAAACGATTTCACCTCGCTCTGTATCCGTTACCGTTGGGTAGACACTGCATTTGTCTATTTTACACTTGACATCAAAAATTTTAGGATAATCCACGAGTGAATATAATACGTTATTGTATAATAAAAATGGATTCGAAGTGGCAAATTAATCAGTAAAAGTAGAATTTGTTGCAAAAATTGTTTTTTAAATATCTAGGCATCGGATTGATTTTTAATAATAAATTATAGTATGGTTAAATGGTGTAAGGAAAAAACTAGATGTCAGATACCGATAGAAGTTCAATACAAAAAGAAAGACCGCTAGGCATTTCGATACTTGGAATTATATTCATAATCTTTGGAATTTGGATGGCAATTACAGCTGCAATGATAGGTGCGGTCATTGCCATACTTGGAGACTATACTCACATGATGAACGGTGTGATATCTGCCTTAGGGGGAGCCACTGCTCTTTTTATTGGAATTTTTGCGGTAATAGATTTTGCAATAGCTTGGGCATTATTTAGCGGTAAATGATTGGGTAGATTGACAGTCATTGGATTAGCTATAGTAGAATTGGTTGCACATAGCTCAACTCTTGTAATAGGAAACTTATTTGCAGTACCACACATAATTTTGGATCTGTTAGTTCTCTTCTATATGTGGATGCCAAATATCGTTTCGTATTTTAATCAAAAACTATAAGATGTTTAAATTGATGAGAATTATTTTCTATTATTCAACGCGTTTGTAAACACTCTTGAACTCTTGAGCAATTGTATATGCGACATTTTGTATATGTGATATCTCATTCATTGTTTTTTTGCCCTTTGCAATCTGTCGCATAAGCGTCATGCATTTGTGTATCTGGTTGTGATCTGCAGTATCTGGATCATAAGGACTTTTTATTTCAGTTAATGCCTTAAAACAGTCATCAAAATCAAGACAAAACTTTAAGATAACTTCTTCCCATGCTTTGGTGGCTCTTGGAAAGCCTGTAGCGTTTGCCAATTCGCGAAACTCATTTTCTCTATCTCGTAAAAGTAGTTCTAATGCTTTTCGTGCGCGATTTTCTTCAAAATCGCCAATTGATTTTAAGAGACTCATAATCCAAGTAACTATAATGTAGTATTAAATAAAATTATAATTATCAAGTATGATAATTTGGTTTTACTTGATGAATCTAATTTGCTTGATTGATTTTCACAACTGATAATTCGCCAAGTGTTTATTCTATGAAATGACTTGTTTTTTGATGTAACCGTATGACTGAGCTAAAGCGCCACATGGGACTTTTCCAGCTGACTATGTATGGCGTTGGCCTCATATTTGGGGCAGGCATTTATGTTCTCATAGGTGAGGCAACAAGCCTTGCTGGCAACATTGTTTGGCTATCCTTTGTTCTAAGCGCAGTTGTAGCAGTATTTTCTGGGCTAAGCTATGCTGAACTTGGTTCAATGTTTCCAAGGGCAGCCGCTGAATATGTTTTTGTAAGGTCTGCATTTAGAAATAATTTTATTGCATTTTTAGTAGGATGGCTTTCAGCTATTACCTCAATTATTACAGCAGCAACAGTTGCGCTTGGTTTTGGCGGATACCTTGGACAGTTTGTAGAAATTCCAATAACACTTGCTGCAATTTTGCTTGTAATTGGCCTTTCAGTTGTTAATTTTATTGGAATTAGAGAATCCGCGTGGACTAACACTATCTTTACATTAATTGAAGCATCAGGTCTTGTGCTGATTATTTTTATTGGATTTACATTTGCTGAAGCAAAGTCTGTTGATTATCTTGATGCGCCTTTTGGGTTTTCTGGCGTGATTCTTGCGTTTGTCTTGATCTTTTTTGCATTTATAGGATTTGAAGACATGGCAAATGTTGCAGAGGAGGTAAAAAATCCAAGGAAAACTCTACCGCGAGCAATAATGCTTGCAATTGCAATAACATGTACGATGTACATTCTTGTTTCGTTTGCAGCTTTGCGTCTGCTTGATTGGCAGGAACTTGGAAGCTCTGCTGCCCCCCTTGCTGCGATAGCAAATAAAACATTAGGCTCTGGTGGACAAATCATACTATCATCTATTGCGCTTTTTGCCACAGCAAACACCGTTTTGATAACATTGATAGCTGGAGCTAGAATACTTTTTGGTATGGCAACACACAAGTCGTTGCCTTTGTTTCTTAGTCTTGTCCATTCAAAGACAAAGACTCCATGGATTGCAGTAGTTGGAATAATGGTTACAGCGATTGGTTTTGCCTTTATTGGTGATATCGTCTTGATTGCAAACATTGTAGTCTTTGCAGTTGTGATTACATTTGCAATGGTAAACTTGTCAGTTATTGTATTGCGATATGTTGAGCCAAACATGGAAAGACCGTTCAAGGCTCCACTAAACATTGGACGCTTTCCGGTACTTGCGCTTTTTGGCCTGATATCATCAATTTACATGAGTTTGCAATTTGAGATTCCAGTAATTGGAGTCGGAGTTGGAATAATTGGTGCTGGCGCGTTGTTTTACTTTGTTTATAATAAGCACATCAAAAAACTACGAATCTAATACTTGTAATCAATTATCACACCTGAAAAATAACTATTATATTAAATGCGTAAAACTGATACAAAATAACATGTCGCTTCAAATGCTTGACGAGCCTGTTTCCAAGTATACAAACCACCAGATGGTAGTTGTTGCATCTAACTTTAAGGTAAACGATGCTGCAAAAACAATGACTGAATCAAAGGTTGATAGCATAATTGTCTTTGAAGATGATGATGTTATTGGGATTGTTACCCAAAAAGACATTCTATCAGATGTTGTAGCAAAAGGAAAGGATCCAACAAAAGTTACAATAAAGGAGATAATGTACAAGCCAATAATCAGTATCGACAAGGATGCAAAGGTAAGAGAAGCAATTGCCTTGATGAGCAAACACGATATTCGAAGACTAGTTGTAAGAAACGAAAAAAGACCAATTGGAACAATATCTCAGAAAATGATCATAGGAAATATGCATAATACCGCAGCTCTCATGCCAGAATTGGAGATTCCAAACAAGATCAGATGTCCTTATTGTGATTCGTTATCCGATGACAAAAAGGCGCTTTCTAAACATATTGACAACTTCCACATAGGTAGAGGCCTTCTTGAAGGCGACCTTTCAAAGCTTTAAGTTTGTAAAGACTCACAGATGAAAGCGTAAATGAAGCGAAAACCACATCCTCCAGAAAAGGAAACTACAAGAAGCATAACCTACAGGTTGCCAGCCTATGTTGTAGACGAGCTTGAAACAGAGGCCATGCAAAAAAACATATCACAAAATGTACTAGTAAAACAGATTCTTGAAAAATTTGTAAGATGGGATAGATTTGCAGACAAAATCGGAATCATTCCTATTCCAAAAGCAATCTTGGAATCGCTTGGCGATAACATGGAAGGTGAACATATCAATCAGATAATTGATGCTTTAGTACCAACAATCAAAAACTCTGTCATGTTTATCAAAGGAAAATATGATCTAAAAAGATGTATTGAGACGCTAGAAGACTATATGCGAGTATCAGGAATGCTCTCAGATCATAGAACTGAGGGCGACATCCACCATTTTATCATACAACATGAACTTGGAATGAAGTGGTCACTTTTTACAGAACAGCTATTAAAGGAGATTTTCCATTCGTTTCTTCCAGAAAAAGCACTAAAATGCCAGACAACTGACAGTACAGTTATTGCGTCAATTTCGCTTGGTTCTGACTTTTCGGAGCATGATTATTAAAAATCACATTTGAGAATATGGTTTAATTTTATAAAATGATATGATAAACAAAAGTAATGGTAATACCAAACGAGATCCAGCAATATGTTGAAAATCATATCGAGCTTTTAATCCAGCAAACAAAATCTTATCTTCCTTTCATAAAAATCGCTTTTCCTTTTTCAAAAAATGTTGCAGAAGCATGTTACAGTCTGATTGTTGGAAATGCACTATCTGTATTTATCAATCAATATGCAATTAGAATGAAGTATCCAATAGAAGAGGATTTTGTAGAATTTGGTAAATTAACCGTAAAATACAAAGACCGAATAGAAAATATGTTTTAATAAAATAATTATTTTATTGGGATTTTGCTTCTACGGTAATCGTATTTTTTTGGTCATATGGAAGATATAGGTAAGTCTGTTTTCCTCATACTTGGTTTAGAGCGTCGTTTTGCACGCCTTGAAAGACTTTTTAGGAATCGCTGGTTTAGGTAATCAAAAACCTGGCTTAGGTCCCATCCACTTTCACTATGCATGAATGTTTTGTACGGCGTTGTTATACGTATTGACACTTCATGAAGCTGCCTGTTCCCTTGTATCCGCTGTCTTTTGATTGTAGCACGTGCTTCTACAATATCACCGTAGACCTTTTGAATTCGCTTTAGTGTGTTTGTAAACTTTGATATGATGATATCAGCGTTTGATGCATCCTCTGGCAAACCTACTATGTAAAATGGAATTTGACTTTCAATTTTTGCAGCAAGAAGACTAAGTATGTCTCTGTATGTGATTATGCCGTGTAATGCATCCCAGACAGATACAAGACTGCACGTGGTATTTGACTTTAGCATGTTACCTACTATGGAATTTAGATCATCTTTTGGACTACATTGTGGTATTCTAGTGCTGCCCATGTTTCCAATCTGCGATCCATGCCTGCGAATCTTATCCATTCCAATTGATTGCCGGCTCAATCGTTCTCGTGGAATTATTGTTTGTAGTACATGAAATGATGTTAAAACCTGTTTTACCGATCCTTTATTTAGAATTGGAATGTGATCAATTCTTTTTGTTGTCATTATTTTTCGTGCAGCGGCAAATGAGTCAGTTGAATTAAGAGTTACTGGGTTTTGAGTAAAAATCATGTTTGCCTTTATCCATTTGTTGTCTTTTGACAAAAGCAATTCAAGGATGCCTTTTGCCCCAACCTGTCCGATGATTTCATTATCTTCAACTATAGGGGCCGATCTTATCCGATGATATGCCATGATGTTTGATGCCTTGTTTACTGTGTCTTTTGGTGTTAGCGAAGGAATTGCGTAAAGATATGGTCTAATCGTTGTATTTGAGAGATTTGTTGCTGAAAGCAATTCTCTTACATTTGTGGCATAAACAGAGTTTCCCTCTAGGCAAAAAGCATCATATACATCAGAGTTTGAAATTTGCTTTATTACCTCAGATACTGTACTTGAGGGATTTACAATTACAGCCTTTTGTGCGGCAGGTAATTTTGAGTTGTAAATATCCTTAAAATGTTCATAGATTGTGTCTGCTAACATGTTTTTTCTCCAAACTAAGACTAATTTGATAGTTTTGAATTAAAACGACTGCTAGATTTTCAAGACTGATATTCATTTATGATATTCTTATCAGAGTTATTTAGTGTCTAATTTGTCAGATAATTTGTTGATTATAAAAAGTCCCGACATTAATCAGGTAATGGTAAAAAGATCAGTTACTGTAAAGCCTTCAACTACACTTCTTGAGGCAAGAGACATTCTGTTTAGGCACAAGATAAGGCGCCTTGTTGTTTTAAATGAAAAAGAAAAGCCTGTCGGGATTATTACAGAAAAAGACATTGCAAGGTCGATTTACAATCTTGGGACCAGATCAATAAAATCAGTAAAAGTTGGCGACTTTATGTCAAAAAATCTGGTTACCGTTACAAAAGACAGTACCATATATGATTGTGCAAAACTAATGCGGCGCCATAGGATTAGCTCTGTTATTGTGATAAACAAGGATGGAACGTTATCTGGACTAGTAACAAAGACAGACCTTGTCTCAGTTTTTCTTACCAAATCTACAGCACCACTAAAGATTGCTACAATAATGACAAAGAACGTAATTTCTGCAGCGCCGGGGGACTCACTTCTTTTAATTGAAAGTCTTTTGATAAACCACAGAATCTCGCGTGTAGTGATTCAAAGAAACCGTAGACCGGTTGGAATTATAACATATAGAGACTTTATGCCTGCAAAAATACCTCACTGGATTTCGGAATTTGCAGACCCAAAGGAGCTTGAAGAATACCGTCGCAAATCGGTTCCAGAATTTAATGCAAATCCGCTCAACTACCTTTTGCCATTTAAGGCAGTTGATATTATGGCTCCAAATCCAATAACTGTAGATGCGGAAGATGACGTCGGCTTGGCTGCAATGCTTATGATCAGAAATAACATAAGTGGGATTCCTGTTGTAAGAAAAGGATTACTTGTTGGGATAATTACAAAATCAGATATTGTAAAAGCAATCGCAGAAAAATAGCTAGTTTTCCAAACTTTTTGGTTCTAACCCAAACGACTTTTTTGCGTTTATACCACCAGCTAGTCGGCCAATCTTTACATCAGAGTCAAGAACTAGTGGGATATCAGAAATTTCGTTTGGTTTTAGCGGATAGACTATTTTTGTTTTAAACTTAATTATGCTAGGTGGTTCTTTTCCGATTTGTTTTAGAATTCTTTCTTTGTGAAGTCTTGTAAGACGATCAATTATTTGTAATTTGATTTGATCAAATCTTTTCTTTTCTTTAATTATGTTTACTGTGCCTTTAAGCTGAAAGCCTGAAAGTTTTTCTTTATCAATTACAGCAACACTAACCCACTTATTTTTTGAAAAGTTATGAAACGTTTTATGTTTGAAAAGCTCAAGCCAGTAGATATTATTCTCTTCTAAATGAAAGCTCGTTCGTGGAGAAATGTTGCACAGTCCTGCTTTGTCAGTAGTACCTACTATGATCATCTGCTGTTTTAATATCATCTTTTTTACATTATCTGGCAGGTTTACCATAATAGAACTTCTAGTTTTTTAATAAAAATAGAATAGATGATTCGCAGACTTGAAATTCAGATTATTTTATTATTAAAACAGGACATCTCGCCTGATTTGCAATCTTGTTAGACACACTACCTAGAAGAAATCGAAGCGTAGCCCCAAAACCCTTGCTTCCAATTACGATGAGGTTAATTTGCTCCTTTTTTGAAAAGTGTAGAATTTCTTTTGAAACATTTCCTTCTTTTAGGATTGGTTTTGATTTAAGACCATTATTTCTTGCGATGTTTTGTGCCTTTTCTAAGACCTTTTTTCCATGTTCTCTTAGCAGTTTTAGGTAATCACTTCTATCAAAAAAATCTAGTCCTAAAGACTTGTCAACTACATGTATTAGATAAAGCGTTGAATCATAATTTTTTGCTAAATCACAGGCGTGTGAAAGTGCATTGTTAGCGTTATTTGAGCCATCAAGACAAACAAGTATCTTAGGATAATGTCTTGCCATGATTTACTCCAAGAAAATTCTTCATATTTTGAAATTTCTTTAATTGAATTTAATTTGTTGTCAGGTTATCATGCTTGATAATTAATAAAATGACGGGAACGTACTACACGGCGTACCAAAGTACACACACGTTGGGTTGTACCCTGCGTTCCCGTCCACAGGTACAAGAACTTGCGTTCAAGTACCATAATACATACGCGTTCAATCCAAATAAAGTAGTTTAAAATTATCAGTTTTGATAATTAACCTAACAGAGCATCATATTATTACAACAAGTAAAAGTAACAATGATTATTAAACAAGGGAAATGTTGATAGTTTTGTGAAACTTCAAGAGATAAAAAAAATTCTTGTTCCAATGGATGGTTCAAAAAACTCTCTTCGAGGTCTTGACACTGCCATCTATATTGCAAGACAATGTCATGCCACTCTTACCGGTCTTTATGTAATGCCAATTTATCCAAAATCCTTACTCCTAAAACCAATACCATATGAAGCAGAGCTTGTAAAAATTGCAAGAGCATTCCTAGAAAAGGCAAAGACACGATCTGCACAAAATGGAATTATCTTTAATGAAAAAATAATCAAAGGACATGCAGCTGAAGTGATTTTGGATTTTGCAAAAGATAAAAAATTTGATCTTATTGTAATGGGTGCAAGAGGGCTAGGTTCTGTAAAAGAGGCATTTCTTGGTAGTGTTTCAAATGCAGTTGTTCATAAATCAAAGATTCGAGTTTTGATAGTCAAATGACCTTTTGATTATAATTCAAAGAGAAGGTAAGACAAACTGCAATCCTATGCCAATAGCATATAGAATTCCAAGCAATATCCCACTATGCAAATTAAGTTTGTTTCTAAATATTGGAATAAGTGCGATTATTGTAATTACAGTGACTAGTATCATCTGATATTCTAAAAGTGTGGTGTTTGGAATTTTTTCAAAAAATCCCCTATACACCATAGCCCCAAAAACTGCCACTGCAAGAAGTAATGTGTTGTTAAGTATCTTTGAGCCCAACACATTTGCTACTGCAATAGAGGCACCCCTTGCTCCCTTTCGAGCTAAAATCATCATCGATATTTTCTCAGGCATCTCACCTGCAATTGGGGCAATTATGATCGCAAGTATTACAACCGATATTCCGAGTTCTACTGACATATCTGTAAGAGAGTGGACAAAAGGTTCTGCGCCTATAAAAATTCCTATTGTTCCTATTACAAAAATTATTGTTGCTTTTGTAAAGTGCTTTTTTGATATTTTAGATTCATGATTATGGATCTCGTTTTCAAGTAACATTGATTCCTTTTCTTGTTTTATCTCACGAAATGCAAGGTACAGATATGCTGCAAAGAATGCTGAAAAAATTATTCCGTCTATAAAATCAAAACCATCAATAAACATGATAGCAGCTGAAATTGCCGTTATCACCAAAAGTATTGTATCTATTTTGAATTGTTTTACATCGATAAATTTCAATGGTGCTTTTGAAAGTCTAGTTGTTGCAATTACTAGCATCAATGAAAGCCCCAGTGTCATCATCAAAAGATTGCTGCCAAGTGCAGCACTGATTGCTGTTTCGTAAAATCCACCTTTTGCTGCATATGCCACAATAGCGATTTCTGGGAGAGTTGTTGCTATGCTAAGAAGTGTACGTCCTACAAATTTTGCCCCCCATCTTTCTGCCAAGTGTTCTGCACCATATGACAAAAGCCAGCTTGCAAAGATTAGCTCCCCAAGCCAAGCAAGCATTATGGGTAGACTTGACAATCCATTTTCTCCCCTAGATACGCATTATAAGAGATATTATTTTGCTAAAATTGACCAATTGCTTTCACACTAAATAATTGATTTTGCCTTTATTGAATCAATAATAGAATAAACACATTATTACTTCTGAGAATCTTGTTTACATATTAAATTCAAAAAACCACAGTCATAATTTATGATAAGAAAAAGGATAAGAAATATTCTAGTTCCAATAGACGGCTCAAAAAACTCGTTTAGGGGTTTGGATAATGCCATCTATATAGCAAGACAGTGTCATGCTGTCATAACAGGATTGTATGTAATCCCAGTATATCCAAAAAATCTCTTTGATGTTGTAATACCTTACCAAGTATATTTTAAAAAAGAAGCAAAAAAATTCATGGCAAAAGCACGAAAACTAGCTGCACAGAGAGGAATATTGTTTAAACCAAAGATAATTTATGGTAGTCCGTCTGCAGAAATTCTTGATTTAGCAAAACCAAAAAAATACCAATTAATTGTGATAGGATCAAGAGGGCAAAGCGTACTAAAGGAAGTGTTTATGGGAAGTGTCGCAAGTGCGGTTGTTCACCGATCCAAAATACCAGTAATAGTTGTAAAATAATAGTGAAAAAATATGTCAAAGAACATTTTTGATGAAATCCTGCTTCCTTACGATGGGTCTAAGTTTTCAAAAAAGGCTCTAGAAAAAGCAGGGGATATATCAAAAAGGTTTGGTTCAAACCTACATCTTTTGACTATAGTAAACCTAAGCTACGTCCAACCCCCTGGCGGACTTTTAGGTCTGACTCGAAGATCAAATAGCCCAGCTAAAAGATTTCTAAATGCCTCAAAACTTGATGCTCAAAAAGCACTTAGCGAACAGGCTAGGCTTTGCAAGATGCAAGGAGCAAAGGTAGACCATAGTATACGAGTTGGAAACATAGCAGAACAGATACTAAGATTTGCAAAACAAAAAAAGATTACACTAATAGTAATTGGAAGTCAGGGCCTTCACGGTTTTGGCAAGATAAAAACTCTAGGAAGCACAAGTCGAAAGGTTTCTGAACTAGCTAGTTGCCCTGTATTAATTATAAGATAAACTTTGTATTAGTTCTTTGAAATGCGAAGAAGAATTTGATCACAGATATCTCGCATACTGGAATCAGAACCAAGACTGCAAATTTTAACAATGTCGGTAGCAGTAAGTATTCCAACTATTTTGTTATTTTGTTGCACAGGTACCTTGTGAATTTTATTTTTCTTCATGATTTCAGCAGATTCCCATACAGTTTCATCTTGTGATACTGTGATTAGAGGGGTTGACATTACCTCAGATAGATGTGTAGAAAGAGGTTTTTCTTTTGCAGAAATTCGTTTGACAAAATCTCTTTCTGTTAGTATTCCTATTGGCGTGTTATTCTTTGTTACAATAACGCAACCTACGTTAGAATCATCCATCATTACAGCAGCATCTTTGACTGTCATTTCTTGATCAATCGAAATGACATTTTTTCTCATGATATCTTTGACAAATGTATGAGCCATGAAATACCGAACTTATTGGTACTTAAAAAACGACAATATGATTATCAAAGATAAAAATCTCTGCCTTAAATTAAATTTCTAAAACAGATTATTTGCATATCATTACAGGGATTTGAGATTTATGCACCACATGATTTGATGTGCTGCCAAGAAAGACATCTTTTACAAGACCTCTGCCTCTTGATCCCATAACAATTAGGTCAAATCCATTTCTTCGTGCAAAATCCACGATTTTTGGACCAGTGTCTCCGTATGCTATTTTACTTTTAAACAAGATCCCGTTTTGTGCTGAATGAAGCTTTGCTTTTTCCATAGATTGTCTTGCGTCCTTCAGTAACATTTTCCCAATTGATGAGAGAGTCGCCCCTTTTTTTGGTTCAGAAAGCAAAGAAATTACATACAATCCTGTTATGACAGCATGACACTGTCTTGCTATATAGATGGCATTATCCAAACCCCTAAACGAGTTTTTTGAGCCGTCTATTGGAACTAGAATATTTCTTATTGTCAATTTAACAAATGTTTGAAAATTTTAGATTTAAGCTCTAAACAAGATTATCATGTCTAGTAATAATAATCATATAGATAAAACATGAACAATATACCAACGGTATGATTTGGGAGCTTGCAGTCATTGCAACAGCATTATTGATAATTGGACTGACTGGACAAGGGTTTGAAATGCGAAAAATGAAACGTACTGAACCCACTACACAAAATGTCTTCTTTAGCAAACGAAGCATTAAATGGTATGTGATAATCGGAGTTGCGATAATACTTTGGACCATATCTGAGAGATTTTCTTAGCTGATTTTCAAAGCTGATATTATTCATATCTATTATTATAGAAAAAAGGAAAATTATCCTTGATCACATTTGCAGTTCAAGGTAAAAAAAGACGCAAAAAAAATCTGTGTTAAAGACATAATGGCAAGTGATGTTGTCACAGTTGATGCATCAACGCCGGCTAATGAGGCCGCTAAAACCATGGAGAAAAAAAGAATCGGAGCTATAGTGGTAACAGAAAATGATACGCCGGCAGGAATAGTAACTGACAGGGATTTTGCAATAAAGATTGTAGCTCATGCATATCCATTTCATACACCAGTAAAACAGATCATGTCATCACCGCTTGTTGCAATAAGTCCAGATGAATCTGTTTGGGCAATAGCTGATTTAATGTACACTAGAGGAATACGTAAGCTCCCTGTGATTGATGATGACAAGGTAGTTGGAATTGTAACTGCAACAGATCTAGTGACTCAATTTGCTGTTTGTACAGAAGATGATACTCGAAAAATGTACTATCACTCAATTGCAAGATTGTACGAGCCCTGTAGACCTTATGGCTAGAATATTATTTGCAGAATTCCAAGGCTCTATGAAATTCCGTACTATCATCTTTTCCTAATTTGTCATATTCACTGCTTGTTAGAAAATGTTCTAACTCTTGGCAAGTCATTTCATTCCATGATTTTTTGATATTTTCTGTTTCTGAGATCAGCTGTGTCAGCAAAAACAACATGCCGATTGTGAAGATCAAGCCAATTAGTGCTGTAAGTATGAGGGTAGGATCTTTTAGAATTATTCGCAATTTAATCCAGCAATACTGTTTCGTTCATGTTAGTTCTTGCAACATATTGACCTAGGACCTTCATGACAAAGTCCCAGGGCGTAATGATTTTGTCTTCACTTATTGAACACGGCAAGTCATTTACAAGTAATAGCCCTTCTGCCGCCTTACTTATTGAAGTTGTGTGTGGAAGGCTTGCAACAGTTGACTTTGGCAATGCGCCAATGTCTACGTCAAGGGCATTTGGTTTTCCTTTTTCCCATGAAAATAGATACCCCAAAAGAGAGCGATCATCAACAATTTTGACCTGTCCCTTTTCTTTTATTGCAATCTTTCTAATATTTTCCTCAAACATGATTCGTAATGTGTTTTTGATACTGATTCTAGGATCAATGTAAATCAGATTCGATGCAATAGTATTTGCTTGTCGTTCTACTCCCATTTTTGTAATAAATGGCAGAAAATCACGTGTTGATATTGTGCCTGCAAGCAACTCGTTTTTCATTACAGGTGTAAATCCAAATTTTGTATCTCTAAAAAGTTCAAGAACTTCGTGTAGTGTAAAAGTAGCTCTAACCTCTCTTACTATACTTACCATTACATCTTTAGCTGTTGCGGCAAGACATTGCGGATATCCACGCTCAAGGATTTTTTTTAGAATGTGCGTTGGACTGATTCTGCCAACAGGTTTGTTATTTTCCATAACTACTATGCCACTTGTGTATAACTCTCTTAGTGGAATCAAAAACAATGCAATGTTTGTGATTGGTGTGTCAGGTGCAACATATACGGTCCCCCTGTTAAAAATATGAGGAAATGCTTCCTGTATTGTCAGACCAAGTATTTTTCCAGCAGTGAGATGTTCCATTTTAGTACCTATTTTGCGCTAGTCATATAATGCATTTAATTCCTGTTATAATTACTGGAATTGATATTGATCATTAAATTCTGAAGACTCGTATGTGGAATGAACCAGAAGATTTCAGATTTTGTGAATTCAAACCTATGATGGCGATCTATTTATTGAGAATCCTTGTATCACTACCGTTATGAAAACAGAGTTCAACGACCCGCTATCCTATTACAAGCACCTGACTCTGTTTTGGACAGATTTGATGTATCTTATGGCAAACAAGCCAGCCTCACTTTTATCAGCAGGACCCATGCGAAATTTTGCAACAAATATCAAAAAAATCTCATCTGAGATAATTGAGGCAAATGAGGACCTAGTTGAGTTTAACACGCGATTTTTAGATTATTACAAACAGCTATCAGATGCCTGGCTTGAGGCACAAAAAAAGGTTAATGAAAAGATGCCTGCAATTCCAAACGATACAGAACAGCTAGAAGCATACAAGCGAATATGGATTGATATTTTTGAAACCGATTTTACCGAGCTTTTTGATTCTGGAAAATTTGGTGAAAACTATGGAAAGCTTGTAGCAAGTGAACTTGAGCTAACAAAACATTGGAACAACATAATGAGTGTGTTATTGCAAAGCGCAAACCTTCCAAACCGAGACGAGATTGATGATGTGTATAAACAGCTTCATGATCTTAGAAGAAAGGTTGCAAAGATGGAATCAGATTTACAGCAAAAAGGCGAACAAGATGGAAAATGAGTTAAAGATTGACCCAAGACTTGTCGAAGAGTTTCTGAATTTTTCTAAAAATATTGCAGAGGCACCAAAGCTTGTTCCAGCCCCTGATGAAATTATACTTGAAACTACGCCGTATGATGTTGCATACACTGAAGACAAGGTAAGACTGCTTCACTACAAGCCATTAACTAGCACACAAAGCAAAGTTCCACTTGTTATTGCATATGCGATTATCAACAGACATCACATTTTAGATATCCATCCAAAAAAAAGTTGGGTAAGAAATCTTTTGGAGCAAGGAATTGATGTTTACATGATAGACTGGGGCGCACCAACAAACATTGACAAGTATCTTGACATGGATGATTATGTCAATGTGTATCTTGATCACTGTGTTGACTTTGTAAAACATGAATCTGGAACAGATAATGTATCATTGCAAGGATATTGTACAGGTGGAACGCTTGCAACAATTTATTCTGCACTTCATCCAAAAAACGTAAAAAATCTTGTTGCAACAGCACCAGTAATTGACGGATGGAAGGACACTACAGTTGTTAGCAATATTGCAAAGCACGTAGATGTCGAAAAGATGGTCAAAACCATTGGCAACATGCCACCTGAATTCATGTACTATTGTTTTTCTATTCTAAAGCCATTTGAGCAGGGGCTTGAAAAATACATCAATTTTTTCAGAAATATTCATGATGAAAACTATGTTGATAACTTTTTACGTGTTGAAAAATGGCTTGGAGACACGCCACCCATTCCTGGAGAACTCTTCAAGCAATGGATAAAAGACATCTACCAAGACAACCTTTTGATTCAAAACAAGATGTATGTTGGAGGAAAACAAATTTCACTAAAAAACATCACAATGCCACTTTTTACCCAAGTAGCAGTTGGAGACCATCTCGTATCACCTGAATGTAGCATGCCGCTGCATTATGCAGTTGGAAGCGAAGATAAGACTTTGAGAGTTTATCCTACAGGCCATGTTGGAATGATCGCAAGCTCACTTTCTCAGAAAAAAGTGCTTCCTGAGCTTGGCCAGTGGTTAAAAGAAAGATCTTAAAATAAAAAATAAAAAAATTGGATTAAATTACCTGACTAGTTGTTTTTCTGGTTGAAGGTAGATATCCAAGATTGTACTATGTTCTTGTTTAGGTCTGCAAATGATTTTGAGTTGTCATTGAATGTCTTGATGTTTTGGTGTGTTGCATCAATTGCTGCAATGATTACTTGGTTCTGTATTGTAAATGCCTTGATTGTTTCCTCAGTTATATCACGAACTACCTTTAGTGTTGCTTCTGGTACGTTTGTGTTTAATCCTGCCTTGTTTGCAAACTCTTTTTGCAATGCGATTACAGAATCGATTACGTTCTCACATGCATGCAAATACTCTTGCTGTACGTTTGTTATTGATTGATGATATCTTGGTACTGATTGTTCAACATTTTCAAAGTATTTGTCGACGTTTTGCTTGTATAGCGAGAAAATATCTCTTGGGTGTTCTCTTGGTTGCTGTTCTTTACTCATTTTTCCACCTCCTTTTTGGTTTTTAATTTCTTCTCAAGTGGAAGAATTATGACTTGGACTAGAGCCCCTTCCTTTATTCCAAGGGCATCACGTTCGGCTTCTGGAATTGAAATCCTGCCGTTACTTCCAACGGTTGTTTTGAATGCACCCCATGAGAGGAATTTTGGCATGGCCTGTCCTAGATTAAGAAGATTTTCCATCCCCTTTTCCTGCATAGACTTGAAGCCTTCAAGCAGGTTGGATTGTGTCTCGGTTGTTTTTTTGCCCATTTCCTTTAATGCTTCAAGTGGATCAAAGTTTTGGTTTGGCTGATTTGTCATCATTGAGCCAAAGGCCTTCATGAATTCTGTTTGTGCCTTGCCACCTTTTTGGATCCATTCTCTAAACATCTCAGAGGGATCATATTGGTATGTATTACCAGTCATAGGTAATGGTAGGATTTAAGTGGTATATAAACCCAGCGATCTAATTATTTAAGAAAGTCATGCACGACATTGAAGAATTCAGTCGGTGCATCAACATATGGGGTATGGCCAGAATTAGGCATCTTATAAAATCTGCAGTCACGAATTGATGAAACAAAGCTTTGGGCATAATTAATTGGAATTACAGGATCTTTTTCTCCCCAAATAACAAGAGTTGGCGAAGTTATTCTAGGAAGTTTGTTTGTAATTTCTGCATTTTTTAATCCAAGAAGTGTAGACATAAAAGACATCTTTGCGTTAGGAAGCTGCATCCTTTTTACAAATGCGTCTATGATTTTTTGATCCACTTTTTTGCCTCCTGTCATCATCTCAAAGGCATTCTTTGCAACTTCGACATTTGGGTAAAGGGCAGCCATAACATATGCTTCTAATGCAGGAGTTGTATTTTTCATAACACCAGAAGGCGATATAAGAACAAGTTTTTTGACCGTGTTTTTTTCATTTGATGCAACTTCTGCTGCAATCTGACCTCCAAATGAGGAGCCAATAAGATTTGTTGTTTTTAGACCAATTGTAGATAAAAAGTCCTTTAAAAACTCTGCAAAAAACTCCATTGTATAATCTACCATGGGCTTGTCGCTATAACCAAAGCCGATCAGATCTGGGACTATCACACGATAATGTTTTTCAAATATTGGCATAACATATTCCCACCTTTCTGCTGATGCACCAAGTCCATGAATTAGAATAATGGATTCCTTAGAAACACCTGATTCTAAATATCGGATTTTGTTGCCATCAACACTAACGAACTTTTCTTGCATCTATTTGTTCGTCGGTGCATTTGTCGCATAGATAAATTTTTTCTTGCCTAAAACCATATCTTTTTGCCTACAATTATTAATAAAAAAATCAACTGGAGCTAGAAATCTACACACATGTTATAAAATAGCGATCTGATAATTGATGGTAAAATACGTTATCTCTGATTTGCTGTTTCCGATCAGCATGTATGCGTGCGTAGAGACTATACTTTGATTATACCATGTTGGACTAAATATTCAATGGCATTTACAAAATCATCTTCTGTTATTTTACCAGCAGACCACCATGCCGCATTGTTTCTTACCCATTCAGGAATGGTATCGTCTGTTGATTCCTGAGGAGAAGTCTGCAGATTACGAATTATGATGATTTTTTGCTTTATCATAAACTCAATTCCTGCGATAAACGACTTGTCGTCGATTTGCTCAGTTGACCACCAAGAAGCATATTCTTTTATCCATGATGGAATTTGAACTGGTTGCGGAACCTGTAACACTACATAGATTGTTTTTCCTGAAAACTGTGAGTCAAACCACTTTTTGAATTCAGAGTCTGTCTTGTATCTTGTAATGTAATATTGTGGAGCTTTGTCTTGATCAGGAAAACCTTGAACATGGGTAGTTGGATAACCAACTATATTTTTAATTGATAATCCTGGAAATGTTTTATCAAACCATGCCTTGTACGCTGGTTCATTGTTATATCTTTCAAGGTAATAGTTAGGAGAGTTATTTAGATCCGGAAATCCTGCAATCATTGTTTTTTCATTATAGAATGAAATCAGTTGTTTTTGTTCTTCGATTTTTTCGTCTTTAGGAATTTCTTTTGGCGGAATTTGTGGTTTAGTCACACTTGCGGTTTTTTTGAACTGAAATGTAGTTTCAGACCATTCACCGTAAAAAACTCTCAAAGTGTATGCACCTTCTTGGCTCCATTTTGGGCCATCAGCAAGATATGTTTTTGAAAAAGTGCCATCACTTTTTGGTAAAAACTGATCTGCTGTAACAAGATCAGAATCAGATGGATTGATTATCTGTACTATAACAAATTGACCAGTACCTATTGGAGCTATTGTTCCTGTTAGCTTTATTGACTCGCCAGACGAGTAGGTAGACTTGTCAGTGCTAAATGTAACAGTTGCACCAAAAGCAGAGGATATTGCAAATCCAATACATGCTAGTACAATAATTGTGGGAATTAGTCTCAATGTTATAATTTCCGTCAAAACACTAACAAATTAAATCATTTGCAGTATAATAAAAATTACATTTTGTTAGCTTTTCTTAGTTGGGATCAAAGATCTTTTTAGGAACGAATCAAAGCATTATAGTACAATTGTTGATCAAAATGTCAACCGAAATTATCGCTTGGCCATTATTAGAATAATTGTCGATTAGGAGTGAAAACCGAAATTGTCATACAAAGTGGTCAAGCATGTGGAAACTTTGATATCGCATGGAAAAGGCGACATAGGCAGACTAGCTTACATTTTAGAAAAGCTAAAACAAAACAAGACGCTCTACATCACTGATCAAAAGTATCTAGATAAACTGCTAAAAGCATATCCAATATTTGAAAGAGAAGAGTCTAGCATTCTAAAGGAAACTTTTAGAACAGCTCAAGTGAATCAGGAGCTTAAAACTGAGCTCAAGTTTGCGTATGAAGAAATTGAAAGGCTTGATGCTCAGGTAAAT
>JBBDOC010000025.1:0-5854 GCA_040877295.1 Nitrosopumilaceae archaeon
GCAAGTATTGTGGATTCAAGTTTTGTGCTCACCATAAGCAGGCAGAAAATCATAACTGTGGAAAACCAAGAAACGCGAGATTGTACGTTAGAAAAACATGGCTGAGAAAACATGAACAGAATATCATGACGGGTCAATACATCGTTGTATGTGATTCATGCGGTTATGTTTCTACTGAACCAGTTGACATTGAATCTGCTGGTGCTGAGATTGAGGCACATGTTAAAGATAATGAGAGATGCTCAATTAAGAAAACATTTCTTGAAGAAGTCATTCCAATAAATGAATTTAAAAGTGTTAAGCTTGATGAATATGTTCCAAAGGAAGATAGACCATTTTGGGTGTGTGCATCTTGCCGTCCTCCTCAGAAGTTCAGTTCTCGAAATGAATACATTGCACATCATTTTATTCACAATTAGTCTTGTAGTGTTTAGATAAAATATGAGTGAAAATTTTTTACAAATTTATTTCAAGGTTATTCGAGAAGGTTCTAAGATTTACATTGAATCAGATTCAACACAAACTCCATCCGATCAGAGTCCACTAAAATTGCTAAGGTCTAAGGAGGAAAATCAAGTATGGATTAGACTATATTTTCAAGAACCCAAAACTCCATCATCGGCTTCATGGAATTATGGTACTGACAGAAAAATTGGAAGTGGTGATGTGAGGGGATACAAATTAGTTTTAAGATTTGATAATCCGAGCAAATTTTTGATGAATACAGCAGTTGATTCTATTCACAAAATAGGTTTTCAAAGTCTAGTAATCAATTATCAAGAACATCATGATTTTTTACCAAATTCTTACCCAAATGAACATGATGCACAACATATCTTAGACGAGATATTTCATACGTTCAAAGGTGATTTAGAATCAATAAATTCTCAAGGAATTAAGATTAAATTAACAGACAAAAACAAACCTAAAAAAATAAAAGAAGAAAAAACTGAGAAAATAATACAGAAAAGATATCAGAAAAAATCATTTTCTAAAGCACTCGCGGTAATGATGGGGATATCGATTCTTGTTATGGCAGGTATTGTATACGCATTGGAGCAAGGATACATTCCTCTGGATTTTGACGCTATCTTCAAAGGATTCCCACAACCAACTACTGAACCCATTCCTGAAACCACTGAATCATCTATACCAGATCAAAGCAAACCGATTGTACAAAACTGTGTAATGCATTCTAACGGTCTTGGAACAATTCTCATAAAATGTCCCGGTCAGGATACAGTGCAATGTGCTGCAAATCCCCCTATAGGAACAGGAATACAACAAGATGTGACCCTGACTATCAAGAATCAATCATGTAAAGTAGAATACAAAACTCATCAAGGGGAACTGATAACTCAGGAATTTACTTTAGCCACTTTAAAAGAGAAAAAAGAAACCCAAAAACAAGAAAAGGAACCAGTAATTCCAATTCCGTTGCAACCAAGTGATAAAAATATACCGATTCCACCAGAAGAACCGCAAGCTCCAAAAGAAGAGAGCATTCCAAAACAATCAAGCAAAGAGGAACTATATTCTTACGCACTCCAACTCGTTAACAAAGATAGAGCAGATTATGGACTCAATCCAGTTAAGCTAGGAAATAATCCTGCAGCACAATTTCATGCAGATGATATGCTTAGAGTAGATTACTTTTCTCATTGGAACTCTAAGGGTGTCAAACCCTATGTCACATATACTGAGCTTGGGGGCAAAGGCTCTGTAGCAGAAAATAATGCGTATACTTTTTCCAGCTGTCCAACTTCAAACTGCCTTCCTAACGTATTCGATCCCAATGAACAGATATCTAAACTCGAATACAACATGATGTATAATGATGCCTCATCAAATTGGGGTCATCGAGATAACATCTTAGACCCACACCACACTCATGTTAATTTTGGAATTGCATACGACTCTGAAAGTTTCTACTTTGTTGAACATTTTGAAGATAATGTTATTGATTGGACAAGGATAGAACTCGTAGCTGTGGACGAGCTACAATTAGTTGGAAAGATGCCGTCTGGTTTCTCACTTTACAATATAGCTGTATATTCAGATCCAAATCCTAAAACACTAACTGGACAGTCTTTGAATGATGAATCCCCGTATAATGCTGGCTACTATGATCAAGGAAATCTTGTTGGCATGATAGTTGAACGTCCTCCTCCCAACAGCTATTATGAAGAATGTAGTGCTGGTAAGATCATGATTACTACCAATACCAATAAGCAATGTGTAGATTACGTAACGTTTGAAAATAAAAGTGGGTATTCTGATAGATTAGATATTTCTGCAGATGTCTCAAAATGGTTAGGAGCAGATGGGTTGCACACCATTTATGTCACACTGAATTATGGAATAAGCGAGCCAGTACAGGCTACATCTCTGACTTTAGAATATCTGAAATAACAGGTCAGGATATATTATGCAATTTATGCGATAGATGAATACTACCACTGTAGGGTATAGTTTATCTTGTATTCTTCGTTTTAAAATGCAGTCTTGAAAAAATTATTAAAATTATTCATAGTCGGATTAGCGATTATGATAGGAAGTTTTGCCATAATGCAAGGAGGTATAATGTCAAATTCTATGAGTTTTATTATTATGGTGATACCGGCGGCAATAGGACTTGCATTAGTAATGTTGTCTGTCGTCATAGGGATTAAAAAATGGGTAAGAGGGTTAGAGAGAGATTAAACTACAGAATTAAGTTAGGAATGAAATGCCACATTACTTAATAGAGTTTAGATTTTCAGGTTATGCAAAAGAAGCAGTTATGTTCAAAAAATAGCATTTCAAGCTCCAAAAGAGCTTAGCTAAACAAAGCTTTAAACCAATTTAACAACAAAAAAATGCTTTTATGCGCATGTACGTCTGCGTGGAACGTAGAATCGATCGCCATTAACATGCACATATATGAAATTGAAAGAAATTTCTTAATAGACATGATTATCTTAATCATTATTACTTTGAACACTACTGGATGATAGAATCAGAAAACCATGCAGCCGAAAGTGTTAAAATGTAAAAAGTGAATTTCAATCATAGAAGCATGTAATGAAAAAAAGTACTAAGATACCTCTCATATTCTTGGGAATTGGCGTAGCGGAAATTATGTTAGGTTATGTATTTTCTGATTATATTACAGTAGAGTATGGTTTTGCCATGATATTTTCTTTTAGTATTATCTTCACATTCATTGCAAGCGGAATGTCCTTTTTTTTCTTTAGATCTAAATATTCATTGACTGGAAAATGTGTAATATGCAACAAAACTATTAGAATGTGGAACATGAAGCATTTTGTTGAAGATTGGCAAGAATTGCATATAGATAAACCGTTAAGAGCATTTCGTGACGATGATATAATATGTAGAAATTGTTTCAAGACAATAAAAAGAAGACTCAAAGTTAGCATGTTTACTCAAATATCTTATACATGCATGTTTCCCCTATTCATGTTGGTTTGGCTAATTGATTTGCCATCAGTAGGAAAAGTTGCCTATATCTATGTACTTAGTTTGACTGGAATGGTGACACTATTTTATGCATACCGCAGAATTGAAAAAACAATACTCGTGGTTTTACCAGTTTCTATTGTCGCAATTCCATTTTTATTAATCATGACAGGTTTAATTCAGGTTGAAACCAATTTACTTGATGGTATAATTCCCATATCAATACCTTTGGCCATGGCTATCACGCCTTTCAACATATTCTTTATACGAAAATGGACTATTGAATGGAATAAAAGAATTGACGCTAGGACGGTTTAGCAGAAATTCTGCGTCACATAAATTTTGAATGTTTCTATATTCGGAACTGTCAAGTTGATGGGACATTTTATTTGTGTAAAGGATCGGGACATGAATTATGATTTACCTACTGCATTCCAGAGATGTGGTGGACAAAGCATCTCTCTAATACCCTCTGTAAAATGATATTCGTTACATTCCCATTCTTCTCTACATTCAGGACAATAATGCTTCATACTTGAAAAACAACTTTTAACAATAAAACACTTACTGCTTTCAAATCAGCTTTTAGTCACACGAATTACTTGCTAATTGGAATCATACCATTGAAGAAAATGAAACTATCTATTTTCTTGGTGATATGTGTTATGGACGAGGCAGACATCCAATAGACTATTGGCTTGACAGATTAAACGGTGAGATTTTTTATATTCGAGGAAATCACGACAGGGATGCAATCACACGCACTACCGTAATACCAGACAGACATGGTATCAAATACAGAGATTACAAGTTCTTGTTGATGCATGGCCCGCACAGACCATTTGGATATGATGGTTGGATCATACATGGAGACAAGCACAATAACAACTTGAAAGACTACCCATTTATCAATCAGAAAAACAAGACGGTGAATGTATGTGCCGAGCTTGTCGATTATACGCCTTTAGCTCTAGATAGATTAATTTTATTGATAGAAACTGGACGAAGTTACAAGACAATAAACGGGTGAATCTGCTAGATCTTAATTTTATAAATAAACTGTGAGGAATCAAAAAGCGGGATAAAGTCTATTCCTTGGCGATATTGCTTTTGGTTAGTTCTTTCACGAAAGCAACATTTAGGAACACGATCTTTTTCGAATAATTCGGACAGTGGAAATGGTGGTTTATATAGGTCTCTCTGGAGTGGAAATTCTGGGTAGATACATTTTTTAGAAATTGTTACCCCCATAACATATCAGATATTCACATTCCTGTGGCTGGCGTAAACCCGTTGGGTATGACGACGGTGACACAGGGTTAATGTGATATCTGACTTTATTTAATTAATAGATCCTTATTCATTTGTTTTCTTAGATCCTTCACTAGATTTATTGTAGTACAGCCACGAATTTTTTTTCTCTTATTATGGCAGTATGCAACAGCATCAGCTAATTCATACGCTTTTCCTTCTGACTTTCGTTGCATACGCCAGCTACGAATTGTATCATACATATCATTATCACATTCCATCATAATGTTCGTAATTCCACTATCAAACCGATAAGAAAATCCTTCCATTTTTGATCGTATTTTAGATAATAACAACGCATCAAAGTGTTGGTAAGGTAGTTTTATGTCATAATACTTGTCCTTTTGCTTATTACGTTCATGAATTTCTTTTACTGTTTTTACCTTTTCTACCTCCAATGAAAGTGCGAAAAGGTCATTATTTCGGAAATCTAATTTCTGCATAACTTCAATCCGTGCCTTTTCAGAAATTTTACTCATATGAATTTCCTTCACATGGATGTTATTTCTCAGAGCATTAATAGCATCGTGTGTACCCATTACAATAGCAATTATTCTATGTTGACCATGTTCATCATCTCCACAAACGTCAGTACCACCTAGTAACACACATATCCACAAAATTTAATGGTTTTAAGTTTGACTCATACCTATAGTAGAATTTGAATTAATTTTTGTATTTTTAATGTCAAATTCTAATAAATTTATCCATTTGTTATCAGCTTGCGTATGTTAGTAACGATTCTATTCCAAAAGAAAAATCCATGCCATAAAAGTAAGATGTAGTCTCATAAGACATTGATTAATCACGAACCGAAAGTTTTAATATTTAAATTATTCATGATTTAGAGCAAGCAGATCAAGAACTTGTTGATGCTTATTACACAATTTGCCGATATGTATTTGTGAATACAAAAGATCAGCTTGCCAATGTGCATTATAAAGTCTACACTTTTTTGATCTACAAAATGGTTCTCCTGTAAGATAATAAAATAGCGCTTGTAATGCATACCCTTTGATGATATCAACAAGTTTTGTATCGTGATATTCAAGATATGTTCCTTTGAATTGATTCTTTATGA
>JBBDOC010000026.1:0-5808 GCA_040877295.1 Nitrosopumilaceae archaeon
CCAGTAACTATAGTTACTGCATGTGCATTTCATAGCGACGAAGACATTTTACCTGGTACTGAAAGATCTGATGGATCTGATGGAAAGCTAATCTGTAAACTGCTCAACGAAGATGGAAATGCAATTGCAGAAGGAGACATTACATTTTCTCAATACGCTGCAAGTGAGATTCTAGAAATACCAATAAACCAACCAATATTTTTGGGGGCCACAAACTTTGATAATGTCTTTGATGCAATGGTAATTGTTCAGGGGCCACTGTAAACTTTCATAAAACCTGATACCTAGTGAAATTGTGAGATAATGAATCCATTATTGTTTTTACTTGCAGGATTAATTGCCATACCTGTAATAATTTCATATGGAGATTCTGGAGCAGAAATTGATAATTTGCTTTCAAAAGGAATGGACTATTTTTCGCAGGAAGAATACGACAAGGCAATATCTCAATTTAATAAAATTCTAAAAACTGATCCTGACAATATTGATGCGTTATACAACAAGGCAAATACCCTTTCAAAGACTGGCAAGTTTAGGCAGGCAATTCCATTGTATGAGCAGGTTCTCAAACTAGACCCACACAAAATCATTGCACAGCTAAAGATAGAAGAGGCATTGCTTAAGGTAACTAATTACAGATATGGCGTACTTGATGGAATACTTGAGATTATAGTTCGTGATTCTCACGGCGGTCTTGTGGGATATCTTAGTACAACAAAGATTAAAGCACTCAAGCACCAGATTGTCGAGGATCTAGTTGACAGCTGGCCTGTGATAAAAACAGTAAATCGAGATAATCATAACTTTGCTTTACACCAAAAGGAGTTTGTCACAGCAGTTGACGTTGATACCATATTTGGATTCCATGAGATTCCTTTTTCAGATAAGGTTAACCTGCCACTAGCTACTACGTGGCATTATCAGATTCCTGTAGAAAAGGGAGATGTGGTAAGTTACGTTTATTCAATCTTCAGACCCGCTGGCTGATTTTGATAGAAGCATTCCTACCCCTATAGCAAAAAAAGCAATCAATGGTATCCATCTGTAAGGCTGGATATTAAACTGCGTAAATCCTGCCAAAAGTGGTACAGAAATTAGCACTCCTGCAATTAATACTAAAATAGAATCAGCATCCATGAATCCTTTTTGAGATTTTATAAACAGTCCAACTACAAGAGGTAAAAGAAATACTAAAACTAATCCGTCAATTCTTAGCTGAAATGCCCATGATGTAAAACCACTGACAAAATCTACTCCATTAAATTCAGTTAGAGTTTTGCTATATCCAAGACCGCCAATTGTTAACATTGCTGCTATAGCTGCACCTATGATTGCTAGATATGATATTACAAGACCCAATTTATGTTTGGATTTTGTATTTGATCTTAATACAAAAAATAAGGTCATTGGGATAAATGCAATTGATAAAGCCTTTGAGAAAATAGACGCAATAAAAGAAACTGGAGAAAGAGGCCATTTTTTGTAAACCAGATATAATGATGCAAGATAAAATACCGTCCAGAAATTTGTATAGGTTGCAGTAGTATCATATCGTAAAAACGTATGACTCTGAAGCAAAACTATAGTTGCTACTAGACCTGCGAATCGCTTCTTCGATAATTTTACAGTCAAAAAATATGTAACAAAAACCAGAGATATGCTTGCAATAAACGGAATTACCTTTACATTTTGCAATATCTCTTGTGATCCATAGAGCAGAAAATTATTTACATAAATTACTCTTAATGGGAGATTATCTTCTCCACCGTCAGGGAAACTATCAATGATTGGTCCAACAACCTTCCAGTCATCCCATACGTCTTCCTCGTTTGCTGTTAGCTCTCCAGATGAATATACAATATAGATTCCCAAAATAATTGCGAAAGATACAATTGCTGTTTTGCGAGATACTTCAAATCTCAGAATAAATCTGAATGCTCTTGTGGCAATACTAGGCAAACGATGTTTATAGTATATCAGCCCAAATGCAAGAACTGCTAGATTTGCAGCAAGAAATGGAACAGTCCAAGCTCCTATCTGAAAGGGGTTTATGTGACTCTCTGGACTTGTAGTTGAAGTAAGTAATAGTGCAGGAAATATTAGAGAAATTAAATTTACTGATACTATCGATAGAGCGAAAAGAAACACTCCATATGATATGATTTTCGACTTGGTTACTTGCATTTTTTCAATCATTATAATTATCCCAAAACATAATTTCTATTTGGTTTGATCTTTCTTAGTATTCAATTCATTCCAAACACCACTACAATACGAAGCTGTGCCTAAAATAATTAGAGGAAAAGTTAAAAGAAACTTTAGGAATTTTTTTGCTCTTATTGCACGAATTGTTCTTGCTCCTAACTTTACAATAAAAACCAATGGGATGTAAATCCTACGCGTCGAGATCTTTCGATAAATGGATGGAACATGTTGTGATGTTCTAGTGGAGTATTTGCCCAAGAGTTTCATATTTGCAAGATACCGGTTTAACTTTGTTCGGCAGAAATGTAGTACTTGTAACTCTGGGACAAATAATAATTCAATTCCTGCTTTTTGTAATGAATGTCCAAATAAAACATCTTCTGAAAGTCGTTTTTCGGAAAATCCACCAACTTGTAAAAATGCTTCCTTGGTACAAACTTGATTACAACCTGGAACAAAAGGGACTATTGACCTTTTTCTATATTCATCCCACCCACAAAATTCCATCAAATATTCCGCCCATGCAACTCGACTGTGGACATTGCCATTCAATACAGGTCCACCAATCGCCTTAATGCTCTTAATTTCTCTTGTAATAGTTTCTAACCAATTGTTTTTAGCTGCACAATCAGAATCAATAAACGCAAGAATTTCACCTTTTGCAGTATTGGCTCCTATGTTTCGTGCTTTTCCCTGAAAACAAGGGTCAATTACTATTACTTTGTCTGCCCCACACTCTTTTGCAATATCTGCTGTCTTATCCTTAGATCCATCATCTACAACAATGATTTCAAATTGTTCCCTTGGAATGGATTGGAATGTTAATGAATCCAGGCACCGCTTAATTATAGATTCTGAGTTATGGGTTGGAATTATGATTGATAGAAGAGGATTCAATTTTACACCTTGGGTTCAATTAACTCTTGAATAAAACTGACCAGTTTTTTCCCTGCAACATTCATTGATAGATGTTCACCATAGGTTTTGTAACCTTCTTCTGCTATATCTAATAGTTTGTTTGGATCGTTTTTCAAAAAAAGTATTGCATCTGCTAGTTTCTGTGGATTTGCTGGTGGAACAAGGATGCAATTTTTCTTGTCTTCTAGATGGCATTCGTTAGCTGTTGGTGACTCCATCGTTATCAACGGTTTTTTTGAAGCTAAAATCTGAAAGACCTTGTTTGTTAAAACTTTTTTAGCTTTTTCTGTATTTCCAAATATTCCAAGGCAAACATCAGATGAATGAATATCTTCAAGTAATGTATTCTTAGAGACAATTCCAAGCAATTCAATGTTTTTTAATTTTTGTTCAACTATGAGTTTTTCAATTTCTGGCTTTGTTTGTCCATCTCCACAAATTTTGAAAACTATATTATCCTTATTTTGTAAAATTGCTGCAGCCTTTACTATTACATCAATTCCATGAAGTGGTATAAAGGATCCAAAAAATAACACAGTAAATTTATTTGAATTTTTTTCCTTGTTGATAGGATAAAAAATTGATTCATCAGCTGTCAGAGGACACTGCCTGAATTTTTCTTGTGGTAAGCCAAATTCTTTACAAAAATATTGAATCTCTTCAGTGCTTTCAAGAACTATCAAGTCGGACCATTTACATGCCAATTTATCTACAAAATGAACAAATTTTGCTTTTAGTGAACCTTGTTTCATTTTTTTTCTATCATTTACCAGAGTATCATAAATTGAAAATGCAGGAAAATATATTATTGGTTTTTTATGAATAATTTTTGCAAGAGGCAGGGTGATTATTCCTCTCCAAGGTATAATCATTATATCATAATCCATTTTCCTATGCTTCAAAAATAATTTAAAATATGTCGCCAATAATGAAGAAATACTGTTTAAATCCTTCTGGCATTCAATTACGTTAACTCCCTTTTTTTCTAGAATTTTTTTTATTATGATTCCCTCATTGCCTGATGGTATTCCATAAGAATCATTTACATACGAACCAAATAAACAAACTTTCATAGTTAATTATTAAATCAATATACATAATAATTAATGACTATCTGATCTCCCAATTATTAAAAAATCAGTAATTACTCCATATTGGAATCACTATTTGGACTTAGTTTTCAAATTTTGATTTTCTCTTCGCAAAAATATAACCAAAAAAGGATTTCTTTTCTTCTTGTGATAAAGGTAAACCAATTCTTGGTCTTGTAACAATTACATCAAATCCTGAATCTTCTAATTTAGTCTTCAAGTTTTTGTATCCAAAATGATATTCTAATTGAATATGGCTAAAATTTCTAAGAGTTTCTTTGCTAGATGCTAAAATACTATCATACTCACATCCTTCACAATCCATTTTTAATATGCAAGGAAATGTCTTAATCATTTTTAGAATATCATTTAAGGTTGTTAAAGGTATTGCAATTTCTTGTTTTTCATCATTTTCTAATGAATAACTTACACCACTTTTTTCTGTATCAATTGAAACCGATCCTACTTTATCACTACATCCAACCATAAGCAGCTGTATTTTATTTGATAATCCGTTTAATTCTATATTTTTTTTTGCTGATTGGAAGTTTTTTGGTGCAGGTTCAATAGCAATTACTTTCTTAGCTCCACGTAAGGCAAAGTAAATTGCAGAATCAGCAATATTTGTACCTATATCAATAACTTCCTTTTCCTCTACAGGTAACCATCTATATTGTTCTTCAAAAAAAGAAGCACGAATATCCCCATTTTCTATTCCATCGTAAAGTTTTACTTCTGGAAAACCTTTCTTTTTAATTACAATTAAATCATTTTGAATATCACAATCATTTTCTAATGCACTTGTTACAATTCTTAATTGTGATATATTTTTAATTGAAATGATCTTACCACTTTGTAAAATTGCCTCTATAGGATATTTATTGATCCGTTTACTGTGAATTACCTTAGGATAGTTTTTGTAAGCTTTCCTATAGCTTCGTAAATCATATATTGGCTGACAGAACCGCCTTATATGGCTGAAAAAATAATCGCTAGATGTAATGTTTTTTTTAACATTAAAAATTTGCAATTTAACTTCCTATGGATTTTCAACATCTAAGTTATTTGTACTTTTATTTTTGAAAAATAATTTTTAGCACTTATAATTGTAATATGTAGTGCCTATATCTCTTGTAAGAATATTTGTAGAAAAATCGTTTCAATAGATGAAAACCAAAACTTCAAATGTTTTTCCACGTTTAAGATTATATGATACATGAATTGTGGCCAAATTTCTTTATTGTAGGAGCAGATAAAGCTGGAACATCGTCATTATACGCGTACTTGATGAACATCCCTGGAATCTTTATGTCAAGGTATAAAGAACCAAATTATTTTTCTACCATGACCTTTGGTGATAATCATGATCTAAGACCAATTAGAGACAAAAAAAAATATCTAGAACTTTTCAAAAATGTAAAAAATGAGAAAATTGTTGGAGAAGCAAGCCCCTCATATTTGGGGGATAAAGAAGCCCCTAAATTAATACATAAAGTATCTCCTGAAGCAAAAATTCTGATTTGCTTACGAGATCCAGTTGAAAGAGTATATTCACATTATTTAATGTTGGACCGTCTAGGAGACATGAAATCCA
>JBBDOC010000027.1:0-5733 GCA_040877295.1 Nitrosopumilaceae archaeon
ATAAAGTTCAAGGCATCTTTTTGTTTGTTGTTAAGATCTTCGGGTTTTAAAATTTCAAACTGCTCAGAGCCTGGAGAATATTTTATCAGACCTTTTTGTTCTGCCCTTCTAAGGCTTAGCTCGCTGTCTGCACTTGCAGGTACTATAATAGTATCATTGTACCGCTCACGTAGTCTTGCAAAGTTTCTGTCTGCACCTTCGATATCAATTTTATTTGCAACAATAAGTGTTGGTTTTGAAACCTTCCTAAGATATGATGCAAGACTTTTACTGTCTTGGAATTCAAAGTTATCAAAGTCTTTTTCTTCAAGGCCGGTTACTTTAAGTGCCTCTTTTACATGAGACTTGTGAACACCTATTCCACGGTAAAGATCCGTTATTACATCGATTAGCTCAGCACCAGAGCGAACAAGCTTTGATACCTTGTCTCTGTTTCCTTCTAAAATTTTATGATACCACATTACAAGCTCTTCTTCAATGTCGGCAAAATCAGAAATTGGATCACCTGCGCCAATCTCTGTTATTTTTCCTGTAGAGTCAACGCTTCCTGAGACATCGACTATATGCAACAAGGCATCTGATTGTGCAGCAACTGTAAGAAACTGATCCCCAAGACCTTTTCCCTTCCATGCATCCTTGATCAGACCTGGCAAATCAATTAGCTCAATTGGGATGTAGCGCCACCCTTCACTACACTTTGAGTTATTTGGATTATCAGTCACATTAAACTCTGGATGTACACAAAGAGTAATTGCAAAAGCTGTTGCTGTTTCAGGCTTTTTTGTGGTAAATGGATATGTTGAGATTTCAGCTGACGATAAGGTGGCTGAATTAAAAAAAGTAGTCTTGCCGGTATTTGTTTTGCCGATAAGACCGATTTTGATCGGCATGAATGAAATCTCCTTTCTGATTATTTATCTCTGACTAGATGTCTTCTCGTAGTTTTTTACACATGTTTTTAAGCTCATTAATGGACCATTCTATTTCATCTATCTCTTCTTTTGTTATTTTATCATCCCATTTTTCGAGTGCGATTTTTGCTATCTGTGAGCAATGATAGAGCAATCCCCAGTATGGATGATGCTCTGCAGTAGTGTATGCAAGCTCTGAGACATCGTCAAGTCCTGTTTTTGCCCTGGCAAGCGATGTAATGTTTTGGCCAAAAACACGGATAATGTTTGCTTCTAGATCCTCTTCTATCTTTAGCATTGTATTATTTTTTTCAAATGATTTTACAAGCTCTAATAGTGAATTGTAAAACTCTAAAAAAGAGTCAGGCATTTTAGAATAGGCGCTGGTGTTCTGCAAGCATGCATCTATTGAAAACTACTTTGATTCCAGATTGTCTTGCCAACTCTTCTGCTTCAGGGTTGTGGATCCCTTCCTGCAGCCAAATCACTTTGGGTTTTTTCTTTATTGCCTCTTGAACCACAGGTAGAACTTCTTCTGATGGCCTAAACACGTCCACTATATCGATAGAATCGTTGATCTCATTGATGCTTTTGTAACATTTCTTGCCAAGTATGGCATCAGCGGTTGGATTCACTGGAGTGATGCTGTAGCCTTGATCTGCCAGATACTTTGGCACATAATGTGCTGCCTTTTCTTCATTTTTTGACATTCCAATGACTACGACCTTTTTGAGTGAGAAAATTTTTCTAATCTCTTCATCTGTAAAAGAGTCTTTTTCCATAATAATGAATGAATGCAATTAGTTTATAATTTATTGTAGAGCTTTTATAGAATATCTACAAAGTGATTGCATGGAAGAAGAACCAAAAGATGTGATGGTTTTGGGTGCCATAAAAAACGGTGCTAAAACATTTGATAAGATACGCAAGGCAACAAGAATAGATCCTAAAGAGATAAATGAAATACTTGAACGACTTGAAAGACGCGAGCTAATAACAGCGCAGAAAAAGAAGGGACTTTTTGGCCCAAAGATAGAGATTCGTGTCACAGACAAGGGCAACAACGAGCTGCAAGCACGTGTACATGAATTAGAACAAGACTGGAACAAGTTGGTAACACTGTACAAATCAGGCGACAAGCAGAAACTAGAACAGGCAATGGATGATAGAAAATCATTTTTGCCAACAATGATGTTTTTTGGAATAATTGACATGATCATGTTTACTACAATGTTTAGCATGATTGGGCATACAATGTCACAGTATGTACCACCAGAACAAATGCCTGAAGGGACAGAAGGAACAGAAGGCTCCGATATGGGCGATTCTGGAATGGGCGATGGTGGCGGCTTTGACATCGATATTGGTTTTTAAATCTCGAAATCACTTTTAGTGTGGAACAATAATTTGTATAGTTCTAACGATGATTCAATATTATTTCGAGTCTTAAAACTACTAAAATCACACAGTTCGGAGTATGTTTCTGGACAGGATATTTGTGATAAACTAGAGATTAGTAGAACGACTGTTTGGAAACATATTAAAAAAATACACTCGCTTGGATACAAAATCGAATCAAAACAAAATCGTGGCTATAGAATAGCAAGACAAACTTTTCTTCCTCTGCCATGGGAAATAACTAACAGTTTAAAGACAAAACAGATAGGCAAAACAGTTTACTATTTTGATACAATTGATTCAACGCAAAGCTTTGCATCAAAGATTTCAAATCAAAATAATTCTGGAGCCGTAATCATTGCACAGAGACAGACATCTGGAAAAGGAAGACTCGGAAGAAGATGGGCTTCTCCAGTTGGAGGTATTTGGCTTTCTGTTATTTTACATCCAAAGTTTGATGTTTCCTATGCCACACTATTTCCAATTGCATCATCACTAGCACTTTGTACAGCAATTGAAAAGACATTAAATCTCAAACCTGAGCTCAAGTGGCCAAACGATGTTACATTAAATGGAAAAAAAGTTGCCGGAATGCTTGTTGATATTTCAATAGAATCAAACCAAATAGAGCATCTGATTTTAGGCGTTGGAATTAATTACAAAATTGATGCAAAAAAACTCAATGTAACTCTAAAAAAAAGTGAGCATTTTTACGGTGCTGGATCTTTGTTAAAGAAAAGCCAAGTGGCAAATCCAACTAAACTAATACAGTCATTTCTTTATGAGCTTGAACAGATATGCCATATCTTAGACATTGGCAATGTTAATACGATAATCAAAAAATGGACGTCAAAGTCATCCACCATTGGTAAAAAAATTACTGTTAATACTTCTGAATCCAAAATGACTGGAAAAGCAGTCAAGATTGATAATGATGGGGCACTTGTAATATCAAAAAATGGCTCATACCATCGCATTCTAGTTGGTGATGTAAATTACCTTAGAGTAAGATAACCTAATGCTTTCGCTTTTTAGATGATTTTTTCTTTTTAGATTTTTTGATTCGTTTTCTTATTGGTTTCTTTTTTGTCCTCTTTTGTAATCTAGCATGGGTTTTTTTCAAAAATGCTAGCTTGCGTTCAAGTACTGATGAAAGAAATCGCTCTAATTCCTTGACATACTCTTCATAGGAAGAAACAATCTCTGTTTTTTTCTCATTTACATGTGTAAGGTATTCATTTGTTCGTAAAATATTGGTAGTATTTATCAGCTCAGGCATTGGTTGCGTTGATTGGTTTATTGTTACAAGTTCCTGGTGTAGGCACTCAATTTTCTGTTTTATCTGTGCAAGTTTGTTTTCAGAAGACAATCACCCCAAATTAAAATCAGTTTATTAATTATCTTTCCTAATTTCTATGCCGTGATTCCTGTACTGTGATCCCATGTTGCATAGTATTTTGGAGTTATCTCAAGAATTACAGAAAATCCGTTTTTTACACCATCCATTAAGAATTTGGCAATTTGATTATCAAGGCTTCCTGTATATTTTATCATAATTTTTGACGCAATAGGCGTGTTGCGCTCAATGTTTTCAGAGATTTTTGCAGTTCCTTTTCCCCTTACACCCTTGTATGGGATTTTTTCATCATCAATGCAGAAATATACAGCATTATTGTTTTTGATGTTTTTTACCTTGCTTGATGATGTGCTTGTTTCAATGTATAGTTTACCGTTTTCATAATAGTACCAGACAGGATGGATGTTTGGATCGCCTTTTGGATCAATTGTTCCCAAAAGGAGATTTAATTTGCTTTTTGAGAGAAATTCTTCTACTTGTTTTTCTGTCAATACGTTACCAAAGCCAGGACTTGCATGTACAATCTTCATCACTCAAATTAGAAAATTCTGATAGATATTAGTTGTTGCTGACCATTTCTGGATTAGATTTATCTAAACCTATTCAAAACTTTTGATAATGTTTAGAATCTCTGTTCTATTCATTTTCTTTGTATCACTATCAGTTATGGTACCATTTTCTGCATATGGTCAAGATAAAGAACAAGCCGAAGCCTTGTTTAAGACTGCAACTGAGCATTTTGCAAGAGGCGACTACAAGCAGGCAATTGAGCTTTTTGATGACATACTTGAGATGTTTCCTGATCACGATCAAACCCTCAAAATGAAGGCTGTTGCAGAAAGCAATCTTGACTATCATGAAAGTTCGTTGATTACTTTCTACACAGTATTGCAAAGAAACCCAAATGATGTCATGGCACTTACTGGTTTAGGAGTCGGCTTTGGAAATTTTGCCGAATATCATGAGGCAAAAAAGTACTTTGATAAGGCATTTGAGCTGGCACCAGACAATACAGTTGTTAAAAACTATAAAGAATATGCAGAAAAAGTGATTGCCAAATATCCTTACAAACCAACAGAAAAGCCAGAATCACTAGCTGCGCTAAAAAAAGTGCAGATACCGCTTTGGATAAAAAACAATGCTGGATGGTGGGCAGAAGGACAAATTAGCGATTCTGATTTTCTAAGTGGTATTGAGTATATGATAAAAGAAACGATAATTGTGATTACCGATCTTCCAAAGACCTCAGTTGTAGCAAGCAACAACGTTCCAACATGGGTCAAAAACAATGCTGGATGGTGGGCAGAAGGACAAATTACCGAAGATGATTTTGTTAAAGGAATACAGTATCTTGTAGAAAATGGCATGATTTCAGTCAAGACTGGAGGCACCCAAATGACAGAGCAGGAAAGAGAATCAGACCTTCAGGCATTCAAAATGTATGTAAAAAAGGTGGCTATTACAGTTGAAAAAGAAAAAAGATACATTGAATTTCCAAATCCAAGCTTTGATGTGATAAAGAAGTTTTTGCGTGACTCTGAACAATGGAATTTTGCTCAACAAGTTACTTCAGGAAATGAGAACTTTGCAAACCCAACATATCAGATAGTTGATGGGGTTTATGTTATACAGTACAAAATTTTTGTAAATGATCAGCCGCCAGGATTACCACTTGATCATGTTGGCACCATGGATGACTCTATCACATATTGGGAAAGCCAGAACTTTACAACATCAAAAGGGGATCCTGCAAGAATGAAATTTACTTATACTAAAGACAGAAGCGAGGCAAATGCGTGGGTAACTTGGGTTGTTAGAAGCCTTGGAGAAGGAGTCCTCGGACATGCAAACTATGGAAAAGGAGTAGTCGAAGTTACCTTGGGCGATTACAACTGTGATGGAAGTTTTCAGCTATATGATGTTAAAACCGTTGAATTAATCATGACACACGAATTGGGTCACATCATTGGGCTAAAACATACAACTGACTCAAATGATATCATGTATCCATCTATAACCCAAAGATACGCATACTGCTTGCTATATTAAAAAGAAAATAAGGTTTTT
>JBBDOC010000028.1:0-5676 GCA_040877295.1 Nitrosopumilaceae archaeon
GCAGAAAAGATTAGATCTATAAAATTGCCGCTCGGATTGTATGGTGCTAAGAGAAAAACAATCTCAAAATATTCACAAAACAAAGTTTTTCCTAAAAATCATAGATTTGCAAGTTATGCTATAACACTAAAATCATTTCCATAACAATAGCTGACCCAATTACTTATACATAATTAAACAAAATACAAAAACAGTTGAGAACACAAACTTCATGGATTTGTGCATTAGTATTTGTGATAGCAATCAGCTTGATTGTATTTCTACCAGCAAGCGGTGAAAAAGAAAGCACATCTAATTTTGGTACGCTCAAAATTGATAATGATTCATTTTCCATAAAAGAGGATCAAATGACTATCATGCAAATTACAGGTAATATTGTAAACGCATCTAGGGGGGTAAGATTATCACTATTTATTGATAAACCAGATGGTTCCACCGATGAAATAAAGACACTTCCAAATAACTTAGGTGAATATTCTACTAGTCTTTTACTTGATGCAAATTGGCAAGTAGGAAATTACTCAATACGTGCAATTTATCTTGGAAACCAAGTAGGCACTGTGACTTTTGTCATTAGTGACATAGAAGGTCCAAACATAGTTACTTCATCTACTATAGGTACAATGAACATAGAAAGAGACGAGTACTTTATTCCAAAAAATGGAACAAGACCTGTTGAAATTTATGGCAACGTTTTAGGCTACAAAGAAGGTGTTCCTGTCCTATTTTTTCTGAAAACACCTGATGGCACAATAGAAGATTTTGCTGCTAATCCAAAAGTAACAGGAGATTTTAACACACGAATTATAATAAGAGATGATTGGAAACCTGGTACCTATGAGGTAAGTGCAACATATGATAAAAAAGATTTGGGAAAAGTTTCATTTACTGTAGATGATTTAGAATCAAGCGAATCTGAGATAACGATTCCACAATGGATAAAAGCCAATGCTGGATGGTGGGCCTCAAACCAGATAGATGATAATGACTTTGTTAAAGGAATAGAATATCTTATCAAGCAAGAAATACTAAAAGTGCCTCAAACTACACAAGAAGAATCAGAAACAGAATCACAACAAATTCCGTCTTGGTTACGAAAAAACGCTGGCTGGTGGTCTGAAGGATTACTTTCAAATGAAGAGTTTGTAAAAGGAATACAATACTTAATTCAAAAAAACATAATGAAAGTTTCAAAATAAGCAAATTATTCCATTTGATCTATAACATTGAATTAGCAGTAACTTTTTGTTAAAATAATGAAATCTGTTAACTTTGTAGTTTTAGGCGAGCAATCAATCGCCGATGAATTTGGAAAGAGCGGAACAAAAACAGACATCGCCATGTATGATAGAAAAGAGTCAGACATTATACGAACTTGGGTTGTTCCAAACGGGTTCCCAGACAAAATTCAACCACTTTTTCAGGCAATTAGTCTTGGAGAGTACGTCATCTTCTATGTAGGTTCGCTTGATAAATTTATAGGCGAACAAATCATTGCACTTGATCTATTAAAAAAAAGAGAAGGTGTACTGAGTCACACATATGAAGTAGATGAAAATCGATTAAACTCGATGATCAATGGAACTGTACTTGAACGCTACAAACTAGTAAATTCATCAGATCTAAAACAAGTCATCAATAAACTTGAACCGCTTTCCAAGGAAGGAAAAACAAAAATTGTAATTGACCATTGTTTTGATGTAAAAGGCGTTGGAACCGTAGTTTTAGGTAAAGTTGCACAAGGAAGAATAAAACAATACGACACACTGAAACTTTTACCTGCAGGAATTGACATAGTTATAAAATCTATTCAGATGCATGATGATCCTGCTACTGAGGCTGTCTCACCTGCACGAGTTGGTCTTTCACTCAAGGGGGCAAAACCAGATGAAATAAACAGAGGCGATATTTTGTGTGAAGATCCTACTTTGTATAAAATAAAATCCGAAATTGAGCTTGATTTTAAGAAAAATCCTTTCTATAAAGGTGAAATTTCAGAAAATCAGATGTGCTTGGTAAGTATAGATATGCAGATAAAGGCTGCCAAGTTTGTTTCTGTAAATCCCGTGAAACTAAGATTAGAAAAACCAGCAGTATTTGATAATGATACATGTGTAATACTAAAACCAGATTCTGAGAATATCAGAATACTTGGAAGTGGTATGATTATAAATCATCAATAAAATAAATGGGCATCAGCACCTTGAAATAATATCAAATTCCGCTATAAAACTACGGGATTTTAAAAATGAAGGCATTACGTGCTTGCCCAATTTGTCCAAATTGTGGCTCAAAAAAATTTATGCGCCTACAAGGTAAACTGACCAAAGTAAGATGTCTTTCTTGTAATAAAACTATATCGATATAGCTTGTTAGTTTTTATTTGCAATATTTTTTAGAATTAAACATGGCAAAAATATGGAAAGATAATGATGTACGTTTTGATCCAATAAAAAATGAAACAATTGCAGTTTTAGGATATGGGATTCAGGGAAACGCACAAGCAAACAATCTGCGTGATTCTGGTCTAAAGGTAATTGTGGGTTTAAAGGAAGGTGGAGAAAGTTGGAAAAAGGCAAAACAGGATGGCCATAAAGTACTGTCTGTTGACAAAGCTTGCAAAGAAGCAGACATTATTCATATTTTGATCCCTGACATGATTCAAGCTCATGTCTATAAATCGGAGATCGAGCCAAATCTTTCAGAAGGAAAAGCGCTCTCATTTTCACATGCAGCCGCAATTCATTGGGGCTGGATTAAAGCTCCGAACTTTGTTGATATTATAATGGTTGCGCCAAAAGGACCAGGCTCAAAGGTAAGAGAAACATATCTTGAAGGGTTTGGCACACCATCTATTGTTGCAGTACATCAGGATTATACAAAAAGGGCATGGGATAGAACCCTTGGACTCGCAAAAGGAATTGGGAGTACAAGAGCAGGAGTAATACAGACAACATTTCAAGAAGAAGTTGAAACTGATTGGTTTGGTGAACAAGCAGATCTTTGTGGCGGCGCAGCATCGATGATTACAAATTCATTTGAAACACTTGTTGAGGCAGGATATCAACCAGAAATAGCATACTTTGAAGTCTTGCACGAGTTAAAACTTATTGTTGATATGATCCAGCGATATGGTATTGCAGGAATGTACAGGCGAGTAAGTGAAACTGCCCGATATGGCGGACTTACAAGAGGTCCAATAGTAATGAATAATGAAACAAAATCTCGAATGAAAGAGGTACTTGAGGCAATCAAGAATGGTACCTTTAATGAAGAATGGATCAGTGACTACAAAAAGAATGGTAAAAACGCGTTTGACAGATACATGAAAAAATTAGAATCACACCAAATAGAACAGGTTGGGAAAAAAATGCGTCAAATGGTGTGGCCTGGTTCTACAGAATAATTCTAAATTTTTCTAAGCTTTGAAACCCCTTTTGTTATATGATCAATTACCGTAGGAAGGGGGGTTCCTGGTCCAAACACGCCGTTTATTCCTGCCTTTTCTAATCCTTTTTTGTCTTCTTCTGGAATAACTCCGCCCCCAACTACTAGGACATCATTGATCCTTTTTTGCTTTAGACATCTTATCACTCTTGGAAACAATGTGTTGTGTGCCCCATTAAGAAGGCTTAGGGCAACAGCATCTACATCTTCGTCTTCTGCAATTTGAGAAATTCTTTCAGGTGTTGCAAAAAGTCCTGAATAAATTACCTCCATTCCTGCATCTCTAAACGCTCTACATAAAACAAGTGCGCCTCTATCATGTCCATCTAGTCCTAACTTTGCAACAAGAATTTTGATTTTACGAGACGCAGCTTTTTGTTTCATATTGTTTTTTGTTGATTTCTTTATTTTAAAACCTTTATTTGAATTTCACAGGATTTTTGGTGGCAAATCTACTAAATAAGCCTAATTCCATACATTGAATGTTTATCAAGCAAACTATGATTTTGAACGAGGTTTTGGCAATTTAACATTTAAAGGAAAAGAATTAGTATAGATTCAAACCAAGAAATTCACAACATAGACTAGTACAAACATTATGAACAAAAAAATCATTGCAGCTATTTTTGGTGGAGTAATAGCTATATTGAGTTTGGTAATACATGCCAATCTCAATACAATTGATCAAAACATTTTGGACCAAACATTTGTGATAAGTGCTGTGTATTTTGAAAATGACGGCTATGCTGAAATAAGTTTTCTTGATAAATCAGGTAAAACAAAACATGTCACACTTGAGATACTGGGAATGCCAGAATCATTTCATAAAGAGTATACGTCTACAACCTTTGTTGAAAAAATTCAACTTTCTGTTCCTAAATACGGATGGCAAAGTATCCCTATAACCCTTTCAGTAGAGCATGAAGAGTTTGGAAATATTGGAATTAAAACAGAAATAAGGCCAATCGGAGAGGCCAAGGCAAAGATAATTTTTAGCAAACTAGATGTCTAAATATTGTTTATTTTTTAACGAAATATTTTATTGCATTGGCAAATTCTTTCATGCTTATTTTTTCATCTAATGCCCACTTTGCAAGAGTATTCTTTGTCCAGTTTGGTAGTTTGGGGGCTGAATCAGCATCTACCTTGATATTCAATGCACTAAATAGATCAGAGTCGGATGCAGACACAACATGAAACCCAGCCCATTTTTGAATCGTCTCTTTCTGAGCAGGCGATACAACATCAACTCCTGGTTCTGGTACAACATCTACGCCAGGTTCAGGTGTAGGAGCTGTAGGTTCTTTTGCTTTTGGCTCTTGAGTTTGAGGAGGTTTGGCAGATTCTTTTGTTACTTCATCTAATACAGCTTTTGCTTTGTCAAGTGCCTCTTGTGTAACTTTAGCTTCAGTGCTAGCAGCTCCATGCTTTGCCATTGCAGCAAATACTGCCAGTTCTTTTTCTTGGACCTTTTGCAAAGTCTCTGCTACAACTGCCTCTTTTTCTTGGACCTTTTGCAAAGTCTCTGCTACAATTGTTTCTTTTTGTTGTTTCCTAGCTTCTGCCTGTGGGTCTATTACCTTAAATGCATCAAGAACCGTTGATACTATTCCATTTCTACTATTATCCCATGCAACTATGATAAGATTTGAGGTTTGCATTGGTTTTGCAAATGTGATGTAAAACAAGGTCTCAAACTTGTTGTCTTTTGTACCAGTTGATGTATAAGCCTCATCTATAAACCCATGAGGGTCATGTATCTCAATAGCTTTATCCTTTTCAAATACTACCCATGTATCACTTTTATGCACTTCAGTGCCAGCAAGTCCATACAGGTTCATGTACAGAGCAACATGTTGCACATTTTGAGGTCCACCGTTTTCACTCATTAATAGTTTGAAGGGAATTTGAGTTCCTATGTTTACTGTCGCCGTTTCGGTTTTTTCGTTATAAAATCCTAACTTGGGAAATACTGTACTGCCAATTACAAGTGGGCTTTCACCTTCTGCGAAATTTTGTGTAAAGGACGGTCCCTCTATGTCAATATACCCTGCACCTGATTTTGGAACAAAGGAAATGAATGTGCTCAAACGCTGTGTCCAAACAATTAGATCGCCGTTAGAGCTAGTTTTACATGATTCATCTGGGTTAAGCTGCGCATCAACTGTAGCAAAGTCAACACCATTACAGATTGTGGTGATCTCCGTTACAAGCCCAGCTTTATCAATG
>JBBDOC010000029.1:0-5655 GCA_040877295.1 Nitrosopumilaceae archaeon
TGATTGACGTTGTTGCATTTATGATCAAAAATAATGTTCCAACAATTGATGCAATGCCAAACTTGTAGTTTACAAAGCTAGATGAAAGATAAAGTATTGATGAGAAAAGAAATGGAAATGCAATTGTTGTAAATACAACTGCAAAGATTGGATCTGGATTAAAGTTGAAATGAGCTGTATCAGAAAATGGCAACGAAAGAGAGTAAAACAATCCAGATGTTGATAACAACACAGCTAACAACCCAACAATTATCAGAAAATGAAATGGTGTGTAAGAGTTTGAGATTAGTTTTTCTTTTGAGTGTCGTACAATTGATGTCATCGATGCAGTACTGCAAAGTATCATGCCAAAGATCAAGAAAAGATGTGGAGGACTAAGTAATCCATCAAGACCAAAGTTAGAGTGCCAAAAAAAGTCAAACGGTCCTGCACCAACAAGTATTGCAATACCTAAAATTGCGAGCTTGACTTGTTGTGTATGTTGTTGTTTTGTTTCATCTGGTAAATTTTTCAAGCTAAAAAATTTGATTGCAGTACTTGTAAGTGCAATTGCAACACCAATGTAAAGAAGTGCGTGCGGTGGTGAAAAAAATGTTTCAGGTCTGTTCAAAAGATGGTTTGTGACATCCCAGCTACCACCTATTGTTACAATCAAGATGCCGGAGCTTACAAGAATTGATGATGCAAAAAATAATCTAGAATATTGTTTTCTTGCAAGAAAGTTTATTGTCTTTTCCAATATTACCTGCCTTTTCCTAAAATATCGGCTTTGGATTCTAATTAAGGGTTTGAAACTTCAACTGAATAGACCTCAACGTATTCGCCTTGATAGTCAAGATGTCCGCTTTGTGGATAGTGTGCCAAGTCAGTGTAATGAGGCAAAATGACTGTTTTTACGTATATGACAAACTCACCTACAGAGTCAGGCGTGATCTCAAGGCCAATATGATACTGATCGCCTGTATGCACAGGTCTGCTAAAGACCTCAACTGATGGATGTTTTGCAGCAACTGTTTTGAGTCCTGCAGTATATTCAGATCCTACCTCATCTCCAACCAAAACATAGTGTGGCGATTGCGTAAAATCAAATTCTGTGATTTTGACAATGTCATCAATTTTTCCAAGATTTGGAAATCCAATTGATACAATTTGAATGTCTGCTGGATCACCAATGTTATTTGATGTGATTTTAATTTCAAAAGATTCGCCTAAATTAATTTTTGATTTTTCAAGCTTTACATCCAGAGTCGGTTGTGGGACAAGCTCTGGCTTTTCTAAAAAATTTGGTGGCAAAACAAATAATGTAAGTGAAAAATATATCACCAAAGAAACAGCAATTGCACAATAAAGAAATAATTTTTTCATTAACTAATGTTTGTTTGATTCTAATTTAAGATTCATTTTAAATATAGTGTATTTAATAACTATTTTTACCTCATATCAAGTTCATTAGTATATGAAGCCCCGATCGGTTATGTACTTGATGGTAAAATAATTTTCACAGCGTTCCGCTAATACAGCAAAATGGAGTACCTACGCATGACCACAGGATATTGTGTCAAATGTAGGACAAAAAGAGAGATTCAAAGTCCAAGTTCAGTTACCCTAAAGAACGGCAAACCAGCCGTCAAAGGTACCTGTCCCACTTGCCGTACCAGCATCTTCAGAATTGGTAGCGCATAGTGGACATTTTCCATTTTTTTAAACTTCGTACAACCAGCCAGTTAGTTTTTTAAAAAATTATTTTGCTAGTATTTCCATTCATCAGAATTTCCATTCCATAAAGCGCGAAATGGTTTTGGGTCTTTTCCTATTTCTTCTTTGATTCTGTTTTCTAGTGCAAAAAACATGTTTTCCATTGCATCAACACCGCCATCTGCAAAAAGATCTTTTCCAATTTCCGTTACTCTTTTTTTCTTTTCTGCAATATCAGAAGAATCTGAATTTTGCAAGCAATAGGTTAGAAGATCAATCATTTCCTCTTCTAGTAGAAAATCCATGAATAGGCTTGTTTTTTCTTGTTTTTTATACTATTTGAGGTCCAAAAATAGTATTTTCAATTAACTATTTTGGCAGATAATTTATCATGGATTTGTGCCAAAATTAGTTTGGCCTTTTCCTTGTTGTCGTCTTCTTCGATTTTTGCATCCATTATAGCATCAATCTCATAGCTTTTATCGACAAGCACGTTTGCCACATGATCATCAAGTGTCCCGTTTCCAATCAAATAGTATGCAAAGACTGTATTTTTCTGCCCAATTCTATGCAGTCTGTCTTCTGCCTGTCTGTGGATTGCAGGGCTCCAGTCAAGTTCTGCAAAAATAACATATCGTGCACGACTCAAGTTGATACCAACGTTTCCTGCCCTAAGACCTGCAATCATTAGTTTTGTTTTTCCATCTTGAAATGCATCAATGCTGTCTTGTCGTGCCTTGTCTGTTTGACCACCAATTATAGATGATGGAAAATATTTACCTAGTTTTTCATGCAACAGCTGGTGAATGTATTTGTGATGACAAAATACAACTACGCTTTCCTCAATTTCCATTATGTTTTCAACAAAGTTGATGACGTATGGAAGTTTTGCAACACCTGCAGCTTGTCTTTCTCCTTGTATGGCGCGTTGATATGATGCAGACTTGTCAAACATTGATTTTGCGTCTCTTTGTTCTTCTTCGAGTTTTTGCCAAATTCGGTTTAGTTCCTTGTGGTAATATTCTATATCAGCATCAATTACTTCTTTGTATCGCACTTTTTCTTTGAGCTCTTTTAGCACGTCGGATTTTTTGCGTCTCAACATTACATGCTTTCGCAGCTCTTTGTGTAGTGACTGTCGTTTATTTTCAAGAACAATTGCCTTTCCTTTTTCATTTACATAACAGAAATATTCACAAAACTCTTTGTAGTTTCCAAGAAGGCCAGGCCTTAGAATATCTACAATAGGCCATATCTCAGAGCCACGATTATAGATTGGTGTGCCTGATAGTCCAATTCTGTATTTTATAGACTCTAGTGCTGCTAGTTTTTTTACAGCAGCATACTTTTGTGTGGTGTTTGAGCGAAGGTTTTGAACCTCATCGCAGACAAGGGTTTTGATGTTTAGTTTTATCAAGTCTGGCAATCTTTTGTGTAAAAGCTCATAGTTGATAATGTAAAAATCAAAGCTGCCAAGATCCTGATTCTTTCCATGACGGATAATAAATGACGTAGGGGCCTCGCCTTCAACTAGCCGCCCGTTTCGGCTTTTTCTTTTCAAGAATTTACCAATTTCTCTTTGCCAGTTGTTCAAAGTGACAAGTGGAGCTACAACAAGTGCTGGAAAGGCCTGTTGTTCTGTAGCCAGATAAGCCAATGTCTCCACAGTATTATGAGAAATCATGCCATTGACTACATAGTTATGCGTTTGAGGAACAGACAGATCATATACATATCCCGAATAATTTCTTGTTTCGATTATCTTGATTGAACACCAATGAATTGATTCGATTGCTAGTTTTTGTAGCTCGTTTGCAAGAACATATTGCGCTGTTGATTCTAGTTTATGAATGACAAAGTATGCAAGTTCTTTGCTCATTCCTTGTGTGTATTTGTATGGAGTAAACAGATTCAGTGAGCGCAACGATATTCCAGCATCTGCGATTTTCTGTACTATTTTTTGTGATGGGATTCCTTCAACATTCGTATTGTGAGATTTTTTTGCAAGTTCTTCTAATGCTGACTGTTTTCGTTTGGTGCGTAGCCTAAATTGAGTGACAAATCTTTCAATCGAATTTCCACCAAACGTGCAAATGTAATAAGATCTTTTAGTTTGTGTCCCGTTTGTTGCAGCTTTCATTGCAACTCGCATTCTAAGCCAAATTCCAAAATGACGAAGAATATCACGCATTCCATGTGCGATGTTCTTACTTGCTGTTGCAAATTCACAATGTGTTTTTCCCACATGACCTTCGGCATCAAACATTGCTTGTAGAAAGGCTTTTTGTGCTACAGGTGGTGATTCTATTACAGATTTTGGAATTTTTTTCTCGGCTGACTTTTTGCCCCATTCATAACCCCATTTAGAAAATAGAGGTTCAAGCTTTGTTGTCGAGATAACAAATGTTGTTTTTTCTTTTCTTGCAGTAGGCAACATAATGCTGTGTTTCTTTGCCAATTTTCTTACATGCGATAAAATACTCTTATCAGAATTGTAGAATCGCCCATTAACATATTTTTTGTTGTCAAAATATTCGTAGCCTTCTGCAAGTTGCCATCCCATGAGTTCAGCCACATCAGGATCAAGATCATTTATACCACTATGCAATGTCTTAGATGGAACTGCGATTTTATCATCAATTGTCAGCTGACCTGCCTTTTTCCATCCATCCGGAGTAAGAAACCTGTGTTTCTTAGTGCATTCTATTGTGGAACCATCCCATAGTGTGACTTTGACAATCTGCTCGTTAATTTTCTGTCTGAATATTCGGTCTACTTTTTTACCTACGATTTCTTTGCCATCAAATGTTTGTACTACAATAGACGATTCTAGCTTCCCCCATGCTTCATCACCACTTTCCTCAATAAGTGAGGATTTTGTCCATAATTCTTGGATCTCGATTTGACCAGATGTTGTTTCAATTAATGATGTACCAACAATGCATTTTCCAAGACCCATTTCGTCTGCAAGCAGAGCATTTCCGTATGACTTTATTAGAAAATCAAGCCCTTCTTTTTGAAAATTGAGTAGTTTTCCTTGAAATTGTTTTCCGGGGTTTGCCCGTACAAGTTTTTCAATTTTTGGAATTTTTTCACGAGGGGTTTTGTGATCCAAAAGTTTTCTTTTCCAGACAGACTTTGATAGGATCTCAAGTGGATACCGCTCAAGGATCCATTTGATTTGCTTAACATTTCTCTGACTGTCAGGAACGATTGCCTCGTGTGGACCATCGCCATACCAAGATTGTGGGATGACCTTTGAGACCATGGTAACTGCGCGTTGGCCTGTCACCTTCCAGCTCCATGTTTGCGAGTACCTGTCAAGCACGTATTCAAGCGTACCAAAGTTTTTCATTTACTGTAATCCCTAATTTCCACATATAGTGAAGAATCAGTTTATGAATCTTGATTTTTGCTAGTACGATCGATGGGAATTTATATCAGATCATTGTATTGTGTTGTTTTAAAACGTGATTAACAAATTTTTTAAATTTTACATAGCTACAGTTTAAAGATAAGATAAGATGTAATATGATGTGGAATTTTTCCAAGATGCCGAGCCTGATCTTGAAAAGCCAATCATAATTGCAGCAATGCAAGATATGGGAAACGTTGGCGCCATTGTAATTGAACATATAAACGAAAATCTTAAAGCAAAAAAATTTAGAATCGCAAGATCTTCGTATCCAACATTTGTTCTGGATATGGGCGGCCACATAAAGCTGCCAGATGACAAGTGGGAGTATAGACACACAAAAGACATGATCATTTTTGGTGGCGGAGCAGGCCAACCACAGGCAACTACAGAACTACATGCCATATGTCAGGACGTTATTGATATTGCAAAAAAATATTCTGCCAAGTTCATCTATACGGTTGGCGGATTTCATACCACGCGAGAGTTTGGCAAGTCCCCAAAAACATATGTGACTACAACATCAATGTCGCTTACAAAGCAAA
>JBBDOC010000030.1:0-5601 GCA_040877295.1 Nitrosopumilaceae archaeon
AAGTATTCCTTTGTAGACATTACTAGTTGGTGGCAAAATTATTGCAAGCTGATGTGTCTCATGGCCAACTCCTGGATCTTGCATTGATGTGATCGTTCCAGTAACCGTTTGCCATCCATGCATTTTCTCTTCCATTTCTGGTGCAGCTTCTGGAGCTTCCATTTCCTCTTCTGCAGGAGCTTCAGGCTCTTCTGGAGCTGCTGCGGGACTTTTTACTTGTTGACGCATTTGTTCACGTTCTTTTTCTGCATCATCGCCATTATTTGCACTACAAAGCTGATCTCCACAAATTCGCTCACTTGGGTTTGTGGTAGGCTTTGCGTATGCAGGAATTGACTGTAGTGTAATAGATGTCGTTAGAAGTACTGTAATTGCAAACAATGTTGCAAATTTTATGTGATTAACTTTTGTCATTAAAAAGCGATCTAAAAGTTATACAATAAAAACGATCTGATCGCTTTTTGTATTTTCTAGGCACGATTGGTAAAAATCTTGTTTACTAGTAAGCAACCAAGCTGACCACATCTTATCAATAATTTTTCCAAACTATAATCATGAAAACACAAACAACTCAAACCAGAACAAGCATCTGGGACAAAATGGTTCATGCTTCCTTTAGAAAGGTAGTTGCCTTTGATCTTTTATTTTTGGGTCTTGGCATTGCCATAGGAGCAGGAATCGGTGCATTCCTAGTAATCTAGGAATCAAATTTTTTTCTTTTTGATTTAACATTGTTTTTAATCTTGATTAATTCTATTGATGTGATGGATAAAAGACTCAAAGAAAAGATGGAGCAAAAAATAAGCGAGACTTTTGAAAATACAGATGAAATAAAACAGATTGTAGAGTCGTTGGATACACTTTCCGATAATACAAACTCATTTGGATTTGGTATAGTAATGGGGAGACTGTATAACTCGTTTTATTATCAATCAAGAAGGATCCTAAAAAGAGATCCAACAAGTAAGGAATTTTTGGAATTTTTAGATATGCTAAAACAAAGACAGCAAGAGTTTTTAAAAAAACTTGATTTTAGATTATAATTTTTTTAATGGAAATACTTTGATAGTTGGGGTTCCTGGCAGTTTTACACATGCATTTTTTAGAGCCTTTTTTGCAGCCTCAAGATGCTCCTTTTTTACAAACATCTCCATGACAATTTGACCTGCCTTTAGACGAGCTGCAAGACTTACTGCCTTTCCAAATGCTCGGCGCATTCCTTCCTGTAACCTGTCTGCACCTGCAGTTGCAATCATTTTATTTTCCCTTAATAGAATATGAGGATAGACACGTAATTTAGAAAAGTAGCCTGTTTCTCCAGTGGTTTTTTCAATTAACTTGTTTGCTGCAAGCCTTGTTGATTCTAGTGCCATATGAGTCACCTGAATTTTTTCATTTACAAGAAGCTGAACACAATAATCATAGTCTGCCATTTGCCCGCCGCTAAACTTGGCAATCTTGATTTGCGGTTTTCCCTTTATGAACTCCTTTCTTGTATATGGCTGGCCATTTCCTCTTCGATAGTTTGCACCGTGCATAATATTCCCAGCTATCCCGAGTCAAGGGCCCATATTTTAACGGTTAACCATTGACATACAAAACCAGATATGAATTCAATTCATCCTTATATGGAAAATATTATCAAATTTACCAAATGGAGCAAGATTTAGAACCTCAAGTAGAAGGTGTATTGGTAAAGGATCACACTCTAATTACAAACAAGGAGATGCAAAACAGCCTTGAGCAAAAAGGCTATGGAGAAACAACACAGAAAAAATTTTTTCTAAAACCATTTGAATCGCTATATCTGATGTATTGTGATAAGCTAAAACTGGAAGGAAAAAAGAAAATCGATTTTGATATTTTACTTCAAACATGCATAACACATGACCAAGATGCGCTAACAAAGTTTCTAATTTACCGTGACCTGAGAACTCGAGGCTACATAGTTAAAGACGGCTTTGGTTTTGGTTCTGACTTTAGAGTATATGATAGAGGCCACTTTGGTGAAAAGGGAGCAAAGTATTTGATATTTGGTTTTAATGAAGGCAGGCAAGAAAAGATAGGGCAGCTACAAAAAAAGATTGAAGAGATTACTCACATGGGAAAAGAACCAATAGTTGCAGTAATAGAAAGAAGAGGAGAAGTAATTTATTATAAAATCTCACGAATAAATTTTCTTGAAAACAAAGGAAATGCCGAGATTGAAAATTTTGATTTCTAGCTTATTTCTGTAACCACTCTGCAGAATATTTTAAGAGATTATTTTTTGCGGCATGAACAAAATCATATACTTCTACTGTCTCGGTTTTATTTTCCCACAAATTTTCAAAATCCATGACTTTAGTCTCTGTTCTGCTCTTATCATTCCATGAGGTAAAAACATCAATTGACTCAAAGTTTTTCTTTTCTGGATCAAATGTCTCATTTGAGGTTCCAGTAAAGGCTACAACATCGTCATTTTCATCTCTGAAAACTCCGATATTTTCTGAAAAAGAACCATAAACTTTATCCGAGTTTGGTATTGCAATTTTTAATTTGAGCTTGTCATTTGTTATCATGTTTTGAAGAATTCTGACCTTTTTTTCGTCAACTCCGTCCATCTTTAAAGATGATTTTCCATTTTGGAATACTCTGACTAGTAAATTAAGATCATATGTTCGGAATCTGTGCCCTGTGACCATTCTAATTTTTGGTTCATTTTCAATAAACTTTCTAAGACCAAAATAAAAATTGGTAAGACTTTTGACAGCAACGTATTCTATTGCCCTATCATATTCTATGCAATAGTAAAGACAGGGAATAAAAAATTCTGAGACAAGATCGTCTCTGTCGGATCTGTACTGCTCCTTTAAGGCAATGTCCCGTAATCCCACACATAACAAATGTATTTTTCTTATTTAAATAAGAACAAAAATCATCTGGCTAATCTTTGATACGCATTCAATATATAGCGACGAAAAATCTTTGCAAGTATGAACAAAACACTGATTGCCACACTAACAGCAATAGTACTGGTACTTGCATTTGCCATAATACTTGTACCACAAGAAAAACAGGCAACTGCACAAGAGATAACCCCATTTCCTTCAAGAGAAAAGATAATTTCTGTTACAGGAACTGCAACAACCTCAGTTGAACCAGATCTTTTACGAGTTCAGTTTGGAGTAGAGACGCAAGAAAAGACAGCAAAGGCGGCACTAGAGGCAAACTCTAGTCAAATGACTGCAATTGTAGAAGCAATAAAAAAAATAGGCATAACCGAGGATGATCTTAGCACCTCAAGCCTGAACATTTATCCTGTCTATGACAGCTATCAAGACAAGCTAACTGGCAGATACACACAAGAGCTAATCGGATATCGTGTTTCAAATATTTTGATGGTAGAAACAAGTCAGCTATCGCTTGCAGCAGATATTATAGATTCTGCAGTTGCAGCAGGTGCAAATAGAGTTGATTCTGTATACTTTACACTATCGCCAGAAAAGCAACTTGAGGTAAATGATGATCTCATCTCACAAGCCGTCTTAAACGCAAAATCAAAGGCAGAAAAAGCACTAGCACCACTTGATCATAAAATAATTGGCGTCAAGGCAGTCTCCTTATCTGAGTTTGGAATGCCACCCCCAATTCCATATTATGATGCAAGCTATAATGAGGGTGCAGCACTCAAAGCATCAACACCAGTATTTTCATCAGACCAAGAAGTTTCTACCACAGCAAATGTAATATTTGTGATTGGTAGCAACTAACTCTTTTTTTATTTTTAATCAGAAATTATTTTTAATTAAAATTAATAATCAACTTTTTTAATTCTTACCTGGCTTCCCTTTGATTCAAGGAAATGTCCTAAAAAATTCTTTAGCTGTTCTGCTATTCTATACCCAAGTGCTCCATCCAACATGCCTGATTTTTCGATTACAGATGCCATGTCTGAGCTTATCTGAAGATTAAAAAAAGTCCATCCAGCTTTTGTAAAAGGTTCACCTACCTCGTATCCATCTTTTACATTGCAAATACTTTCAAGCTCTGTCATAGCTTTTTTTACTAGTTCAATCTCTTCTTCATAGCTCCTAGTACTTAGCTGAAATAATGGTTTCATCTTTGATACTTGGGTCATTAGCTACATTATAATCTAGTTCTTCACTAATTGGCAAGACCTTATTTGATCACATAAAAATTATTATGAAAACTATAATCTACGATCTAAAATTTTTGATTATTGTATGATCAATCAAGTATTTGACAAACTACATTAAATTGTAAATTTGCCTAGTTAATATTAGCCCTAACCCATGTGAAAGCTTCTGAAATGATTAATTTCTACAAATACCTAAACTGTACTGCCTGTCAGGAATCAGGACTGTACTGCAAAGAGCACAAGGGCGAAGTAGAAAAAATATTGGCAGAAGGCGAGCTAAACCTACATGGAAATTCTTGACGAGAAGGTTCACTTGTGGCTTGAAAGTGCGAGATTTGTAAAAGCTAAGTCTGGCGTGTATGTCCTTTATGATAAAAAGCTAAACGTACTTTACATTGGGGAAAGTGAAAACCTTCAGAATGAATTTGCCAAGTATGTTGACACAAACTTTGAGAATAATGCCTGTAAACAAAAAACTCACGCTTATCAAAGAACGTTTATTAAAAATCCAAAAGAGCGAAAAATGCAGCTTTTAGAAGATTATAAGAAAAAACATGGAAATATTCCATGTTGTAATCTTGACATTGATTCAATAATCGTTTCTTAACATTAAAAGTACAACGTGTTGTCAAAAATGTGACTAGGCATTAAAAAATTCTATAGATATTAAACATGAGATATTGTTGGTTTTTTCAGGAATTTCGATTAATGGCTATGTCCGCAACCACAGGAATCATGACCTGAGTGAGTTTCTTGTTCTTTACTGGCACATCTAGAACATTTGTTTGAGCCAGTAGGAGAAAAGAATCCAATCCCACAAACTACACATTTCATACTTGTCATAGGGGAATTAACTTGCTCCTGTATTTATCTAATTTCTTCATTTTTTATACTCGTCACAGTATTTTGACATACTCTTCATGGTAAAGATTTCAGGCATCTTTGAGTTTGTTTTTTGTTCAAGCTCGGATGTCTTTTCTTGTTCCAATTCTGCACTATGTGGTATGAAAGCATCAAATACGCCAGCTAGTGACATGCATGTTTGATATAGGCCAAAACCTTGAATCTCTTTAATATCAAGTGTGTTTGGCGATATTGAAAATAGATTTACACTTCCTACATACCATCCAGCACCAAAACAGAAAATACCAAAGATTGTTAATATAATTAGTCTACTGTTTACCACTGACATTTGAAAACGCCTGATTTCATACGTTTTAATCTCATTATTACAACTACAGGCATCACAAAATACATTCCAACATTTAGTAGTATTATTCCAATACCATAACCTAGCATCTCAGCTTCTGAGTCAATGTCAACATACTGTAGCAATGATAATGATGATAACAATGGAGTTATTACAATCTTTACAGTTTCCTTAAACATTGGGTTTTGTCTTTCCACGTCAGCTACTGTCGGTGAAAACGAATAGTAGAATGAGTTGAACGCAGTCATAA
>JBBDOC010000031.1:0-5515 GCA_040877295.1 Nitrosopumilaceae archaeon
CGAATTACACCGCCAACTCCTGTTGCGGCGCCGCCATATGGCTCAACAGCTGACGGATGGTTGTGACTTTCAATGTGGACTGTGACTATGTAATCATCGCCAACATCTAAAACGCCAGAGTCAAAGCCTTTCTCAGATATTACCCGCGGTCCTTTCATTGGCAGCGTTTTTAGGTGCATTTTTGATGACTTGTATGAGCAGTGCTCAGACCACTCGGCTGCAACTATGTTTAGCTCAGTCTTTGTTGGTTTTCTTCCAATCTTTTTTTCAAGATATTCGTATTCTTGTTTTTCAAGACTCAATGCATTACACCAATTGTGTTGAAAAGGGATTCAAAAATCAGCGAAGCTGGCCTGCAGTCAATTGGATTGATTTGCGGCTCAACTGCCCTCTCAGGGTGAGGCATCATGCCAACAACATTTCCTTCCTTGTTGCAAACACCTGCAATACGCATAGTAGAGCCGTTAACTTCTTCACCATATCTAAAGACGATTTGATTATTTTTCTTGAGCTCTGCAAGCGTTTGCTCATCTGCATAGTATCTGCCTTCTCCGTTTGCAATTGGTATTGGAATTTTTTGCCCAAGCTTTAGCTTGTTTGTAAATGGAGTCTTGTTATTTTCAACAACCAGGTGCGTCCATTTGCACATAAAGCTAAGCGATGTATTTTTTAGCAAAACACCGGGTAGTAGACCTGCCTCAACAAGAATTTGAAAACCGTTGCAAACCCCTAAAACTGGCAATCCCCTGCTTGCAAGTCTTTTTACATCTGCAATCACTGGACTGTGAGCTGCAATTACTCCTGCTCTTAGCCTGTCGCCGTATGAAAAGCCGCCAGGAAGTATTATGGCGTCTAGATTTGATGGCAGTTTTTTTTCATGCCAGAAATATTGGGTGTCGACTTTGAATACGTCTGTCAATACATGATACATGTCGCGATCGCAGTTGCTTCCGGGAAAAACTATGACCCCAACCTTCACAGCTATCCATTATGTGAGGCGTTATTAAATTCAATCTCGCAAAACAGTTTTTAATTAGAGTTGGGATCGCAGCCTAAAAAACATCAACAGTAATCTGGCTTACCATAGGATTGTAGATTCGCAGCTCATCACATATCTGGCGAACCTTTTTTTCTGCAGACTTTTTGTTTTTTTCTTTTATTGTAAACTTTAACATTTTTGCAGAACGGATTTTTGTAACAGAAGAGTAACTTCCTTTCAAGACAAGATCATTTAGAATTGTTTCGCCTTCAGGGTCATTGATTCCTGGTTTGTTTTCAATTGTAACATGAACAGTATATGTTGACATAAATTTGTGTCATAATCAAAACGTAATTAACCTATCTTTGCATGCAAGTCATCCAAGCAACAATAACAATTACATATTGCTAATTTAGCTTGATTATTAGATGATCCGAGATCGATACTGGAAACTAACTTCAGAAGAAGTTGAGAAGCTAAACTATAACACACAAAAGGTTCTCAACTGGGAAATAAAATGTATAAGGGAGCCAGAAGAAAACGCAGAGTTTATTGGAGTATTTCTTTACAAACACGGAACACCGTTTGATTATAATCTCATTAAAGGAATTACTTACTATCATAACAATATTGAAAGAAAAGATGTACCTGAAATTGCAAAATTTCTTAAGTCAAAAGTCGGGGGTGAAGAAAAAGAAAGAGGAGAGCGAGGTTTTCTTGAGGGCTCAAAGGAGATCTTTAGCGGAAAAGAGGTTGGGCAGCTTGCAAAAGATCTCGAATCAAAGTTCAAGGCAAAGGCCTCAATATCAATAGAGTTTGAAGACTTGACAGAAGAAGAAAAAGTGCAATCAGGACTCCCGACAGCAAAGCTTTTGCCAGTACCTGGCGGAAGATAGATATTTTTTAGATCACTTTTATGTTTAAAAATAAAATAATACTGAAAATAAATAGTGCTTTAAGGAAATTAATCCATGTCTGAGATACAAGAAATCACTCAACACCTAAATGAGCTTAGAATACGTATCTTGCGAATTGTTATTTCTGTTGGAATAGTTATTGCCTTTATTTTGTCATTTCATTTTACTCCAATCGAGTTTTCTGGATTAACACTCTACTATCCAGAACCTCAACCCCTTGACAACATTGCTGCACAGATTGTAAACCAGATGAGGGTACAACTTGTACCAGAAGGTGTTGCACTAATCCAGACTGCTCCAGGTCAGGCATTTTTTGCCCAGATATACATAGCCGCACTTGTTGGAATAGTTGTTTCGATGCCAATTATTGTCAAAGAATTAAGTGGGTTTATTGCACCTGCACTAAAAGAACATGAGATTAAAGTTGGACGTTCAATTGCACTTCCTGCATTAGGTCTTTTTGTTATCGGGTGTGTTTTTTCATACGTTATGGTAATTCCATACATTCTTGATTTTCTTTACCAATATGGAGAGTCTGCAGGCATTGTTACATTTTTTAACATAGTTGATTTTGTGACGTTTGTTTTACAGTTTCTTTTGGCATTTGGAATTTCTTTCCAGTTGCCTTTGGTAATGTATGCTGCAACAGTATCAGGATTGACAGATGCGTCGTTTTGGCGAAAAAATATCAGATACGCAATTGTTGCAATAGTTGTTTTTGGCGCAGTAATCACGCCAGATGGAAGCGGAGTCACCATGTGGTTTATCGCAGGACCAATGATTGCGCTATACCTTGCAGGAATGATAGTTGTTGAGAGAAAGCAACGCCAAAGCAAAGCAATCAAGATATGAAGATTTTAATAATCAAAACAGGCTTAGGGAAACATGTTTGATACTGTGATTTTGCAAATGCCACATGGTTACGAATGGGTATGGATAATAGTTATTATAGGAATACTCATCTTCGGTGCAAAAAAGATTCCAGAGCTTGCAAAAACATTTGGTAAAGCAAAAAGCGAATATGAAAAAGGAAAGATTGAAGGCGACAAAGAGCTAAAAGAGTTCAAAGACAAAAAACAATCTGAACCAAATAGTTAAGCTTCCTAATCTGCCTATCCTAGTTTAACGTGTAAAAAGCTATATACATCTTATGTGATATATCAAAGAAAAAGAAATAACAAAGTCTGTGTTCCAAACAATATGGTTTTTTGTTCCTCATGTGGAAATGAAGAAACATTAGATAAAAAATTCTGTTCAAAATGCGGTTCTGAATTAACAATACACTCCAAAATAGAGGAGATAACAAAAGATCATCTATAATCCCCACTCCGAAAAGCAAGTGGTATTATCTTGTGCCGGTATTCTTTGGACTAATTGGAGGCATATGCACATATTTTTTCCTAAGAAAAGAAGACCCTAAACTTGCAAAAAACTGTTTAATTCTTGGGATAGTTCTGACTATAACCTATCCCCTCACTTACGGCATGTTTTCCGAACTGTTAGCAGATTGACATATTGTAGTTCTTGTAGTAAACCACTTAGTGAAGATCATGTATTTTGTCCTAGCTGTGGAACAAAAAAAGAATCTATAGCTCTTTCAAATCCCTATAATACCATAATGGGAATTCTGCTTTTTGTTGTTGGGTTTGTAAGTCTAAAAACCACTTCAAAAACAATTCAACAGTTAATGAGTATCATTAGTATAATTATCGCAGCTGTCGCAATTATCAATCTTTCAATGATTTGGTAATTTTTGGTACTGGAATTATTTACAGTGACAAGCTACAAATAATAATTTTCCAAAAAACTGGAGTTCGAATGTTATAAAACTTTGTCCGTCTGCAGTTGAAAAAAAGTAAGATTCTTCATTCTCGTTTAACCTATGAACAAACTCTAGATGATTTGGAGTGTCACTAGTCACAACCCTATGAAGTAAATTGAATAATTCTAGTCTAATGGGTTTTGGTTTACGAAGAAAGTTTCTTTCAAACTCTTCGTTGGAATCAATTGAAAGTCCAGCCACAATTATTCAATTTTTTGAAGAGATTTAAGGAAATCTGATGCAGAACCATAATGTATTATTTTTATCGTGCCTTTCGCTATTTCGGTTTTTATTCTAGCATGTTCTTTTCTTAGGTTTGCTAGACTTATGGTTGTGCTCATAATGTAGTAATTACCACCTTGGTATTATTTAGTATTACTCAGTGTTATTTTATTAATAAATTAGTTTGTTCATAATAGCTTAGCCTCATACATTAATCATAACACTTTAGATCAGATTCATTTTTGTGAATCTTAACTTTTTGGTAAAGATCTAAAAAAGAGCCCTAGTTTTCTGCAACCCTTGCAAACTCTTCTATAATAGATTCTAATCCTTCAGAAACATTTGGTTTTCGAAATAACCCTAGCTTAAAGTCTGCCTCTACTGTCAGTTTTGTTCCCTCAGGCACTAGATCATACCTTTCAACAATACGGCTTCCCTTGCAGTCACCACCAATAACAATGATCTCATGAAGATTTGGTGGATTTTTTACGTGTTTTGTCATCATTACAAACTCTTTTTTTCCCAATATCATATGTTCTTCAATAACTGATACGCCATCTCGCTCTGATCTTATTCTAATAGTTGGAAAGTATTTTGCAAAGTTTTTTTCAAAATTTTCGTAATTTGTTGTAATATCGTAAACCTTGTTTCTGTCTGCCTTGATTATTTTTTCAATCTTTATTTTTGACAATTGTAGTTATGCTGAACCCCATCTTTTGTACAGATTATGCTCAATGTCAAACTGGTCAAGACACTTTCCAACTGTGTGGTTGATGATATCATCTATTGTTGTAGGCTTTGTGTAAAAACCTGGAACCGGTGGAAGAATTACAACGCCAAGTCGTGATAGTTTTAACATGTTTTCTAGGTGAATGGCAGTAAATGGTGTTTCGCGGACAACTAGAACTAGTTTTCTTGATTCCTTTAATGTGACACCTGCTGCTCGTGCAACCAAGCTCTCGTCATATCCGTTTGCAATGGCAGAAAGCGTCTTCATGCTGCATGGAATTACAATCATGCCATCTGTTTTGTGAGTCCCGCTTGAGACACTTGATGCCATATTGGAATCATCAGAATATGATGTTGCAAGCGACTTTACCTTATCAAATGAGTAATCAGTCTCCATTGCAAGGCATTTTTTTGCCCACTCACTTGCGATAAGATGTGTTTCGACCTTTGCTTTTTTTAGCTCGTCTAAAATTCTAACACCATAAATTGTTCCAGTGCTGCCTGTGATTCCTATAACTAGTTTCACAACTTTTCAAATTTGATTTGAAATTGTGCTAATTTATTATTAGCTAGGTTTGTGAGCTTCAAGCCAAGTTGGCTTAGATAATCATAAAAAGATAAAATCTAGATTGATTTCCTAATAGAAGTGGAAAAAGGTAAAGAAAAAGATAAAGAAAAGGAACAAAAAAAGGCCAAGAAAAAACTTGTAGCGCTTTTAAGAAAACTAAAAAAGGCACATGAAAAATATGAAGAAATTCAAGATGTAATGGATAAGCTTGAATCAATATTCAGAGAGTATGAAGATAATCTACCATCAGATGTTAAAAAACATCTTCAAGATGTAAC
>JBBDOC010000032.1:0-29327 GCA_040877295.1 Nitrosopumilaceae archaeon
GTTCAGCTTCATTTGTTGGTTTTGCTAGTGTGCTAGCAGGCTATTTTGGAATACCGTATATGGATTCTGTTGGGGGAATTGCCATAGCAATATACATTTTCTTTATGTCATATACTGCCATACGCGAATCCACACTTGTGCTGTTGGATGCAGTCAAAAATCCAGAATTACAAGATAGAATAACAAAGTTTGTTGAAGAAAAATTCAAGATTGCTGTGGAAGACGTATTATTACGACCATTGGGTCACACACTATCAATACAGATACATGTTTCATTAGACAGAGCCATGACTTTGGATAAGGTAAATGACATTGTAAATTCATTGCAAAAAGGCATTGCAGAAAAATTTGACGTTGAAGAAATAGTGGTAATTCCTCAAGCAAAATAACACGAATAGTAATACAACTCTCTACAATGGTAACTAGCAATCAAAGGAAGATTCGATCTTCTATATAGTTACAATATAGTATATGTAGTACAGAGATTTAATTCCGTATTTCTAGAGCAAAAGCTAATGGGACAATGGCTTTCATGGGTAAAATCAAACGAAAAGGAGATTCTTTCAATCTTAGATGAGCTTGCAAAGAAGGCAGTAGAAACATCGCATGAATTAATCGAGCTCTTCTCAAATATAGAAAAAGCAGAAGAATACCACATTAAAATCAAAAAACTGGAAAGAGACGCAGATGGCCTTACTCGAGCAGTTTTTGCAGAGCTAAACAAGACTTTCATCACTCCCTTAGACAGAGAAGATATTCAAAGAATAGCGTCTAAAACCGATGATGTAATTGACTTTGTTGAGGGAATCTCAGGCAGATTCATTAGCTATCATATTTCCTCTACACCGCCCTTTGTTGTAGATATTGCAAAGGAGCTACACAAGGCAATAAAAGAGCTTCACTATATGATTTCAAGATTACATAACGTAAAAGGTGATAAAGAAATCATCAATCATTGCAGAAACACAAGCGACATTGAGCACAATATTGATGATCTTTATAGAAAAGCAGTAGGGGAATTATTTGAAAAAAACGATGCTGTCTATATCATCAAGATGAAGGACATCTATGAGGCATTGGAAGCAGCTTCTGATAGATGTGTTGATGTTGCAGATGTTGTAGAAGACATTGTCTTAAAGTACAGCTAGATTTTTTATGTTAGAATTAGCGGTAGGAGCAATAATAGCAGCACTGATTTTTGATTTTGTAAACGGTTGGAACGATGCTGCAAACTCTGTTGCAACCGTCATAGGGACAAGAGTTCTAAGACCAATTCACGCTGTATTACTATCAGCAGCTGCTAACTTTGCAGGACCTTTTATCTTTGGTGTTGCAGTTGCCACAACAATTGCAAAAGAAATCATTGCTCCAGAAGATGTCACAATTTACATGATAATAGCAGGTCTTGCAGGTGCAATAAGCTGGGCGTCTTTATGCACATATCTTGGACTTCCAATATCTGTAAGTCATTCTTTAATTGGTGGTTTGATAGGAACAGGACTTGCGTCACTTGGTCCTGAAAAACTGCTTTATGACGGTCTGATAAAAATTGGGATTGGTATTATCGCCTCTCCTATAGGAGGCTTGGTAATTGGACTTTTATTTGCAGGCGCCATCATTACCTTTTTTGCAAGATACCATCCTGTAAGAGTCAACAAAACTTTTGGCAGATTACAGCTTTTTTCATCAGCTTGGTTTGCCTTAACTCATGGAGCAAATGATGGACAAAAAACTATGGGAATTATAGTCCTTGTTTTAATGTCAGAAGGTTTGATAACAGAGTTTTATGTTCCAGTATGGGTTATTCTAATTGCAGCATCTGCTATTGCTCTAGGAACATTCATTGGTGGTTTTAAGGTGATAAAAACACTTGGAATCAGAGTAACGCGATTAAAACCATATCAGGGCTTTGCAGCTGAAACAGGAGGAGGAATCATACTTGCAATCTTTGCTACTTTGGGAATTCCTGCAAGCACAACGCATGCAATAACAGGCTCTATAATGGGAGCTGGAGCTGTGCGAAGAAAGTTTGCAGTAAGATGGAAGGTTGGAAGGCAAATTGTTATTGCATGGTTGATAACCATTCCAGGCAGTGCAGGAATTGCATATTTGAGCACAATAATAATTCAATTATTTGTGTAATTGGGCTGAGGCTTTGTTTTTCCTATGATTTCAATATAGTGTATTTAGAAGAAGTATATACTCTTCCAAGTTTTTTGGATTTCTAATGAATGACAAATCAATTCTTTTTGTTTGTGTCGAAAATGCAGCAAGAAGTCAAATGGCAGAAGCATTTTTTAAAAAACATGTACCAGTTGGTTACCAAGTTCATAGCGCGGGCACAAAACCTAGTTCCACAATAAATCCACTAGTAATTCAGGTAATGAAAGAGGTTGGTATAGATTTAACAAAGCAAAAACCAAAAAAACTATCTGAAGATATGATCCTACATTGTGATAAAACAATCAACATGGGCTGTATGGGTAAAGACGCCTGTCCAGCCTTATTTACAAAAAATATAGTTGACTGGAAAATCGATGATCCAAAAGGAAAATCATTAGAAGAAATACGAAAAATTCGTGATGAAATAGAATCTAAAATAAAAGAACTATTGACAAGTCTTTAGGATGTATCATGCATAATTCTGATTTACAAATATTTCTTGCAGAAATAATTGGAACATTTGGTCTTGTACTTGCAGCAACTGGATCGATAGTTTATGATGCAAAACTAGAAAATATGTTAGGATCTGTTTTCATTGCAGCAATTCACTTTGTTGGCCTTGCAATTGTGGTATACTTGTTTGGAAAATATTCGATGGCCCACTTTAATCCAGCTGTCACAATTGGATATCTTTTAGCTGGTTATATCAAAAGAAAACAAATCATAATTTATTTTGCAGCTCAGATTATTGGCGCATTTTTAGGAAGTATATTTGTAAAATATACAATAGGTGATTATGCTAAATTAGGAATTAATTTTCCAAATTATGAATATGATGTGACATTTTTTTATGGTGTTGAAATTGCGGCAACCATATTCCTAATGGCTGTAATTTTGATAGTTGTTCATATTAAGAAACTAAATCGACTATCTGGTATTGCTATAGGTGGAATTGTGGCACTGGATGTATTTTTCTTAGGGCCAATTTCTGGCGCCTCGATGAATCCATTTCGTTCATTAGCACCTGCTCTTCTTTCTAATATGCCAAATGATTTGTGGTTGTATTTGACTGCGCCTTTTATTGGTGCAGCAATTGTAGGTCTAGTTTACAAAAAGATTGTCAGATGAATTAATGATTTACAGGATATTACGAATAATAATAACCAAAGATCACTTTTAGTGTTGAAAAAATCAAAACAATTATTCCAAGATGCAAAAAAAATTATTCCTTCAGGCGTAAACAGCCCTGTTAGATATTTCGAACCATATCCATTCTTTGTAAAAAAATCAAATGGGAGCTTGATTTGGGATGAGGATGGAAACAGATACATTGATTTTTGCAATGGATACGGAGCTTTACTGCTTGGACACAGAAGAAAAGAGATCATCTCAGCTGTTTCAAAACAGCTGAAAATAGGAACGCTATATTGTGCACCAACAGAATCTGAAGTAGAACTTGCTAAATTAATACAGAAAAATTTTCAATCAATGAAAAAAATTCGTCTAGTAAACACAGGATCTGAGGCAACAATGACAGCTATACGGCTTGCAAGAGGATTTACAAAAAAGAAGAAAATAGTCAAATTTGAAGGATGCTATCATGGAGCACATGATTCTGTTTTAGTAAAAGCCGGCTCTGGTGTTGCCCACGCTGGAATATCTACATCTGAAGAGGGATTAAGCGAAGCAGCAAAAAACACTCTAGTTGTACAGTATAACAATTCAGATGAGCTAGAAAATACAATTAGAAAAAATAGAGACATTGCAGCAGTAATAGTTGAGCCGGTGCTTGCAAACATGGGTTTGATCTTGCCAGAACAAAACTTTCTCCATGAAATGCGAAAAATAACAAAAGAACATGATGTTCCTTTAATCTTTGATGAAACTGTAACAGGATTTCGTGTCTCAGAAGGCGGGGCACAAATGTATTACCAAATCAAGCCTGACATCACTACACTAGGAAAGGCCTTAGGAAATGGATTTGCCATTGCAGCAGTTGGTGGCAGAGAGGACATTATGGATAAACTTTCACCACAAGGCAAAGTATACCAAGCAAGTACATTTGCTGGAAATCCAATCTCAGTTTGTGCTGCGATAAGCTCTATCAAAACTATCAACAAGCTAAAAAACAGTCTTTATTCAAAGCTTGAAAAAAACTGCAGATTACTAGTAGGCATAATTGATGAAATTGCAACAGATCTGAAAATCCCACATCAAATCAACTTTCTTGGTTCAATGTTTCAGATATTTTTTACAAATACGCCTGTTGTTGACTATGAATCATCAAAGAAAGCAGATTCAAAAAAATTCAAAAAAATGTTTTCAATCCTTCTACGATATAGAGTGTTCATAGCTCCGTCACAATTTGAAACCATCTTTTTATCAGATGCACACACAAATCAAGATCTAGTAAAGACCATTGACGCTTATCGTTACGCTCTAAAGAGTGTGAAAAAATGAAGTATATTGTAGGAACACGTGGAAGCCCTCTTTCACTTGTCCAAACAAACTGGGTAATATCTGAACTGCAAAAGAAAAATTCTGATGCAAAATTTGAGATTAAAACAATAAAGACAAAGGGAGATACAGATGCACGACCTCTTTTTACAATAAATCAAAAAGGAATATTTGAAAAAGAAATTGATAGGGCGGTAGCAGAAGGCCAAATCGATTTTGCAGTTCACAGCCTCAAAGACGTTCCATCAATACTTGGAGAGGCACTCATTCTTGCATGTGTGCCAAAAAGGGAAGACGTAAACGATGTCCTAGTATCTGTAGATGGCTCAACGCTTGATGCTATCAAATCAGGTGCAACTATTGGGACAAGTAGCCTAAGAAGGGCTGTCCAAGTTACAAGAAAACGAGCTGATCTAAATGTTAAACCAATACGTGGCAACATTGAAACAAGAATAAAAAAAATTTCTGAAGGCGCATATGACGCAGTTGTTCTTGCACAAGCAGGTATTGCAAGGCTAGGACTGGATGTCAAATTCTCAAAATTACCAATAGATGACTTTCCGCCTTCTCCAGGACAAGGGGCACTGGCAATTGTTTGCCGTTCTAATGATGATAAAACAATTTCAATGTTAAAAAAAATTGAAGATCCAAAATCAAGATTAGAAGTAGAGGCAGAACGGACCTTATCTGAATATGTTGATTCAGGATGTAGATTTCCTGTAGGTGCTTTTGCAAAAATAGTTGACGGTACACTGTCACTTACGGTAATGGCCTATTCAATTGATGGAAAACAGTCTATAGTCGTACAAAAAAGTGGGAAAAAAGACGAGCCAGCAAAACTTGGAAAGGAGGCAGCTGAAATGCTAAAAAGCAAAGGGATTTCTGAGCTTGCAAAAGATTGGCGAGAAAAAGTAGCGGAATGGAACGAACTATGAGCGGCAAGGTATTTCTTGTAGGGGCAGGACCTGGTGATCCAAAACTAATTACGATTAGAGCAGTTGAATTGATAAAAAAAGCAGATGTCGTGTTATACGACAGATTAGTAAGCAAGAAAATACTTGACATGATTCCAAAATCTGCAAAGAAAATTTACGTAGGAAGAGAAGCTGGTGATGATTACAAACATCAAGACAGTACAAATGACTTGATGGTAAAACATGCTAAAGCAAACAAAATGGTTGTAAGGCTAAAGGGTGGTGACCCAATAATCTTTGGCCGCGGTGGGGAGGAAGCAGAGTATCTAAAAAAACACAAGATAAAGTTTGAGCTCATTCCAGGAATTACATCTGGAATAGGTGCTGCAACATATTCTGGAATTCCATTAACACACAGAAAGTTTGCCTCCTCTGTTGTTTTTGTTACAGGTCATGAAGATCCTCAAAAACAAAAAGAGTCTGTAAAATGGCAAAGACTAGCAAAATCTGTTGATACCATAGTTATAATGATGGGCCTTTCACGTATTGGCATAATCTGTAAGCAATTAATTCAAGGTGGACTGAGTAAAAAGACACCTGTTGCAGTAATTGAAAATGGCACCACTTCAAAGCATAAAATGATTACAGGAGACTTGTCTAACATATCAAAACTTGCAAGTCAAAAACACATCAAACCGCCATCTATAATTATAATAGGTAAGGTAGTAGGTCTTTCAAAAACATTACAATGGAGAGATAAAAATGATTGAGGGGAAAACTATTGCAATCACTCGCTCAGAAGAAGATGCTGAAGAGTTTATTCAATTGCTTTCAAAAGAAAAGGCAAGACCAATCACGCTTCCAACAATTCAGCTAGTAAGCAAAGGGGAAAAAATAGTTTGCGAATTTCTTGATGAACTAAAAGCCTATGATCCCGACTATTCTGTTTTTATGAGCTCAAAGGCAGTAAAGCTTCTTTTTGATGAAGCAAAAAAGATTTCATTGTATGAAAAACTGCAGCTTGCTGTAGCAAATACAATTGTGATCGCAGTTGGGCCAAAAACAAAAGCTGCACTTGAAGAGGAAGGAATTAAGGTCGCATACATGCCAAACAGATACTCTTCTGTTGGTGTTGGCGAGGTACTATCAAGACTAAACGCAGTTGGCAAAAAGGTAATTGTTCCACGAAGTGGCGCATCAACGCCTTTTCTAAAAAATCTCTTAGAAAAGATAGGACTTGAGATAAAGGAAATTTATCTTTATGATGTGTGTGCATTTAATGATACAACACAATGGAATGAGTTTAGAGAACTGTTTTCAAAAAACAACGTTGATGGCATTATCTTTACAAGCGCATCATCAGTGCAAGCATTTTTTGAGATAATGACAAAAGATTATGAGCAAAAAACTTTGCTAAATAATTTAAAAAAGACAAAAGTGATATCTATTGGCCCCTTTACTGCAGAAGAACTAAAAAAATTTCAAGTTGAAAACATTGTTGCACCAGTTCATACAGTATCTGGTGCCTTTGAAACAATCAAGAACATATTTTCATTAGCTTAATCCTAGAATTTAGCTCAACCTATTTAGCTCTCCCTATTTTTCCTCATGTATTTATAATATAACGACGTTGTACGTTTGATGACAACCGAAAATCTTGAGATGGATTATTCAAAATATGATTTTAAGGATTCAACTGAGCTGTATGTCCATCTTAGCAAAAAGGGTCTTTCACGAGATACAGTTGTAAGCATAAGCAAAATGAAAAACGAACCACAATGGATGCTTGATTTTAGATTACGTTCGTATGATATTTTCATGAAAAAGCCAATGCCAAACTGGGGTGGCGATCTTAGCAAAATTGATTTTCAAAATATTTACTATTATACAAAGGCCTCTGAAAAGACTGAAAAAAACTGGGATGATGTACCAGAAGATATCAAAAAAACATTCGATAAACTAGGAATTCCAGAAGCCGAAAAGAAATTTCTTGCAGGTGTAGGTGCACAATATGAATCCGAAGTAGTTTATCACAACCTACGAGAAGATCTTGCAAAGCAAGGCGTGCTTTTCCTTGATACAGATACTGCGCTAAAAGAGCAGCCAGAAATTTTCAAAAAATACTTTGGCAAAGTAATTCCTCCAGAAGATAACAAATTTGCAGCACTAAACAGTGCTGTATGGAGTGGTGGCTCATTCATTTACGTTCCACCTGGAGTCAAAATCGATATGCCACTTCAAGCATACTTTAGAATCAATGCAGAAAATATTGGGCAGTTTGAACGAACATTGATTATAGTAGATGAGGGGGCAGAATGTCACTATATTGAAGGCTGCACTGCACCAGTATATTCATCAGAGTCATTGCACTCTGCAGTAGTAGAGCTAATTGCACACAAAGATGCCAAATTACGATACACTACAATTCAGAACTGGAGCAACGATGTGTATAATCTTGTGACAAAGCGAGCTTATGCATATGAGGGCGCTAAAGTTGAATGGATTGATGGAAACATTGGAAGTAGACTCACCATGAAATATCCAGGCGTTTATCTACTTGGTGAACGCGCACATGGAGAAACTCTTTCTGTTGCATTTGCAGGAAAGAACCAACATCAAGATACTGGCGCAAAAATGGTACACTTGGCCCCAAACACAACCTCAAAAATAACATCAAAATCTGTTAGCCGTCTTAATGGCAGATCAACATATCGAGGACTACTTCATGTTGCAAAAGGAGCAACCAATGTAAAGGCATCTGTGAGATGTGATGCATTACTACTTGATGATACCTCAAAGACAGATACCTACCCTTACATGGAAATTAACCAAGAGGATGCAACAATCACGCATGAAGCAACCGTTGGAAAAATTGGTGACGAACAAATTTTCTATTTAATGAGCAGGGGATTTACAGAAGAAGAGGCACTAACACTAATTGTAAACGGATTCATGGAGCCATTTACAAAAGAGCTCCCAATGGAATATGCAGTTGAGCTAAACCGACTCATAAAGCTAGAGATGGATGGCTCGGTAGGCTAGAGCTTACTATTTGCCTTTCACTAACGATAATCTATGCAACAACTTGCTTTATCCACGCTAAGTTCTTACCACATTGATGAAATTTCAACATCAAAAAATGAACCATCTTGGCTAAAAGAATATAGAAAAAAATCACTTTCAATTTATCACGAACTTCCACTAGAAACTTCGCCACTTTACAACAAATATACTGATGCAAAAAAGATGGATCCAGAGCAGGTATCGCTAACAATAAAGTCTGATGCGTCAGTGCCAGACTTTTTAAAAGATAGATTAAAGGAGCTTGAAAACGAAACATGCATTGTACAAATTGGCTCAAACATACATAGAATCAACATAACAGATGAGCTAAAATCAAAAGGACTCGTGTTATGTTCGATTGATGATGCTCTAAAAAATCATGGTGATATAATAAAAAAAGTATTAGAGTCAACAAACTCAAAAGATGACAAGTTTATTGCGCTAAACAACGCAGCGTTTAACTCTGGAATATTCATGCATATTCCAAAAAATTTGGTTTTAGAAAAACCAATACACGTCTTATCTTGTCTATCAGTTGACGGCCTATCAACAATATCAAGAAACGTGATAGTAACAGAGGAAAGTAGCAAGGCAAGCGTTGTTCAGGAGCTGTATTCGCCAAAAGCAAAAAAGCAACAGGCCTATCTTGAGTTGCTAAACACAAGCGTTGGCCAAAACAGCCGCCTTGATATGACCACACTACAGGTAATGGATCAGAGCACAATCAACTTTTCAACTAGAATGACCGATATAGCACAAGATGGAAAAATAAACTGGTACTTGGGTCTTTTTGGTGCAATGCTATCTCGTTATAGGATCGATTACCACCTAAACGGAACAGGCGCCTCCGTAAATGACTCTGAGGTAATTTTTGGAAATAACGAACAGTCTTTTGATCTTTCAGCAAACGTAAACCATGAAAAGCCATCCACAGAAGGAAGAGTCATAGAAAAATCCATTCTAAAAAACAAATCAAAATCACTATTCAAAGGAATGATCCGCATTAAAGAAAAAGCTGTAAAGTCACAGTCATTTTTGTCTGGCCGTTCAATTCTATTGGACAAGGACGCAAAATCAGACTCCATTCCAGGATTGGAGATATTTACAAATGACGTAAAGGCAACACATTCAGCCTCCGTATCACAAGTAGATGAAGAACAGATTTACTATCTAGGTACTAGATGCCTGAGTAGAAAAGAAGCAGAGCGAATTATTGTAGAAGGCTTTGTAGAGCCTCTTTCAAGGACAATGTCTTACCAGGTCAGGGCATGGATTGCATATCTTATTGAATCAAAATGGGAAGGACATGAACTTGTCATCAATAGCGACGAACAGTTAAAGGCACTAGTAGAAGTTGAAGAAACAAGATACAACGAGAATGCCGAAATCGAACAACACTACAAGTACAGGTGATAATTATGGGAAAATGGGTAAAGGCATGCAGTATAGACAAAGTTACTAGCGGTCAGCTATATGGATTTCATCACAATGACAAACAAATTCTTTTAGCTAATCTTGATGGCAAAATATATGCTACAGATTTGATTTGCACACATGCTGAAGCAGATCTTTCAAATGGAATGCTAAGTGAGGAAGGGGTGCGTTGTCCACTCCATCTTTCTGTTTTTAATTTGGAAACAGGCATTCCACAAAACCCTCCTGCAGAAAAATCACTAAGAACTTACAATGTTAAAATAGATCAAAGCGAGATTTACGTGGAGGTTTAAAACATGCAAACTGCACTATCCATTGAAACAGTTCGAAAGGACTTTCCAATTCTACAAAGAAAGGTGCGTGATAATAAACTACTCGTCTATTTAGACAATGCATCAACTTCACAAAAACCAATTCAGGTCATCGATGCAATAACTGACTATTACAAGAACCAAAACGCCAATATTCATAGAGCAGTATATGCCCTAGCAGAAGAGGCAACTGAAGCCTATGAAAATACTAGGATAAAGATTGCAAAATTCTTAAACATACAACACCGCGAAGAAATAATTTTTGTAAGAGGTACTACAGAGGCAATAAATCTCGTCGCATATTCATGGGGCAGGCAAAATGTTAACAAAGACGATATCATAGTCACAACAGAATACGAGCATCACAGCAACATCGTTCCATGGCAGCTATTGACAAAAGAAAGGGGCGCAAAACTAGAATACATTGGCATTGATGATAACGGCGAGTTAATTTTAGATCAGCTAGACTCTTACCTAGAGACTGGCAAAGTAAAACTTGTCACATTTAGCCAGATGTCTAATGTTTTAGGCACAATAACAAATACCGACGAAATCATAAAACGATGCAAAAAGGCTGGAGTAAAGACCCTAATTGATGGAGCCCAGTCGGTGCCTCACATGAAAGTTGATTTGAGCAAACTAGGGTGTGATTTCTTTGCATTTTCAGCTCACAAGATGTTAGGCCCAACAGGTGTTGGAGTTTTGTGGGTAAGAAAGGAGGTTCTTGAGACAATGCAGCCATTCCATGGAGGTGGAGATATGATTCGTGAGGTGCACAAATACGAGACGACATGGAATGATCTTCCCTACAAGTTTGAGGCAGGCACACCAAACATAGCAGATGTGATAGGATTTTCTGCAGCAATAGCCTATCTTAACAAAATTGGAATGGATAACATACGAAACCACGAAATCGAGCTAACAAAATATGCGCTGGATAAAATGTCAAAAGTAAAAGGAATTACCATTTACGGACCAAAAGACATTACAAAACGTGGAGGGGTCATCTCATTTAATTTTCATGATGTCCATCCACACGATGTAGCAACTATAATTGATAAAGACGGCGTGGCAATAAGATCAGGACACCACTGCGCACAGGTGCTAATGGAAAGACTAGATGTTGCAGCAACAAATCGCGCAAGCTTCTATGTCTACAACACAAAACAAGAAATAGACGCATTGATTGGCTCACTAAACAAGGTTGCAGAGTTGTTCAAGCTATGACTGGCGATCCAATCTATACTGAGATGATAATAGAGTACTCAAAACATCCAGCTAATTTTGGCGAAATTGAAAATCCAGATATCTCACGACATGACAGCAACCCACTGTGTGGTGATAGCATCGACTTGCAAATCAAAATCAATGAAAACAAAGTTTCTGATGTAAAATTCAAAGGGAAGGGGTGTTCTATCTGTATAGCATGTACGTCAGTTCTAACTGAACTGGTTAAAGGAAAGGATCTTGATGAAGTAAAAAAAATTGAAAAAAATGATGTGTTAGGCGAGCTTGGACTAGAACATCTTATTAGAACAAGTCCTGTGCGAATTAAATGCGCATTATTGTCGTTAAAGGCACTCAAGTATGGAATTTACTCTTATTTTATTGAAAAAATGAAGGATGAAAAATCAGCAGGTAACTTAAAAGAAGAAGCAACAAATCTATACTAGTATGAGTGGATTTGCTCCATCAGTTCCAATACCACTGCAAATACGAAAAACTATCTTTGAAAAATTTAACGATGTAACTATCAGATTTACAAATGATGAAATTTTTGATATAGTTAAAAAAAACGGCGATGTAGATAAATCTTGGATAATTGATAACATGGAAGAATACTTTAAAGAAATTTGTGACAAAGGGATGGTTAGAAATATTGCACAGAACTTTACAACTCAGTGGTACAGGCTTTTTGATCTTGTAGAAAAAATCCACTGTAATTCATGTAATCGCGAAATTTATCTTGGAAAATTAGAAGAACGGGTATGTCCTAACCCTCAATGTGGCGCAACTATTTAGCGCGGTGTCTTTTGGCAGCCTCTTCAAGGGACTGGATCATTGGTAATTTTTGGCCTGTCAGGTAAAGTACCAGCGCTCCGCCTGCTGTGCTTATATGGGTAATTTTTTGTGCCAATCCATATTTTTTTAATGCAGAAGTGAGATGTCCACCGCTGACTATGGTTGTAGCCATAGAATTTGCTACTCTTTCAAGAAGTGAGCGTGTGCCGTAGCTGAATTCTTCTTTTTCAAAAAATCCCGGCGGTCCGCTAATGAAAACGGTTCCTGCACCTGCTATGAATTTATTGTAATATTCAACAGTCTTTGGTCCAAGATCATATATCTGATCGTCTTTACCTAGATCACGTACATCAACTTCAACCCTTGAACCCTCTCTGTCTATTGCAACATCTACAGGAGTTGAAAATATGTCAGGATATTCACCTATTAACGTATGAGCCTTTGCTACGGCCTCTTCTTCTCTTTTTATTCCAAGTGGCGCCTTGATTCTTCCCTGTGCTCGCATAAACACATTTCCAATAAGACCAGTAAGCAGTACGTGGTCTGCCCTTCCATTTTTTATGAGTGCCTTTATTGCTTCTAATCTGTCTAGAACCTTTGAGCCCCCAAGAACAATCACGTGTGGCGCCTTTGCGACAGTCATTATTTCATTTAGTTTTCTAACTTCACGTTCAACAATTTTTCCTGCACAAGCTGGCAATATCTGTGAAAATCCTACAAGCGATGGATGTGCCCTGTGGGCACTTGGAAAGGAATCAAGTACACAAAGATCAAAAAGGGGAGCTAGCCGTGTAACCATAATCGTCTTGGCAGCATCAGATGGTGCAAACTCATAGTTTTCTTCTGCACATAACCTAAGATTATCAAGTAAGAGTATTTCGCCCCTTTTCAAATTTTTTATCTCTTTTCTTGCAGATGCTCCTATCACATCTTCAACATACTTGATTTTATGTCCAAGTAGATTTTCAAGTGCCTCAGCATGCTTGTCCATTCCTGTATAATCTTTGTTGCCAACTCTTCCCTGATGGGAAGCGACAACTGTTTTTGAATCTTTTAGCGCGTTAATTGTTTCAGTTGCTTCTTCAATACGTTTTGTTCCAGAAATTTCCATAGTATCAGGATCAATAGGGCAGTTCATATCTACTCGGAGAAAAACGGTTTTGTCTTTTAGATCAAAATCATCAAGTGTTAATATGTTCACGTCCTTTCTTTTTTTGCTCCGGTTAAAATCTTTTAGTCGATCAGACGCTTAATCTGATTATTCATTTTGCGACTAGTTTTTCCACTAGTATTTCACACAACTAATGTATGATGAAAAAAATTAAAAATGACACAATTGAGGTTTGTCTAGTTGCAAAAATGGATTTTTGATATACGTTCCAGGCCTTTTTTTGTTCTAGCTATGTCATTTTTGCTTGTGGCATTACTTGTTTATTCAAAAACAACTCAACAATTTGACGAGTCTACAGCTTTGTTCTTTCAATCAATAGCTGGAAATCCAGCACTTGATCTTTTTATGCAATCAGTTACAGAAGCAGGTGATGTTTTTTACATGCTTGCCTTTGCAGGAGTGCTAACAATCATTAAAAAAACAAGAAAAATTGGAGTCGTCCTTATGATTTTACTAGTTCTTACCACATTACTTACGGGCTACATAAAGTGTGGAGTTGATAGAGACAGGCCAAACCTTCCTTTTTTGGGAAATCCTTTTCTTATTGAAGCCACACAAGATACCTTTGCACTTTTTTGTGAAGGTGGTGCAAATGCTTCCTTTCCTTCAGGACATGCAAGCAGAGCTACTGTTTTTGGGATGGCTCTTGGATTTGTACTATCACAAAAATTTCCACGTGGATGTTATCTGTTATTATTGTATCCAATTTTAATGTCAATTAGTAGGATCTATGTATTACAACACTTTCCCATGGATGTAATTGGTGGGGTTATACTTGGGATTCTACTTACAGGTGTAGTTATAAAAAAGGCAAAACTAGGAAAAATTTTTGAATCAAAGATTTAGCTCATCATAGACTTTTGTGCTGATAAGAACGATTGCATAATGTTCTTTATCATGGTGATAAGTCCAGTATCTTATATCTTGTTCTTGGTTTATTTTTCGCAAACCAAAATTAACTCCAGTTGTTACTATGTACCCAATTCTTTTTGCTACTTGATTATCTTTTGGAAACAAAACCTTGTAGCCTTTTTTTTGATTTGAGAATCCCGTTCTAATCATTTCTTCGACAGCATCTTCAGCATCCTTTTCGTCTTTGATATCAAAAACCTTTACAACCGGTATCTGTGAGGGATGAAATTCCATAGCATTTTGTTCAAATACGAATTTAAATTTCTTAACTGGTAAGTCAAATACTAGTTATTAGTATAACTTAATCAACTACAACATTTCACAATAAATATTGACCTCACTAGCAAGATTAGCTACAAAGCTACAAAAAAAGAAAATTGAAGTAGCAAAGCTTAGAAAACAAAGCGAAAAAAAATTTAAACAAGTCAAAAAACTTTCTCGTAAAACCTCCTCTGGCCTTTCATCATTACAGCGAAGACTAGAAAACACTCATGAAAAACTGGATGATGTTTCCTTTCACTTGAATCAACGTACGGCACAGCAAGAAAGCATAATGAGACTAGTCTCAGTTGCACAAGAGCGTCTAAAACAAGAAAAAGATCTAAAAGAGCAAACCGAACAAGAACTAGAATTTGCCAACTCAAAGGAAGAAAAACAACAAATTCAAGAAAGACTTCAAACAATAGTAGACAGGATCAATGAACTAACAGCAGAGATAAGGCAACGAAACGCAATGGCTAGAAAAACAACTGATGCCATTGACGAGTACAAGAGTTCAAAGTCAAGAATTGCAAGTCAAGTTAGAAAACAGGCCCAAGCAAAACCTGTACTAGTAAATCTGATAAAAAATACGAAAAAAACTGCGACTCGATTAGCTAAACAACTTGAAAATAGAGAAAGACGAGAACAGGCAGTCAAATCAACACTTGAAAAAATAAACAAAACTCTATCCAAGTCACGAAAAAGTAAACCTAAACGCAAAAAAACAAAAAGCAAACCAAAGAGGAAAAAAGTAACAAAAAAGACCAAAACAAAAAGAAGAATAACTCGTAAAAGAAAAGGAAAGAAAACAAAAAAGTCAAAAACAAAATGAAGAAAAAGATAAGCACTCTAAGATTTTAATACGGTTTAATTTTTCACATATTCAATGTCATTTAATGAAAAATTCTTAGTGGAAATTTCATCACTACCTGACTTAAAAAACCCAAAACTTGTGTGTGGATTGCCAGGCAGTGGATTTGTCGGAAAACTTGCAGTTGATTATATCGTGGACAAATTACAAGGAAAGCAATTTGCAGATATTTACTCTTCTTCGTTTCCACCTCAAGTTACCATACAGCAAAACGGAACTGTTGATCTGATAAAAAACTCTATGTATTACTGTAAAACAGAATCACATGATCTTGTCATACTTACAGGAGATGCACAACCTGTTTTGCCACAATCTGAGTATTTACTTGCAGAGGAAATAATTAACATTTGTAAAAAACTTCACATCGATATAATCTACACATTGGCAGCATACATTACAGGAACATTTTCAAAATCCCCAAAAGTTTATGGAACAAGTACCTCGCCAGATTTGATCCAGCAGTTTTCAAAATATCAAGTACAGAGAATGGATAAAGGCAGCATTACAGGCATGAATGGCATAATAATTGGTGTTGCAAAAAAGTTTAACATGAAAGGAATTTGTCTTTTGGGTGAGACTTCGGGTTATGTAATTGATGCAAAAGCATCAAAAGCTGTCTTGCAAGTACTATTACAGATGCTTGACATCAAATTAGATATGACAGAGCTTGACAAAAAAGTAGAAGATACTGAAAAGATCATAAAATCAATTGAATCACAAGCATCAAGGGAAGGCTATGGGCAAATGGCCATGCCACAACCAAGCAGTAAAAATCTAGAATACATTAGCTAAAATGAAAAAACGCGGTCCAATAGTTTCATCAAGTGGATTAGGATTATTACTAATTTCGTTTTTGATTGCTCAATCTACATTATTAGAAACAAATTCTGTCTTGTCTGGCCAGATTTTAGTTCCAGATGTATTTGAAGGAATGTTTGAACAAACTACAGAAGAAACTCAAATCTTTGCTGGTGAATCAAATACATTTTCTTTTAGCACAACTAAGGAACAAGTACCTCTTCTTTGGGGCTTGCAAATCACAAATTTTCAAGATGGAGACAGCGTAACAATAGAGACTACAAACATTTTTGGAGACAATTTTGGCAAACACGAACAAGACGAGCCAATAGCATTTGAGATGTTTATGATACCAAAAAATGACATTTACAATTTTGCGGTTACAAATAATGCAGAAAGGCCTCTGTCCGTCATAATGATGTTTTCAGAAGATCCTCAAAATTCGCAAGCCATGACTAATCCTGACTCGCCTTTTATGAAGACAGTCATCCCGCTTGCTGTTTCTGGAATTATGGTTATAGCAGGAGTTATAGCCCTTGGAATTGGTATAATACTTTCACTAGTAGACTGGAAGCGAGGCCCAAAATCTAAATATATTTAGGATATAATTTCGAGTTTGCCGTATTTTCCTTTAGTCAGAGACACTTCGCCTTTAAAGGAAGTTGTATATCCATTTTCTATCTTTACTTTAGAGCCATCTTTTACTTGATCTACTTCGTCTCCCCACAATGTTAGCTTGATTTCTCCGCCGGTTTCATCAATCAAGAATGCATCACAAACTTGAATGGTTCCACCAGATTTCATATTGACTGTTCTTGGTTCGCCTTTTCGTTCTACGGTTCCCTCTATGTTAATACCGCTTCTCATGTTTTTTGCTTGTTCTGCAGTTACCATTTAGTGAACCTCTTTCTGAGTTTATTATAAAGCTTTTTTTAAATGCCAAAATTTAGATAAAAATTTTTGAATTTGGTTTTTTGTAATGTAAATTTTTGTTCAACCTAGCTTCTAGTTAATATATTCAGTTTTTGGAATGAATTTTGCAGGGGTATCGAAGCCCGGCCAACCGAGAAGGACTCAAGATTGTATAAATAGGAAATCCTTTCCTTTAGGGGTTCGTGGGTTCAAATCCCACCTCCTGCACCTTAAATGGAATAATCAATTTTTGGCAAATAATTTTCAAACTTTGGTTTCTACTGTTTTTACCGTCTTTACAGAGTGTCGTGAAAGCTCCTCATGTAACTTTGCTAGTCCTTCATCTTTGAATGTCAAGTTGCACCTATAACATTGCCAAACCTTGACACTCATTACTATACATACAACAATTTTGCATTTAAGGATATTGAACAAATTGTCAGTTTTTTTGAATTAGATTTGTGTTTTTTCAATAAACTTGAATTTTTTTTAGATTAATCGATAATTTTTTTCTTTTATTTACACTGTCGCATACCTAAGGATTTACATGCAAAGAAGGCGAATCCATGATGAACAATGACTGACATTCTTGAGATGCTAGGCGAGCTCTCATATTTTGGTGTCTTTTTTTTACTGATTGGAATTAACGCCGTTCCAATATTGATGATCCCAACTTGGATGATTCTAGCATCATTTCACGCACTTGATGCATCTTTTGATCCTTTAGCACTTGCCTTGGTAGGGGCAACGGGCGCAACAATAGGCAGGGTTTTCTTGAAGCGTTATAGCAGCTTTTTTAGGCGATTTATGGGAAAAGAGCAACAATCCAATCTTGACGTAATTGGAAATTTTCTAAACAAGAAAAGATTTGGCTATCTTATTGCATCTTTTGTTTTTGCTGCAACCCCGCTTCCAGACAACATCTTGTTTGTAGCTTATGGCATGATGAAGGCAAAAAGTTTTGGACTCTATCTTGGATTTTGGCTTGGACGAGTAATATCATACTATATTATGATCTCAATTAGCAATGTCGTTTTAGTACCATTTTTGCAATTATTTGAAGACAAATATACTGGAATTTTACTTGCAGATGGACTAGGAATTGGCTCTGTGATATTTTTTACTTGTATAAATTGGAACTTGCTTATTACAAAGCGAAAATTCAAGCTAATTAAACCAAAGATTTGGAAAATCTAAAATTGAAAATTCTTGAACTTTTAAAAAAAGAGGTAGAAATACTAACTACAAAAAACGATGCAGCGCATGATTTTGAGCACATAATGAGAGTATATAGAAATGCAAAAAAGATTTGTGAAAGTGAAAAGGTAAATCAAAAACTTGTCTTGTGTGCATCTTTGCTACATGATATTGTATCTTTTCCAAAATCTGATAAAAGATCAAAAACATCATCTAAAAAAAGCTCAATTTTAGCAGAAAAAATTCTAAAAAAACACAATTTTTCAAAAAACGAAATACAAATAATTTGTAATGCCATTTTGGATCATAGCTTTTCAAAAAACAAAGTACCAAAAACAATAGAGGGAAAAATTTTGCAAGATGCTGACAGGCTTGATGCTATAGGTGCAATAGGAATTGCAAGAGCATTTGCTGCTGGCGGCCATGAAAATAGATCATTTTACAACAAGTTAGATCCATTTTGTATAAAACGAAATCCAGATGATAAAAAATGGACACGATCATTTTTTCAGAAAACTCTTGATTTTAGAAAGATTAATGAACACAAAATTCGCCAAAATTGAGGCCAAAAAAAGAACTAGAGTAATTAGGAACTATCTTAACGATTTGAAAAGGGAAATCTAACCATAGTCAACATATCTATCATATCGTTTTTCAACTTCAAGATTTTTCCCTTGAATTATTTTTTCAATTTCCTCATCTTTTCGTTTTTTTATGTAACTAACCAGTTCAGAAAAATTACTTGACTGTGGGTATGTATCAAAAAGCGGATTTAACAGATTGAAATATTCAATTACTTTTTTTCTAAACTCCTGTCTTGGGGGTCTTTTTATGGAATTTAGGCGAAACCAAAGCACTGCCCAGCTTGCCCCTACTATATGAGGCAATAAATCCAAGGCACGTTCGATTTCAAACCGTTGATCATTTCTCATAGGTTAATCTTGCAAAATTTTTGCACCAGCTTTTGCAAAATACGTTACAATCATGTCTGCTCCTGCCCTTTTTATAGAATAGAGGATTTCTGAAATAACATCATTTTCATTTATCCATCCTTGTTTTGCAGCTCCTTTTACAAGCGCATATTCGCCTGATACGCTATATGCTGATACTGGAATGTTGAATCGTTTTTTTGTTTCTGCAATCAAGTCAAGATATGCTAATGCTGGCTTTATCATGACAATGTCGACTCCTTCATTGACATCCATCTCAACTTCTCGCATAGACTCTCTTGGATTAGTAAACGGAACCTGGTATGTTCTTCTGTCTCCAAACTTTGGGGCACAGTCAGCCATGTCGCGAAATGGCGAATAAAACGCAGATCTATGTTTTGCAGAGTGTGACATGATCGCAACATCAGAAAAACCTGCATCATCAAGACTTTGTCGTATGGCAAAAACTTGGCCATCCATCATTGCAGAAGGAGAAACAACATCTACGCCTGCTTGTGCTTGGCTTACCGCAATTTTTGCAAGTGTTGCTATGCTTGAATCATTGTCAATCTTGTTTTCTTTAACCAAACCACAGTGTCCTGATGACGTATATTGGCAGAGGCAAACATCTGCCATAATCACAATTTTTTCGCCAAAATTCTTCCTAATTTCTGATATTGTCTTTTGAACTATGCCTTTATCAGAAAAAGCTGACGTTCCTTCATCATTTTTTGCTGCAGGAATTCCAAATAACATCACAGCAGGTATTTTCAAATCTACAATGGATTCTACTTCCTTTACAACCTCATTTAGTGGGAGTCTTTCTATGTCTGACATTGATTCAACTACAGTTCGTTTTTTCAAGTCTTCTTGGACAAAAATTGGGCAAATAAGATCCTTTGGTGAGAGTCGTATCTCCTGAACTAGGTCTCGTATTTTCTCATTTTTTCTCAATCTTCGAAGACGTCTTGATGGGAAAAATGACATGCGCAAAAATTCCTTTGTTAGCAATATAATCCTAGTCTAACTATGTTTGAGTATGTTGGACTATTCCTTTTTTTTATAATCAAAAAGTTTTGTAGCAGCTTCAAGCAAATCAGGATCACCATGTTCTGAAGCCCTTCTGAGATTGTTCATTGGTGCAGAAACAATGCTTTCAACTACCGCCTTTGTTAGCTCATCTATGATCTTTATTTTATCCTCATCTGTTTCGCCTAACATTTGAAGTGCTTTTTGCAATTCCTTTACCCTTTGCGAATCTATATTTTTGAACACTTCTTTTACCAATGGCTCTGCATCCAGTCTTTTCATTGATGCCTCTATCACTGGTAATTCCTCACTAATTATATTCTCAACGGTTGATACCTTGCCTTTTCTGCTTCTCATGTTTTTATCAACCATCTCTGCAATTTGATCAAGATTCATCAGCTTTATGCCTGCAATGGTTGCCACCTTTTCATCAACTGTTCTTGGATTTGACAAGTCAAGTATCATAATTCCTTTTTTATTCTGTGTTATTGCACTTGCAATTCTATCAAATGTTACAAGAAAGTATGGAGCAGATGTAGCCACAAAAATTACATCATATTTGTAAAACTCTGATAGCACTTGTTCAAATCCTAGCGAAATACCACCTACAGTTTCTGCAAAGGCCTTTGATCTTTCTACTGTTCTACTTGATACAAAAAACCTGTATCCTCTTTTCTTAAGTGACTTTGCAACAAGTGTAGCAGACTCTCCAGTTCCAATCAATAAAATACTTTTTGATTTTAGATCATCAATATTTTCTTCTACTAGTTTTACAGCCATAGAGCCAATGGAAATGCCGCCTTGGCTAATTCCCGTAGAATTTCTAATCCTGGTGCCTATTCTGACAGCTTTATCAAATAATGTGTTGAGATGATCCCCTGAGGCTTTAATCTGCCTTGCAGAAGTTATCGAGTTTTTTATCTGTCCTAGTATCTGCTCTTCTCCAACAACCATTGAATCAAGACCCGATGTTAGTGTAAGCAAATGATGAAACGCATCAGCATCTTCACACAATTCAAGATTTTCCTTAAATGCAGTTTCTTCAAGACCAGCTAAAGACGCCCAAGTTTTTTTAATTTTAGAAATGTTAACATCTTCCGAAATGCCAAAAACCTCTATGCGGTTGCAGGTCTGTACAATGACACACTCGTTTAGTCCTGAATGTTTTTTAAAAGAAGAGTAGGCTGTATCAAGATCTTTGAAGGTAAACCTTTCTAATACATGAACAGGCGACCTGTGATAAGTTATTCGTGCATTTATCACCTTTTTTGTCATTTCCACTCCATCAGCATTACCATTGCTCGCTTCTGTGCTTTTTTGAGGTTGTTGTCTTTTATTAATTGTTTAATCTGATTATCATTTAAAATAGAATAGAGGAACTTTTTTCGCTCCATCGGCGTAGATATTTTGTTTTTAGCTGTGGCTCTTGCTATCTGCTGTAGTCTTATTTGGTAAATGTCTTCTTTTTTTATGATTTTTTTAAAAACCTTTTCTGCCTGTAATTTTATCTTTCTTGCCATTGCAGGACTTTTCCCACCTGTAGAAATTGCTATCTGCACCGTATCCTCTATGTTGATGACAGAGGGGTGAGCAAAATCACTGACCTCAGGATCATCTGCGGCATACACATAACAACGCATCTTCTTTGCTTTTTGCACGATTTTTCTATTCAGCGCTCTGTCATCTGTTGCTGCCATGACAAGAAACGGCTTGTATTTTGAAAGAAAGTTCGCATCTTCTAATTTTATTTTTTTAAACCGTATTTTCTTTTTTTTAATATAATTTGCAAGTTGAGTGTTTATCTTATCGCTGACAACTAGTATCTTGCAATCCTGAGTCAATAGCGAATTGACTTTTTTTAGACCTTCTTCACCGCCACCTACAACAATGACTAAATTTCCCTTTAAGTTTAGGTCAACAATCAACGATCAGCGAGCTTTTGAATTATATTTAAAATATTATACCAGTTTATGAAACTAGCATCAGTTTTTACTGAAAAATTTACCTAGCTACTGCACAATTCAAGAAAAAATGTAACTAGATAGTTCTGTGATAGTGGTTTTGCTGTATTCTTGGTATACAAGATATTATAAAGCTCATCTGTGATAGATACAATATGCAGAAGGCTCACACAAAAGAAACAAAAGCTCAGATAAGCCCCAAGGTTGAAAAGATTCTAGAAGACATAGATTCAGGCAAGGTAACGATGACCAGATACAAGAATGCTGATGAGTATCTGAAGCATGTTGATGAAGTTCTTTCTGAATAAGATTGTGGCACATAGATACTGACACGTTTTACATAGATAGAAAACTAAGGAAATTCAAATCAGACAAAGCAATAATTGATGGATTTAAGCGAGCAATCAGAGATTTAGCTTCATCAAATGATCCTAGACAAATTGGAGAGTTAAAGCATGGAAAATATCGATATTGTTATGCCATACATATCACAAAATCACACAGTTTGGTGTACCGAGTTTTCGTGACTGAAAAAGTAATTCAGTTAATAGACCTTGATGACCACAAAAATTTGTACGGAAGAGACAACAGACTATAACAAATCTTTTGCGTCCTAAATTAAAGGATAAGATTCAATCGGGATCGTTTTATTCTATTTATAGATTCAAAAAGTCACGTTACATTTTTAATTACAAAGAAAAATGTTATTGCATTGAAAATGGAAATGGATAATCTTGACAAAGAAATACTAAACGAGATACAATGGACATTCCCACTAGTTTCTCAACCCTTTCATATGATTGCAAAAAAATTTGGTACGACTCCAGATATAGTAAAACAACGATTAACACATCTTAAAAAAACGGGAGTTTTACGACAATTAAGCGCAATTTTTGATACTCGAAGGCTTGGATACAAAAGCTCGCTTGTAGCAATGGAGATTGAAAAAGACAAGCTAGAGTTTGTCGCAAAACAAATCAATCAACATCCAGGTGTAAGTCATAACTATGAAAGAAATCATGAATTTAACTTGTGGTTTACATTAGCAGTTCCACCAGGCTCTGATCTTAAAACTGAAGTTGATAAATTTGCAAAACTTCCTGGCATTAAAAAAATTAGGATGCTTCCAACAATCAAACTATTCAAGATTGGAGTAAAGCTTGACATGGTAGATGAAAAAAAACATGATGTAAAACCAACTGAAGAAAAGAAAAAAATTCAAGATGTAAAATTTGTACCAACAGAAGAGGACAAAGAATTCATACGTGAATTACAAAAGGATTTGGAAATCGTTGATAGGCCGTTTCTACAACCTGCACAAAAATTTGGAGTTTCAGAAGAACAATTATTTGAAAAAATGAAATATTATGAAGAAATCGGAGTGATGCGAAGATTTGCAGCTATTCTAAGACATAGAGATGTCGGATTTGTTGCAAATGGCATGATTGTATGGAAAGTTCCCGAAGAAAGAATATCTGAAGTAGGTGAGAAATTAGGTGCGTTTCCGCAAGTAAGCCACTGCTATCAGAGACCAGTTTACAAAGACTGGCCATATAACGTATTTTCAATGATACACTGCAAAACAGAAGACGAGGCAAAAGATGTAGCAAAGGTAATACAAAAACAGATTAACGTTCCAGAATACAGAATTCTATTTAGTGCACGAGAGTTTAAGAAAACACGCGTTGAATATTTTGTTGAGCACGAATTTAATCTAGAAGAAACAATACCTGCTTAAAAATAAAAAAGAAAAGTTTAGTTTTGGAACTTTGGATGTGTTGTATAATCAGGTTTTTGTTTCAAGTCTAGTGTTGATTCAGTGTGTGCCTTTTCACCATTGTTCATTTTGTACTCAAGTAGTGTATTTACTGGTGCGTATCCATTGCACGTAAACTTGAAATCATCTAATATGGCAAAACCACCCTTGTATACCCATGGCTTATCCTTATCAAATTCGGTTTTTACTTTATAGTCTGTTACCCGACAATCCTCATAATGGAATTTTCTTAAAACCATTCCATTTTCAAGGATCACATCTACATCAAAATGAGCTTGCTCTTGTTTGTGATCACTCTTGCCTCTTAGATATGTTATATCTGCAGCCTTGTAGAGAAGTGGCCTGTCGTTACTAATCGCACCTACAAGTTGAAATTGTGGCGCTTGTTTTTCACGATCAAATCCAGTTGTTTGTTCAAAAAGCTGGAAACTGATTTGTTCAGTGCCATCCATAAATAGAAAGATAGCACTGACTTTAACGCCGTTTGCCATTTCGTATTCCTTTTTTTCTTCAGCAATCACACTGCTTTGATTTGCACCAAATATCATCGCAACTGCAACTACAATTGCAATAGCTGATGCAATAGTTGTGATTTTTTGTTGATTCATTAACTCGTAGAAAGAAAATAGGATACTTAACATGTCTGCATATTTTTTATGGATAAAACATATTGTTAGAATATTTTCATAGAACTATGTTTACTCTTTAAAAATCTAAATCCGATTTAATTTTGTATTGTTGCCTTTATCTCATAAGGAGGCCAGCTTGAATACAAATCATTAATCTCTTTCATATCTGAGGAGTTAAGATATCTTCCATCAGACATTGCAGCAAAGCTTTCAATCTCATCTATACTAACTACAGTAGGAAATACAGAAGATACTGCATTTTTTGAAAGAATAAACTTGATTGCAAGCTCTGTTATAGTCAAATCACTCCGTTCAGCTATTGGTCTTAACTGATCAACTTTTTTCAATGAATCTTTTATCCACTCACCTTTTCTAACAGAACGGTGATCCTTTTCATCAATTTTAGTGTCTGCTTTGACTTTTCCTGTAAGAATTCCTGAGGCATCAGGTACTCGAACTAGTATCCCAACATTTTTTCGTCCCCCATTTTCTATAAGCTCGTTTCCTGGGGTCTGCTCTAAAATATTGTACACTGTTTGAACTGCTGAAACATTTTTTCTATTCATTGCTTCAAGGCCTTCATGTGTCCATCCTATGGCAGGTCCTAAAGCGACCTGATATGTTTTGATCTTTTCTTCTTTAATCTTCTGATCTAACGTTTGAAAAATTTTGTCATCTCTTATATGATTTAATTTTGGGTTGTGCAAACCATAAACATCGATATGGTCTGTCTGAAGTCGATTTAGACTATTTTTAAGTGCATTTTCTGTAAAAGCAGAATCAAATCTTTGCGGTAGCTCTTTGTGGCCAATTTGTTCAACATTTTCAAAATCATAACCATATTTTGTAGAAATTACTATCTCGTCTCGCATTTCTTTAAAGACATCGCCAATTAGCTTCTCACTTTTTCCTTTCCCATACATGTCTGCAGTTTCAAAGAAGTTTATGCCAAGGTCATATGCTTTTTTTAGCATGCGTTTTGCTTCACCATCTTCGATTTTTTTACCCCACCAGTCAAGGGCAATAGTCCATGCCCCAAAGCCTATCTCAGATACTTTGATTCCACTTTTTCCCAAAGTCTTGTATTTCAATTTACAATCTCCTTGAATTCTTTTAATTTTGAATCAAGAACAGAATCACTCAAAACAGCTTTTCCAGAAGAAATGTTTGCATTTATGTCTATCCAAGATTTGCAACCATGATATTCAGATTTTATTGGAATTTCAAGTTCTGGAATTCTAAAAACCTTCAGAAATACTGCCTTTATTGGCTTGTCTGGCATCCAATCAACACGTGTTTTGACGTACGAATTACTCCAGATATGAAAGGAACCTAAGGTGTTGATTTTTTCTTTTGAATCTATATCTACATCAGCTAGAACTTCAGCATACGATGTAATTTTATTATGACCCTCTCTTGGCGGATTTTTTCTTACTTCATCAAGATATTTTTGGTATTGTGGTTTGATATGCTTTTGATCTTGGTGTTCAAATGTTGGAAACAAAAGAAATTTTTTTGATTCAATTTTAAATCCAGAATCTGCTTCTAAGATTCCGCCTTTTCGTAAAATAACTGTCTGGTCTCCACCTTCTAGTGCTTTAACTATGGTAGCCCATTCCTTTAACGCACTCATATTTATCCAAGACTAGCTATTAGAGGAATAATATCCTTTTTAACACCAACAATCATTGGTGTATCGACTTTGATATACAGAGAAACTTTGGTCTCTCTTAGCTCCATAATTAGATTTTGAAACGCATGTAGATCATCTGTTTCAAATGCTAACATAAAATCTTCATCATGAATTCCAAAAGAATACGTTGTATTGAGAATAACCTGTGGATATTTCTTGCCAATTTGAATGTGTTCGTCCATCATCTGCTGTCTTTCTTGGACAGAAAGTAAATACCATTCTCGTGTTTTGATAAACGGATATACTATGACGTATTTTTTTTGTTCTTCTCCTGCAAGCCATCCATGACCCTTTGATCCTTTTGCATAAATTGATGGTCTAGTGTTTGATAGGTAAATATGTGTTGGATAGATGTATTTCCCAAATACAGTAAGGTAGATTTTTGAAACAACATCTTGTATTTCTTCAAGAGATTCAGAGGCAAACCAAAGCAGGAATTCAGCATCGTCACGCAGTCCCAATGTTGAATATGATCTAAATTTTGCATTGGACTTTTTAATGACATTTTCAACCTCTTTTGCAGACTCCTCTTTTGCTAAATCGGCCATCCATCTCCATTTTGGGTCTATTTTGAAAAATGCGAAGCTAAAAAACATTTTTTTCTCATTCAAATTAGATTGCAGTTCATTTTCCATTACTTTCATCTCTTGTCCAACACTATCCTTAAGTTCTTGCATTGCATTTTGTGCTTTTTTTAATATGTTTTGTAATTCGTCTTGATATTTTTTGGCATCATTACTCATAATATTAGCTTGAATCTTGATGCCTTATAATAATAAAATCCTGTTTTTGAATTATCTGGTTACTGGCTTTCTAAAACCCACTCATAGCCTTTTTGTTCTAATTCATCTGCCAAGGAAGCATTTCCACTTTTGATAACCCTGCCTTGTGCAAAAACATGAACATAATCTAACTTTTTGAGATATTTTAAAATTCTTGCATAATGAGTAATAACAATTATTGTAGAATCTTTATCTGAAACCTCGCTAATTGCTTTTGCAACAGATTGAACAGCATCAATGTCAAGACCAGAATCGGGTTCATCTAATATTGATATTGTTGGTTTCAGTACGGCCATCTGCAAGACTTCGGATCTTTTCTTTTCTCCACCAGAGAATCCTTCGTTAAGATATCTTGTTAGAAAATCATCTTGTAATCCAACTTTGTGCAAATTGTCTTTGAGATATTTCTGAAATTCTCTTACTGTAATGAAAACTTCCCTGTTGCTCCCTTGAAGTGATTTACTTAATGCGTTGTAAGCTGTTCTAAGAAAATGTGAGTAACCAACTCCAGAAACTTCAGTTGGATACTGAAATCCTAAAAAAAGACCTCGCTTTGATCTTTCATCTGTTGAAAGTTTTAAAATGCTTTGTCCGTCAAGTAAAATGTCACCTTTTATAACCTCATATTTTGGGTGAGCAAGCAGTGTGTATGCAAGTGTGCTTTTGCCTGATCCATTTGGACCCATTATAGCATGAACCTCGCCAGGTCCAGTCTTCAAATTTACTCCTTTTAGTATCATTTTCCCTTCTCTTTGAACGTGAAGGTCCTTGATTTCTAAAACGGTCATACGTGCACTTGAGGCCTTTTCTCCAATATAACCCCGACGAATTTTAGCTAATCCTAAGCATGCTCATTCTAATTTTTTAGAACATCTAAGCAAAAAAGGAAAAAAGGGGATTAGTTTTTGGCAAGTAATGGTCTTAAAGTTACCTTCAGTCTGTAGCTTGCTAGGATCTCTTTACACCTGTTTCGTATTGTGACCTCTGTAACGCCTGCAACACTTGATACATCACGTTGAAGAACGCTTTGACCTAGCAGAATTGATGCTACATACAAATACGCTGCTGCAATACCGTTTGGTGCCTTTCCATCTGCAAGATTATTGTTTTTTGTTTTTTGTGCAATTTCTAAAGCTAGTCTTTCTACTCGTACATCTGTTTTTGTCAAGTTAGCGATTTTTGAGATGTACTTGTCCATTGTCAGTACCGGTGCAGTATCTGTACCAAGCTCCATTACCAAAGTTCTGTAGTAACGTGCGGCAAGTTTTGTCTTTGCCTTTACATCCTTTGGTTGGCATACGCCTTTGCAGATCTCCTCAAGGGATCTTACTACATTGCATTGTTTGCATGCCATGTATACTGTTGCTGCCGAGATGCTTGTTACCGATTTTCCCTTTACCTCAACTTTTCCATCTAGATTTCTATAGATCATAGATGCTGTCTCAAGCACGTTTTTTGGAAGAGAAACATTCTCACATGCTTCACCAATTCTTGATAAAACATTTGAGAGCCTCCTTTCTCGAGGTGATGAAACCCGTACTCTTTGTTGCCATTTTCTTAGGTTGTACATTTGGTTTGCTACTTGGGAGCTGATAGTTTTTCCACTAAAGTCTTTGGTACTAATAGAAATCTCTGTTGTTATTCCAAGGTCGTGTTGAGAATAGGTAGTTTGACCTGTCGCTCTAGCTAATCGCATTTTGTCTTCAAGATTTGTACTTCTTGTCTCTGGACCATAGTCTGCCATTTGTTCTGCTACGACAATGCCGCATGTAGAACAAATTATTTCGCCACTCTGAACGTCATCAATAAGCGATGATTTGCATTCAGGACAGCTTGTTTGTATTTCTAATGTATTCACTTTCTATTTCTCCTGAATTTTTTATAATTTGCAGGGGCAGATGCAAGTGCGAAAATTTTCTTGCCAACGTATTTCTTGATGTTGTTAGTTAACGGAATTGCTGATGCGTATGGTTTTGCAACAGGACCAATTAATTCTGTTACTTTTGCAACTTTGTCAAGCTTTTCGTCACAGAGAACTTGA
>JBBDOC010000033.1:0-5434 GCA_040877295.1 Nitrosopumilaceae archaeon
CATCAGAATATGCGACAAGCTCTGACTTGAGACCAAAATTTTCAAGCGCGAGCTTTACCCCATAGGCACGTACGGCATCGCCCAAACTACCAATATGTGGTATGCCTGATGCACCAAGACCACTCTCAACTTTTAGTAACTTTGTGTTTCTTCCAAGTTCTTTTTCTCTTTCAACTAGCTCCCATGCAAGCTTGTCTATCCAAGTGCCCTTTCCAATAATCTCTTGTTTTGACATTTACTTTCCTCACAGTTCCTTTGCCATGTAGGGGCCAAGGAGGAAATAGCCCAACTTTTGATAATACTCTCGCGTGCCAACTGCACTTATGACTAGGATCCTATTTGCACCAAACTCTTCTTTTGATATTTTTTCTGCCTCACTCATCAATTTTTTTCCCAGACCCGAGTGCTGAATACTGTCTTTTTCATGTTTTCCTATTTTTAGCGATTTTCCATATACATGAAGCTCACGTACGATGCACGTCTTGTCTGTTATTTCCTTTCTATGAGCATCATTGCTTGGATGGCGTAATCGCACAAAGCCATAGATCCTGTCATCTGAATCATCAAAGGAAAGAAAAACCTCGTTACCTCCTGAGGAGGCATAGTTTTCACGATTTAATCTTAGATCATTAAATGTAACAGCTGTTTCTGACAGTCCAGCCTCTCTGCATCTAATACATTTGCAGCTGAGATTTTGCTTTTGCAAATTTTTATGCACGATCTGGCGTAAGTTGCCAAGTTTTTGTCCTGCCATAATCTCTTCTTGCGATATTTCACGCTGAACACGCATTATTCTTACCCAACGTGGAACATTCTTTTTGATTTCAGTTAATACCGTAACAAGCTCTTCATCTGAATACGGTTTGTATTTTCCTTCAAGATAGTCATTGTAAAGTGGAGTATTTTGCAATACTAGTGAAGGATAGATCTTTAACATGTCTGGTTTGAAGCGTGAATCCGAAAAAAGCATCATAAAATCGGAAATATCATCACATGGCGTCATGGTTGGCAAACCAGGCATCATGTGGGCAACTATTTTGTAGCCTGCGTCTTTAGCAATCTGAAATGATTCTATTACATCATTTAGGTCATGTCCGCGGTTTACAATTTTGTAAACACTTTCATGCAAGCTTTGTACGCCAATCTCAACTCTAGTAATTCCAAACTCTAGCATTGTATCAACATGCTCTTTTTTGCAATAGTCAGGCTTTGTTTCAACTGTAAATCCTACATTTCGAATTGTGGCATGCTCGTTATTTTTCTTTGCATCTTCTAATGTCGCAGAATTAAAACCATTTAATGCATCATAACAAGATTTTATGAAATTTTCTTGATACTGTATTGGCATAAAAGGAAATGTTCCACCAACAATTACAAGCTCTAGCTTTGTTGCATCATGACCATAAACCAATAATTTTTCAAGTTTTGTCAGTATCTGCTTTTTTGGATCGTATTGGCTCTCAATAGCACTTATGGCTAAGGGCTCTTTACCTGTATAGCTGTTTGGTGTATTGAACTCGATGCCCCCAGGACAGTACGTACATCTACCATGCGGACATGCATACGGCTTTGGCATTAATGCAATAACTGCAACACCTGATGCTGTCTTGACAGGTTTTTTTAACAAAACATTTTGTAATTTCATAAATTCTCCTCCAGTAACTGTTGAAAGTATTTCATAATTTCTTGGAATCCTTTCAAGTGAGTATTTTGTGCAAATCTTTTTGATTTCTGATTTTACCTTCTTTTTTGTTGGTACCTGTACTAATAAGAGATTTTGCGAAATTTCAGCACATGCTGTTGAGAATGTAGAATTATTTTCTGTCATTTTTGTAATGTAATTTCAGACACAAATTAAATAAATTGTATTCGTTTTTAGTTTTCAGACTTTTGTGGTTGGCTACCTTCGCGGTTTATCTCTTTTCTATACTCCATTTTTAGCCATATGGGAGTAATTATGGTAGTAGCTGCAACCATCAATACTATTGTTGAATAAACATTTGATGCTAAAACTCCAGATGACAACCCAACGCCAGCAACAATGAGTCCGACCTCGCCTCTTGATATCATTCCTATTCCAACTTTCATTCCCTGGGATCTGCTTTTTAGAAACATCCAAGCAGGAAGGCCACAACCAGCTAATTTTGTAACTATCGCAATTCCAATAATTATGCCGCTGAGCATTAGAATTTCTAGATCTATACCTCTAAAATCAACATGTGCACCGATTATAGCAAAGAACAATGGTGCAAAGATTAGACCAATTTTGTGTGTAAACACATCTACTTTCTCAAATACCTTTGTTGTAGAAAGCGCCATTCCAACTGCAAACGCACCAACTATTGGGGAAAGGCCTATAGAGCCAGCAAGAGCCGCAGCCCCAAAAAATGCAGCAGTTGCAATTCCTTCAACACTTCCCTTTGCTTTCCATAGATTGGGTGTTACTACTTTGGGGATAACTAATACTGAAACTATTAACATAACCGCAAAAAATCCTAGTACCTGTAAGATGGTTATTATAATGTCAACAACGTCAATTTGATCTACACTACCTGTAAACGAGGTCACTACAGATAAAACAGCAATTGCAAGAATATCGTCTACTATGGCAGCCCCAATTATCAATCTGGCTTCTGGAGATTTTAACTTGCCAAATTCTGACAGTACCTGAACTGATATTGCAATACTTGTAGCAGTTAACGCAGTTGCAATTAACATAGATTGAAATACATCAAATCCAAAAAACTGGAAAACTACCAATCCTGCAAAAAATGGAACTATAACCCCCGCTGTTCCCACTGTAAAAGAGGCCTTTCCTCCTTTAAGAAACTCTTTTGGAGTCATCTCAAGGCCAGCCATAAACAAAATTACAATTGCACCAATTTCACCTAGAACCTTAATCTCATCATTTAGTTTGAGTAAAGGCTCTCCATTAAAGACAAGAAGATGTCCCAAAGCAAAGGGGCCTACGATCATTCCAGCTAATAATTCGCCAAGAACGATGGGAAGTTTTAATCTTAGAAAAAGCTCAGCAAACAGCTTTGCCGCTACAAGCAAGATTCCAACACCAATTATGGTTTGAATAAACTGAGTTTCTGCTGCCAAATTAACTCCCCTTAGGTCTTAAAAGTAGTCATATAAGGTAATTATTAGCTAAAAATAATATCAAAGAGGTCTATTTGATTATGCAATTTTTTTAGAGTTTACAAAAACCCCTGTCTTGTTTGTGATTTTTCCAATTTCCTGGCTTTGAAGCCCGTATTTTTTCATGATTGAATTGATTTTATTGGCTTCGTTTTTTGGTGCGATTATACAAAATCCTACTCCCATGTTAAACGTCTTGTACATTTCATCGCTTTTTACTCCTTTATCTTCGATTAGCTGCATTATGGGTGGCACTTGAGGCATGTTGAAAAGATCATAGCCTATTTTTTTTAGTCTAAGGAGTTTTGTAAAAGAGCCGCCAGTTATGTGAGCAAGGCCATGTACATTGCATTTTCTGAGTATTTCTAAAACTGGTTTTACATAAATTTGAGTTGGAGTTAAAAGCGCATTTCCAAGCCTGCCGATTCCTCTTATCTTGTCTTTTATTGAATATTTTGAAAGCAAAACCTTTCTTGCCAATGAATAACCATTTGAGTGAAGACCACTACTTTTTATGCCAATTATAACATCGTCTCTAGTTATTGAATTTCCTAATACTGGTTTTCTTTTTGGCAACATGCCAACTACCATTCCAGACAGATCAAAAGAAAAGTCCTTTCCAGAAAATAAATCAGGCATAATTGCTGTTTCTCCGCCAACAATTGGAACTTGTGCTAATCTTGCACCTTTTACTAGTCCTTTTGCAATCTGAGCGAATATTTTTTTGTCATTTTTGTTAGCTGCAATATAATCAACAAAGGAAATCGGCGTTGCGCCAACACAAATTATGTCATTTACATTCATAGCGATACAGTCTATTCCTATAGTATCATATTTTTTCATCATGTTTGCAATCAATACCTTTGTTCCAACACCGTCAGTATGCATTGCCAGCGTTACCTTATCAGAAACGGTAACAATTCCTGCATAATGACCAAACCCATGTTTTACCTTTACATTTTTTTGCAGATTATGCGTTGATGCGATAATTCGGCCAATTTCTTTTTGACTTTTTTTAATATTTTGAACATTTACGCCTGCTTGTTTGTATGTTAGTGTCATAAATTGATGCTTAATTGTTTTCAATAAAAGAATTTGGATAATTCAATCTACATATACATGCCAGAAAGTGTTTTTCTGTGTTCGGTATAGCTTTCTGAAAGCTCTTTAAAATCAGCTCCAATTTTCTCTTTTTCTTTAACAAGATCTATTGTGTCTATTTTTGTTCCATACGCTCTATTTACCGCATCAACTAGCGTAGCGGCTGCAAGAGGATCTGGCATTTTTTGATCTGCACGTACTAGTAATGCTACGCCTTTAATTTTTCTTAGCAAGCATTCGTTAAGCAAACCCCCAGGCATTCCAGTAATAAAACCTCGAGGAATCATATTGATGCCCTTGTCTGCCATTACTCTACATAGATCTTCTTCTGCTGCACAAAACACTTTGTTGTCATGTTCTTTATCGCTTGCAACCCCATCAAGTATTACTATTTCATTTGAGCCATTTTTTTCAGTCCAATCAAGTATTGCAGAGACAATGTTATACAGACCTTCCATTCTTAGTGTAATCTCGCAAATTATTGCGCAAATTGTACCTTTTTTATTTGCATAAAATCTAAACGGGTGTCTTAGCCTGCCTTGAATAAAAACAGTTGATGGTGGTAGATGTTTTGATCTCATATACCCGATTTCTTCCATGCGCAACTTTTCAATGATATACCCAACAGCTAGCGAGCCTGCAAGACCTGCACCAACAAATCCTGCAAAAACTATGGGGCTGTTGTATCTTGGTTTTTTTATTTGGTAAACTTCGGCTTCAGGAAAACTGTTACTTGACACCAATTACGTCAAATTTGTACGCCTAATTACTTTTCTGAATAAACAAGTTTAGCATAACTCTTCCTTTATCTGTAATAGAATAGATGACGTTTGGTCCAACAGCTTCCTTTCTTACAAAATTATAGTCAACACACAGATGCAGATAGTTAAGAAACGATCTTTTCATCCTAATCTTTGACTTTGAGTAAAGATCAGAAAATGTCATAGGTGTGCTTCGAACTTGATATAGTAACTTTAGAAGAGACAATGTGCTATAGTCACGGGTTCTAGCCTTTATTGCATCTAGTACCTGTTCGTCTCTTTTTATTATAAAATCCTCAAACTGATCGGCTACTTCTATTGGAATGTAGGTAAGTCTTGCTTTCATGATACGGTATGGTACCGTACTTTACTTTATTAATTGGTGACTCGAGCTTTGTTACACCAGTCAGGTGCTTTTTTTACACTTG
>JBBDOC010000034.1:0-28803 GCA_040877295.1 Nitrosopumilaceae archaeon
GTGTAAGCACAGTTGTAAGAGAATTTGGTAGTTGGAAGAACGCCCTTTCTTTTTTGAGATTGCAACTAAAAGAAAGAGGATTAGAACTTGTTTCACGAAAAGAGCCACCTAATCGTATTTACTCTAACAAACAACTTTTTGATGAAATGGAAAGAATTTGGAAAAAACTAGGACACAGACCTTCAAGAATAGAATGGCAGTCTTCCAAACCTACATTAAGTTATCAAGCTTATACACATAGGTTTCATGGTTGGACTAATGCTTGTTTAAAATTCATTGAATATAAAATGGGGAAGTTGGTAGTTAATGATCCGATTCGAAAAGCAATGAACCATATATTATAGTTGAAATCAAAAAACCAAAACGGAAAGACGGAGAAGAACAATTAAAATCATATTGTAATGCAGAAGGTTCTCCTATAGGAGTGTGGACAAACGGAGAACAGATTGAAGTTTGGCATAGGGAAAAACCCAATAATTTTATCAGTATTTCGGATATACCTTCATCTGATCAAACCTTAGAACAATTAATTACTGAACCTTGGACTATTGAAAAACTAACTAATGAAAATAAATTACTCACAGAAAAAAAATCATTAAGAGATATAATAACTACATTGGAAGATCTTGTACTTGCTAATTCGGGTGCAGATTCATTTGAAGAAATTTTTAAATTAATATATGCAAAACTTTATGATGAATGGGCTGCAACCAACATCAGAACTCGAAAAGAAAGAATTAATTTTAGAATCTATGGAGAAAGTAAATCCGAACTTTATGAAAAAATAAATGGATTATTTAATGAAGCCAAAAACAAATGGAAGGGTGTATTTGGTGATTTAGATAAAATCGAGTTAACGTCAACTCATCTGGAAACATGTGTTTCATTTCTGCAAGATATTAAATTATTCAATTCTAATCTTTATGTCATCGATGAAGCGTTTGAGTATCTTGTTACTCAAGTGGCAAAAGGTTCAAAGGGGCAGTATTTTACACCACGTCATGTTATAGACATGGCAATAGCCATGTTGAATCCACAAGAAGATGAATATGTTATTGACCCAGCTGCCGGCTCTTGTGGTTTTACTGTGCATTCAATTTTTCATATAGCAGGGCAACAGTTTACTAATCAAAGACTGCCAGAACATGCACGAGAATTTGCTCAGAATAATGTTTTTGGAATTGATTTTGATGTAAGAGCGATCAAGGTAGCAAAGGCACTTAATTTGATTGCTGGAGATGGGAAAACGAATGTCTATAGAGCAAATAGTTTAGATAGTTCATCATGGAATGATGAAGTCCGTTCTGCATTAAGACCATTCCTTCGGCGATTTCCTAAGAACCAAAAACTCGATGAGGAAAATCAAAAATTATTCAGATATTTTGATTTTGACGTTCTATTAACAAACCCACCATTTGCAGGAGATGTTTCTGAAAAGCACATTCTTCGTGAATTTGAGTTAGCACAAAAAAAGGGAAAACAATTATCAAAAGTTAATCGAGATACTCTCTTTTTAGAAAAGGCGTTCAATTTGTTAAAAGATGGTGGAAGAATGGCTATTGTTTTGCCTCAGGGAAAATTCAACAATACAAATGAAGGATTTATTCGTGAATTCATTATGAAACAAGGAAGAATTTTAGCAGTAGTTAGTCTTGATGATAATACATTCAAACCACATACAGGAACAAAAACATCTATTTTATTCGTGCAAAAATGGAATGAAAAACTATGCCCCAAAAAAGAAAACTATCCAATATTTTTTGCTAAATCTACCAAAACAGGAAAAGATAGTTCTGGAGAATATGTTTTCTTAAAAGATCAAAGACATGAAACAATCTTAGATAGTCATGGACATCCGAGAATTGAACATGATCTTGATGAAATAGCAAGCGAATTCAAAAAATTTGCAAAAACTGAAAAACTTTCTTTTTGGATAAATAAATAAAATGCCCCAAATAAGCATTATTAAGGAATCGGTACTTTCTGACGATAAAAGAATTGATGCAGAATATTTCTTACCTCAATATATAAAATTTGATTCAATATTAAACAAAACAAAAACCGTTGAATTAAGTGATCTAATGCATGTATCTGATGGAAATCACTTAACTGTGGTTGAACAATATGTAGAAACTGGAATTAGATACCTACGAGGAAAAGATCTATCGTATTATTTTATTGAAAATGAGGATCCTGTTTTTATTACAGATTCATTTTTTTCAACTCTAAAACGTTCTCACATGAAACAAAATGACGTATTAGTATCGATTGTTGGAACTGTCGGGAATGTTGGAATCATAAAAAATGAAAGTAGAAAAATTACTGGTAGTTGTAAATTAGCAATTCTTAGATCTGAAAAAATATCCCCTGATTATATTTATGCATTTCTGCTTTCTAAATTTGGGCAATTTCAAATTAAGAGAATGATTCGTGGAACAATTCAACAAGGTTTGATTTTACCTGACTTGCGAAAAATAAAAATCACATTACCAAACAATTCATTAGAAAAATCAATCTCATTATTTGTAAATAATGCATATAATCTTCGAAAAAATGCTGATGAATTATATCAAGCAGCTGAAAACATGTTATTATCTAAACTAAATATAGAAAAAATATCTTTTGTAGATAGATTATCATATTTAGTAAATTTTGATGAAGTAAGAAAGAATACACGATTTGATTCAGAATACTATCAACCTAAATTCCAAAATATGATCAACGAATTAGAAAAAAATTCTAAAAGAATTGAACCGTTAGGAGCCATATTGAATTTAACTAAAGGTATTGAGGTAGGCAGCGATGCATATACAGAAGAAGGTATCCCATTTTTACGAGTTAGTAATATAACTAAATTTGGAATTGAGTATAATGAAATTAGATACATAAACAATGAAATCTACAATTCATTAAAAACAAAATTTAAACCTAAAAAAGAAGAATTACTTCTTACAAAAGATGCAAGTATTGGAATAGCATATGTTGTAAGAGAAGAAAAAGATCAGATTATTTCAGGTGGAATATTAAGAGGACGATTAAAAACAGATATTGATATAGATTATCTTGCATTAATTTTAAATTCAAAAATTGGTAAATTACAAATTGAGCGAGATTCTAGTGGTTCAATTATTGATCATTGGAGACATGAACAGATAGTTGAAACAATTATACCGATATTATCTGTAAAAACTCAACAACAAATAGGTAATCTTGTACGTGAATCGCATAAACAAAGAGGTGAAGCAAAGAAAATGCTTGAAAAAGCAACGTCATTAATTGAAAAAAATATTGAAAATAGATCATACATCAGTAAATAACTCAGATAATCTCCCTAACTTAACACTCCATCCCCCTAAGTTAACAGCAAGAGAAAGTCAGTGAAATCTACCTAAGATTGAACAGTGTAGCCAAGGAGCATATTTTTAAATAACTTCCAAGGTTTTGTTCCAAAACAGTAAAAATACGAAATTCGCAAAATCAGGTAGATATTTATATAACTTGTCGAGTTTTCATCAAAAAGATCATCTGATCAATATAAATCAATAAAATTTTTTCAAAAACTCAAACCAAATCTTATAGAAATTTCCGATCCATCCTTAAATAGATATGAATCCTATAATAAGTTCCCAAGGAAGTGTATGAGAATGACATGTAAAGGAATCTGTTCCAGATACAAAGCACAAAAGCCGGTAGGAACCGGTCGCTATGCATCAGGCCAGAGACGGTGCCAGATATGTGAGATCTTCATAAAATGGGAAGGACTGTGGTGTCCATGCTGTGGATACAGACTGAGAACCAAACCACGAAATCTCAAGTACAAGGCAAAGCTTCGTGCTCGCGTTGAAGCTGACGCACAAGCAGAAACGATAGCAATAAAGGCATAAGCTTATCGTTTTTCATTAATGTCTGCATCAGGTTTTGTAAGCAAAACTGTGGATGTAGACAAACGAACGTTTTTGGTACAAATGCTAAAGTTCGATAATGGGAATTTTGTTTCAGTTACAGAGGGTTCAAAAAAAATTGGAGCGATGGTTGCATCAATTGGAACCGGCCCAGCTCCTACAACTGTGACTATAATCCCGTCACGAACCGAATCCTTATTTTTAAAATTAACAGCTGAAAAACTCTCTACCATTACAAAAGGAATAAGCATAGTTACAATATCTGTCTCAAAAGAGCTTGACTCTAGTTCTGCCAAAGTGCTAGTTGGCGAAATAATGGAGATTGCAAGAAATGACTGATCTTCGTACCTATCTTGATATAATCAAAAAATCAGGCCAGCTAAAAACCATACGAAAACAGGTATCTACAAAGTATGAGATTGCGGCAATTACCGCAAAGCTAGACGGCTCTTATGCAGCACTTTTTGAAAATATCAAGGGCAGCAAGTTTAGGGTTGTAACTAATCTAGTTGGAACAAGGCGTAGGTTTGCACAAGCTGTTGGCTCAAAAGAGTCAGATATTCACAAAAAGATAATTTCTGCTATAAGACATGCAAAAAAACCAAAAACTATACCAAAAGGCCTATTTTTTGAAAACAAGACAAGAAACCTTTCCGCTTTACCAATCATCAAACATTTTGAAAAAGAGCCTGGCCCATTTATTACATCATCAATAATTTATGCAAAAAATCCAGAAACAAGAGCACAAAATTCTTCTTTTCATAGACTGTTGCCGCTTGACCAAAAGCACTTTTCTGTAAGGATGGTTGAAGGAAGACATCTGCATCGAACGTTTTTGGATGCAAAACAGCATGGCCAAGATCTAAAGGTTGCAATAACAGTTGGAGTACATCCTGCAATTTCTATAGCTGGAGCATATCAAGCAGAATGGGGAAAAGACGAAATCGAAATTGCAAACTCGATACTACACAACAGACTAACAATGGCAAAATGCCTATTTACTGGCCTTTTTGTGCCATCAAATGCCGAAATTGTCATGGAAGGCAAGATTCTACGTGATAGAACCCACAAAGAATGGATGGTTGAGATGCTCAGGACATATGATTTTGCAAGAACGCAGCCAGTTTTTGAGCTAGAGTCACTCTACTATAGAAACAACCCAATTTTTCATGATATTCTCTCTGGATATTCAGAACACAGGTTGCTTATGGGAATGCCAATTGAGGCAAAACTAACTGGAGAGCTAAAACGCATATATCCGCAGACAAGACAGGTCTGCCTTACAAATGGCGGATGCAGCTGGCTCCACGCAGTTGTCCAAATAAGAAAAAAAAGAGAAGATGATCCAAAAAAAATAATCAAAAAAACCTTTGAGACACACAGATCACTAAAGATGGTAACAATAGTAGATGAAGACATTGATCCGGCAAGTGCAGAATCCGTCGAATATGCAATGGCAACAAGATTTCAAGCAGACCGTGGCTTGGTAATAATAAAAAACGTTCGTGGTTCTAGTCTTGATCCATCAAGTGATCAAAAAAGGCTTAGAACTGCAAAGATGGGAATTGATGCAACAAAGTCATTTCATAAACGAAAGGAAGGATTTGAGATTGCCAAGATTCCAAGCGAAAATAAACTCTTACTAAAAGATTATTTTTAATATGCCTCAAAAGATCCATAAAGTGAAAACATGGAAACTGCATATGTCCTAATTAATTGCGATTTGGGAGTAGAGACTCAGATAATCAACGAGTTAATGAAAATACCTGAGATAAAAGAGGTAAGGGGAACGTTAGGCGTTTTTGACATATTTTGCAAAATTGAAGCTGATAAAGAAAAACTAACAGATATCATTACAAACAAGATTCGAAGAATACCAAAAATTCGAAATACAAACACTATTCAAGCCATTCTATCGCAGGGTGGCAGATAGCTAAGTTTTTTTGCTTTTTTCAGTCATACGAAAAAACTCGCTGCTTTTGATTTTATTGAAATATTCCGTTACCTCTTCATCTGTTAGCTCAGAACTTGCAGTTTTGGCAATTTCTAGCATACATGATGCTAATTCCTTTTTTGTGTGATCATCGATAGGCTTGGAACAATTGTTACAAATTTTTTCATTCATGCATGAATTACGTTTGCCAAGTACAAGAAGTTTCTAAATCTCAGTTTCAGCTACATTTACAGTCAGAAGCAAGGGACGTGAAAGGGGGGTAGGGTTATCCACGCTTTCCCAAACAAAAATCTGAACAGTATAGGTTCCTGCCTGTGCAGGTATCCATGATTGTGCTGGAGAAAAGGTCTGATATGGCGACAGCTTCCCTGTAAGCCAAGAAAGTGAAACTACGATGTTGTTCTCGTTTTGGATCTGTACAATATATGCAAACTTTTGATCCCTGTCTTGACCATTTGACAAATCCGCAACTATCATGACTTGGTTGTCAACCTGTATCGTGTTATCGTCATCTGAAACTAGCTTTGCATCACGCAGAACAGAATCATCTAGTGTCGTTGCATAAGAAAACGTAAAAGAGGATATGGCACATATGAAAAAAACTGCGATCATTGCGAATCTTTGCAATATCTAGGATAAAGTGATGCACCAGATAAATCCCTTAGGATATAACATCATCTCAAAACTCGCCTAACTTTCCTAGCTTTAAATTATCCCCTAGCAAAAAGTTGCCATGTCTACAGAAAACAGAGATCAAGTTGCCATGTCTACAGAAAACAGAGATAAAGTTGCCATGTCTACACAAAACAGAGATACCGTATACATCGGTAAGAAACCACTAATGGCGTATGTCACATCTACGCTGATTCAGCTGGCAACCTTCCCGCAAGTAACTATCAAGGCAAGAGGAATGAGCATAGGACGCGCAGTAGATGTAGCACAAATCATCTTACGCAAGACCGATGCTGGACATTCAATAGGAAGCATCAAGATAGGCTCTGAAGCACTAGAGTCACAAGACGGAAAAACAAGAAACGTTTCCACCATCGAAATCGCAGTAAAGAGAAACAACTAAGACCTCTTTACTAGACATTTTTCTTGAATAATTTATCAAAGTCATTTGCTCTACCTAAACCCTCATTAATTATTCTTGTATACTCTTACCATGAAATCAGCTGAAGGAGAGTGGGTAAACTTACTTGCAGAGGTATTTGAGAGACTAACTGACAAACATGCCTCAATAACATATAACTTCAATGACGTAACATTTGAGCTGGACAAGTCAAACACTGGTGGAAAATTTCTTCCTGCAGGTAAGATCAAGATAAATGGCAAGATAACAATAACTGCGGGCTAGAAACTATGGATACTAGACTGTCTGTTGATCTGCTAAAAGGAATAAAGAGTGGCACGCTTGAGATAAAAGAAAACAACAAAGAATCAATGCAGTTTATTGCAGACAAAAACATAATTACAATAAATCTAATCGATCTTTCCTTTAACGTTCCCGTCTATACTAGCATATTATCAAAGATAAGTGAGGCACGTGAGTTTGCAAAAAACCTAAAAGAAAATCACTTGACACTACACATAGCACATAATGGCAAAGTCGTCATGAAGCTTGGCAAAAAAGCTAAACCAAAACTTTCTCGTCTGATTACAAAAAGTGGTGCAGTTGAGATAACTGATTTACGGGAGCTTCGAAAGCTAGACAAAAGACTACGACAAAAATAGCCAGAATCAATTCCTGAAATTTTTCCATTTTAACACATATGCAACGAACTTAGGCAAACACTCATTTAGCACAGATCTGAGCTCGTGGCTAATGGGAATTTTTGAGTTGCAGCAAATGGAGGTTTTAAAAAGCAAGTAGAACCTTCTCTTACAAGGAATTAGTTTATTGTTTTATGATTCAATAAGATGGTTTCAAGTTTTGAAGGGTTGTTAGATTTTAGAAGGAAGTTTTTCTATGGATTCAAAATTAAGGACATATGTAATAATTGGAGGTGCAGTTGCCGCTGCAGCTATAATTATAGGAGTTGTAGCCCTTACAGGTGCTTTTGATATGGGTAAAACCAAAATGACAGAGCAGCAAACAACAAATTCACAAGACGAGACTCACTTTTAAAGAAGAGCAACCACTTGGTCCAACTGCTGAAATGACTGATATGCAAACAAATTTGCAACTTTATCGAATAAACAAATCATGTGAGCTGCTCTATGCTATGAGTGCTAGCGAATATCCAAACGGCGAGAAACTACACTCACTTAGCATAACAGGCGTGGTTTCAAAATATCAAGCAGATTTTACGCCATGGCTTGAAACATTTGCAGATAATGGAACGCTACGCACATTTATTGAACAAGGATTCTCGCCTGAGTTTCTAGATGTTTTTTCAGAGGCAGTAATGGTAGAATATTCAATTAACCCAGAACTCAAGCCACTGGTTCTTATGGCACTTGATCCCAAAACTCAAACTGTTGATGTAAACAAAATTTTTGAAGAAGACAGCTGTTTGGAATATTATGTTTCACGAAAAGGCCCACAGAACACACAACCATAGAATTTTGATTTTTTAAAAAACAAAAAACTAGTGTGAAATAATTCCAGACCCTTTTATTCCATATCCTACCAAAACAGAATAGCATCCTAGTCCACATTCTTCACATCTTGGCTTTAAAGAATTTTTTTCAGCACTGCCAATGCAGCACGGCATTTTTTCTCTGCCCATATGATCAACTGATAGTATGGCCCAGGTTGGACAGTCAACAGGAACTACGCCTTTTCCTCCCCAACTTTTCTTCATCAACTCAAGCTGGCTATCTGGATTGATGATATAGTCTCCATATGCTTGCTTCATTTCAATGATTTCATCAACAAGTTTGGTTCTCTTTTCTCCAAATGGTAACCACAACGGATCGTCTTTCATAAAAGGCGTGTGAAACTGGAATCCAATCTTGTTTGAATAATCTTGCCAGTCCTCAACCACATTTCTTACCGTCTTGTAATTTCTTGAGTTAATAGTCATCGTAATCCAGATATCCTTCCATGCTTTTTCTCCATTGTTTTCAACATAATCAATTACATTTTTTCTTGTTTTTGCCCAAGCATCTTGTCCACGAATTTCATTGTGAATTTCTTCTGTGCCATCAATTGATATCCAGTAAAAGTAAATGTCCTTTAGAGAGGGAATTGGAAAGGTACCGTTTGTAACAACGCAGATGCGTTTTGGAAACTCTTTTACAAAAAGCTCCACAACATCTGGCCTTAACATTGGCTCGCCGCCAACAAGCGTAATTATAAAGACGTGTTGTTTTTTGAATTTCTCATCTATGATTTTTTTCCACTGCTCTACTGTAAGATCCTCGTTTTCCTTTCTGTTTAGCCACCAGTAACAGTGTTCGCAGTGAAGATTGCAGACATTAATTATGTCAGCAGAGCCATATAGCGGGCTTTTCCGATTAAAAAATTTGTAGCCTGCATACTTGAGTCCAATATGAAAATACAATGGAGATTCGCTTATTATTTGTCTGAATCCCCTTCCCATAATCTCCATTTAGGGAAAAATCACCATTGAATACTATACATCTGTTATTGTAATTAATACTATTGAAACAAAAAGTGGACTATCACTGAGAGGTGCTGTTGTTTTTTTGTCTTGGTAATTTTCCTTCGTTATCAAAATTATCTTGTGATGTTGGATCAGCAAATCCATGTTTTACATTCAAGTATGTGTTATAGTTGATAACATCTCCTCTTGTTGATGCTGCCTTTTTCTGAAATGCCTTCATGGCTTCCTTTGAGCTTGCACCGCTTTTAAGTGCCTTCATTTTTGCTGTCTGTCCTTCGATTGTTTTTTGTTCTGTGAATCCAAACTGTTCTAAAAATATTCCACGAACATACCCGTCCATATCAACAACAAATGCTTCAAAGGACTTTCTTGCAGAGTTTAGTGTTGATTCAGCATCTAGTCCCCTAAGATCCTTTTGTAGTTCTGCCTGTGCAAGTTTTCTTTGCTCATCAATGTTGATCTTGTTTTTCTCAATTTCTTCTTGCTTCTTTTGTTCTTCTTCCTGCAAGTTTCTTGATGCATCCATTTGCTTTATCAAATATTTAGAAAGTGGATTGTTTGTCAAGCTATCCTGTACTAGTGTTTGAACGCCAGTCAAATCAGGTGGAATAAATGTCGGCTCCTTAACATTGTAAACAATTATTGTTGCTGCTTCTTCAAAACCATCTTTTGATGCAATTACATTTGTATAATGTTTGCCCGAGTTTGCAGGAGCTAGACTTATCTTAAATGAACCATCCGTGTTGCTAACTGTACTTGCTTTATCATCACCAACAACTACAGTTATTGATACATCTGCTACAGGTTTTCCAGCACTGTCTGTTACCCTTCCAACAATAACTGGCACCTCGCCTGAATCAAATGGGCTTTTTTGAGGAAATCCCTTTATGACAAGATTGCCTGTTGTTGCGCTAGCAAATACTATACTGCTTGATATAACTACGGCTAGCAATAATGTTACAAGGCCAATTGATGTATTCACGTTTTTGGTTTTTACAAAAAAAAGTTAAGACCCAATATTCATATTTTTGATCAAACAACTGTACTTTTTTTATCTAGATATAAAATCAAATGAAATTATTGAAAAATCCTATTATTCTATTAATGCCACCTATGATGGCTCTGATATAATCAAGCATATCGTTTCCCTAGGTTAGCGACAAGTCTTCAAATTTGATAATAAGCTATTACTTTGATGTATTTTACTAACTATATACGATCAGTACACAATTAAAAGCAATTTTTGTATTGAAATTTTATCTATATTCAAACAAGGCATTCCATCGTGCAAGCCAGTTAATGACTTCGGCATAATAGGCGGTTTTAAAGGTCATCTCCATTATCCTTTTTCTAAAATCAATGTACTGTCTTCTACTCCAGGTATCTAAGGCAACTTTTCGGAATTCCTTGTCGTATAAAGTTCTGTGAAGTTCGTCTTCAACATTTTCATCGTGAGCTGGTTGATTGCCTTCTTCTTTCCAGTAAAGCCATTTACTATATTCGTCTTGAGCCCATGAAGAAAGGGTTTCAGGTACTTGAGGATGTTTCTTATTCATCATAATACATGCAAAATACTAGTATTGCACGCTTTTATATTCGTGTAGAAAGCGCATTCCACCTTTTCGGATAGATGGTACCATTATATTAACAGCTCGGGCTTGAATGATTTTTAATTAAATCAAATAAAATAGTAAACCATATTGGAACAAAAAATAGAACAAGTTATTTTACGACTTCAAAAACAAGCCGATTACGAAAATCAACACAAAGACAAAATTGATCATGAAAAAAGAATGCTTGCTATTACAAAAGAGACAGCGATGTTCTATAACATATTGCTAAAGGCAGTAAAAGCAAAAAAGATTCTTGAAATCGGACTATCCACAGGTTATTCAACGCTATGGTTTGTAGATGCAGTTATTTACAACACCAAAAAATCCGAAAGACAAAACGCCATAACTACGATTGAAAAAAGCCAATACAAAATACAAATAGCCAAGAAGAATTTTGAAGAAGCCGACGTTTCAGAAATAATTGATATCAAAGAAGGAATGGCAAAGGATATTCTATCTGATTTATCCAAAAAATTTGAAAAAAGACAAGACTTGTTTGATTTTGTCTTTATCGATGCAGATAAGGAAAACAGCATTGAGTATTTTGAAACCTGTCTTACTATGGTAAAAAAAGGAGGCATAATAGCAGCAGATAACATTCTGGATAACAATGATATGAAAAAATATGCAGAATACGCACAAAAAAAGCCAGATGTTATCTCAGTTACAGTACCAATAGGATGGGGCGAAGAAATCACATTCAAAACAAAATGAAGTAAAACACAAATCTGGCATCATCAAAATTTGATCAAATAAGACATACCCAATCTTTAAGAACTTTTAATCCTATAAAGAAAATACACATTTAATGTGATATGAGGAAATGGCAGATTATATCATAAAGGACATTGAAGAGCTTATCAAGTCAAACAGAGGAGATTCACAACGACTCAGTCGCATTAAGGATGATTTTGAAAAAACTAAGATCATAACACTGCCTGACAGAAAATATGTGGAATCTCTAGCCTTGCGATATCTAAAAGAAGAGCCAAAAGAAAAAAAAAGAGATTTTATGAAATCATTTCAGGAACTATCATTTAAGAAACCTAGGATGCCAGAACCTACAAAGGAATCTCTAAACCGACAAACTCAGGAATTTGCAACCCCAAATGCAGAACAAACAAAATTAGCCGAAGTTAAATCAGACAGTAAAAAACCATCACTACAAAAAAACCAACAACAACCATCATTATTTGCAAAACAACGAGAATGGAAACTAACTGGCATCATGCCATCAAAAAAAATTTTATTTATTGTAGCCCCTGTAGTTGTAGCAATAATAGCAATAGGTGTAGCAGCTACTCAATTTGATTTTGGCGATTTCTCAAACCCAATTAGTATAACACCAAAGACTACAGGACTCTCAATAACTACAGATCAGCGTTCATACAACAAAGGTGATATTATTTCGATTTCTGGAACCTCTGAGACATCGGCTGGAAATGAGATCAAGTTGTCAATTCAAAACTCAAATGGACAATTAGTCTGGTCTGAAAATGTAAAAATAAAAAGCAACGGCAAGTTTTCAACGCTTTTGATTGCAGCAGGTGCTGGCTGGAATGATGATGGCGAGTATACGATAAAAGCAGAGCATGGAAGTTTAACAAACCAGCTAAAAATTGATTTTGAGATATAAACTAGATTAATTTATGCCATTGCGATTTTTATTTTCTGAGATGGATGATTTGATATTTTTTTGTGGATTTCAGCATGGTCTTCCTCTTTGAAGATCAGTTCGCATCTATAACATTTCCATGCTGTTGTAGTCATCAAATAATGTTATACAATTTTTGTATTTAACTACCACGAATCTTTTATCCATTTGAAAATTACATTTTTCAAAATCTAAAACAGACAGACAAAGGAGTGGGAATCTTTTTTAATACTTGTTTAACGAAAGTTGTTCTAGTAGGCAAGCAGGTTCACATAATGTGTGAGCCTCAATCTCACGCAAAAGATCGTCCTACTTGCCTAGTCGATATAATATGTGAAAATTCCTAAAAAGGAATACGTAGGATTTCTACTATTTGCAATAGGCAAAGCTAAAATGATTTAGTTTTGATTTTAAAAGAAAATGACAGTAGATATAATCAGAACAATCAATCGTGTTGGAAAATATGGTCTGTCAATAGAGCAATAGGAAAAAGACAACCACTGATTGCGGCATTCAACGGTTTTATGATATCTTGGTTATAAAAAAAAGAAATTTCTAGATACCGATATTTTCGGCCTTTGTAATCTCCAAGTACACCTTGTCTCCAACTGAGAGATTCATCTCTTTGTACTCATGCATGTCGAGCTTTATTGCTGTTAGTCCGCCAGACATGCCACCCGTTCCTGTAAACATCTTGTTTAGCTCCTTTACCATGTCATTCATGTTACTAAATCCCATAACCTTTGAGCCAAAAGGCGAAACAGGTGAGGAACTGTCCATTAATTCTTTTGCTGACATCAAAGATACCAACACATATGGCTTACCATCGGGTGCTGCATCTATGCTTTTTACAACATATTCCTTTTTCATATGATACCTCTATTACTATCCAATATAATTTTAAACCTAAAAATTTACCTGAGAGCAGATTCTCCAGTTTCGCCAGTCTTAATTTTTACCAGTTTATCTACTTGATAAACAAAAACTATGCCATCTCCTTTATCGCCAGTCTTTGCAGATTCTAAAATTGCATCTAATATCTTCTCATGTTCACCGTCATTGCACAAGATCTCAATTTTTGATTTCGGTATGAAATCACTGGTTCTGTTTCTCCATCCTAAGTGACTTCTGTGAATTCCTGAAAGTTTTACTTCATAGGATGAGAATGTTGGGATACCTAGCTTTGCAAGAGCCGTCTGCACATCGTATAGTTTTGAGCTCCTGATTATTCCCTCAACTTTTAGCATGGAAAGTGTCTGAGCATACCAAAGATAAACATTCTTCTTGTACTTCATGCGCTCCAAAGAGTCGCGTATAATTCCTACGCAACTCTTTATAAGAAAAATTTCAAACTAATATCACTAGTTAGTGCCTTGACCATTAAGTGGAGGCAGGCAGTCTCCTTTTTAACTGCCTCCACACAAAATTTTCCATCTATACTATCGAATTATTCTTGCCAGTGTTGCACTTTTGATACTAGATTGTTTTTGTCATTTACAATCATCAAGTCTTTAGAGCTTCGTCTCTTAGTTTTATTACATTATTAATTAAATCCATTATGTTCACATCACTTTCTGCGCTAAAGCAAAGAATTTTCTCACCCTCAAAGATCATAGTTACACGGTAAACTTTTTCATATTTTGTTAATGCAAAAACTGGCGCCCCAATTTTCTGCTGAAACTTGAGTCGAGCCTTCCATCTGTATAATGCCTGATTTAGCGATGTTTCGGTTTCAAATGGACTAAGATATGATGTTAACCCTTCCTGCATCTTTCCATATACCCGTGGTGCATCATAAATTCCTGCAAATCTGATTTTTTTATCTAACCTTAGTATCTTATCGCAAAATTCATCATAATTTTTGGTGCTAATGATAGATAATACACGTTGTTCTATTTAAAATTGAAATTATTTTTATAAAACCATTTTTGAGAGAAGGCCGCAGCTTTCAGAATAGTCAAGCAGCAAGCTACCGGCGCGTACGTTGATTGCGCCAACATCGAGTAGAATCTTTCGCAGTTTCTTTCCGTCCCCTTTGTTCTTTGCCTCGCCTTCAAACTGGCTGATTAATTCAAGAATTTTTTTTGATTTTTCGTCGTTAATAGAAAGACTTGTTATCTTTTGTCTTATCTCCTCAATTGTCTTGATGTCTGCTGGCATGATCCCATGATAATTTTAAGTAAAGATAAGTTTTGTTTGCAAAAAAATTAAGCTAAAGGTATATCTATCTCTTATTTTTTTTCTCTAAAATGTCGATCATTTCGTTAACAAGATAGTCACCGTCTTTTACATGGTCAATTCCTACGATCTTTTTCATCCGCACCATTGTTTCATTAGTAACGTGTAGTTGTACCATATAACATGATTATCTTACTTACGTCATATAAGTCCACGATATTGCTAAAGTTGATTTGTTGACTAGCCGATCAAAGCGATAAGGCTGGCATTCAATCTAGCTTTGGTCTGTATTAAGCTCAGAAATTACTTCATCAAGGATTTGTAGCTCGCCTTGAACCGTATTTCTAAGCGAAATTACAGTATCTTTTGATTCAGATGTTGTAAATTGGGGAATGCTTTGATTAATGGTCTCAAGCCTTTTTTGCTTGCGATTCCTATAGTTAGATAAAATATCTAAAGCCTTTTGTTTGCTCACGCACCTAGTCATTTTGATTACATTTAATGGTTTGTAATTAAGATGAGAAATTATCAAGCTCTTGAAACTTTTTCTTGATTTAAAATAATACAAAAGTTGGTTGAGTTAAGAATTTGAATAGTTAATATGAAAAATCATACATGACAAAACTAGAAAAAGCCGAATCATTTGCAAAAGAAAAACACTTCAAATTGACTAGAACAAATGGAACTACGCCTTATTCTTTTCATTTGGAATCTGTAGTTAGCAGACTCAAAAGCATAGGAATTGTAAATGAGGACGTTCTCTGTGCGGCATGGCTTCATGATACTATGGAAGATACCAATACCAGCTTTGATGATATTTTTGAGCAATTTGGGCGTGATGTCGCAATTCTTGTCTCATCACTTTCAAAGGATGTAAAATTGTCTAAAAAAGAAAGAGAATTACAATATGTAAAGCAGCTAAAAAGTGCGCCATTTGAGGCAAAATTAATCAAGCTATGTGATATTGCAGCTAATCTTTCTGATCTTAAAAACTCTGATTTATCAAAAACAAAGCGACTTAAAACCGTAAAAACAAAATTACACTATCTAAATATAATAAAAAACGAAATTATAGAAAACAAAGCTAGCGTACCTAGGATTCAAAATATTATTGATGGAATAAACGATGTTTTAATTCATTACAGACAAAAGCCAGTTTCCATTTAACGTTTAGACTACGAATTAGTTGTAAAAACTTAAAGTCAAAAATTTAATTTGATTATTCCACAAAAACCAAAACTTAATTTTCTAATTATAATGCAGAATCAACCATCAATGCAATAAACAAAACAGCAAGATATGGACTTGAAAACTTGAACAAAGTCCATGACGCCTTTTCAGATGGTTTTGCCATGACCCAAATCGACAAAATTACCATCAAAACGCCTGCTGCAATTGCAGTATACAGATAAACTGGGCCCATCATCGGTTCCCCGTTTTCCAAAGTCAAAAAGAAAGGCACAACAGAAAATAGTACCATCATAAGTGTAGTTCCAGCTATTATCCTAACAGAATCTTTTTCAGATCTTACAGCAGTTAGCATTGGAACATTTACCTTATTGTAATCTTCCTTAAAGTGCAAAGTCAAGGCCCATATGTGCATTGGAATCCATACAAACACTAGTGATCCCATCATCAGTCCAAGCGACCAAAGACCGTCCATTGTTACTGCAACATATCCAATCATTGCAGGAGCGCCGCCTGAGAATCCGCCTAAAATTATGTTAGTCCAGCTCCTGCGCTTTAGCGTATAGCTGTAAACTAGGATATTATCCGCCAAGCCAAACGCCATAAGGGAGCCTGCAATTATTCCCTGCCAGAAACTTGTAGTATATGAGAGGCCAAACGAGCATGCAAGAGCGATTGTAGCCAAAACAAGACCAAAGTCGCGTGCCTTCTCCGGAGGATAAATCCGCTTTGAAGGAAGAGGCCTGTTCTTTGTTCGCTCCATTATAGCATCAATGTCTCTGTCATGATAGTTTGTCAGGGTATTTGCAGCAGCAGATCCTGCGATCACTCCTACAAGCATAAGGGCCCAAGTAGCTGGTGAGATCTCAACTTGATAAATATTGGATGCAGTAATTGCAGCTGCAAAAGTTGTAAAAACTAAAAGATACCAGATCTTTGGCTTTGTTACCTCATAGTATACCTTGATGCGCGACTCAGTCTTTGCCTTTTGCATCTTTTCTTCCACGCTATATCGACATCCTTTCTAAAATTAAATGTAGCAACGTTACTCAGGCATAAACGGCATTGGCTTTTTACGCGTTTTCATCTCAATAAATGATTCTGAACTTTGTATGCCTTGGATTCTGCCAATTTTTTCAGATAAAAGCTTGTGCACCTCATCAAGTGTTTTTGCATGCATCGTAACTAGAACATCAAATCTTCCAGTAACTTCGGCAATCTCTGACACTCCAGCTATTTTGAAAAGCTCCTCAATTACATTATCGCGCATCTTTGTATCCATGTTTATTCCAGTTAGCGCCTTTACGTGATAGCCAAGCTCAGCACTATTTACCTCGATTGTAAATCGCTCAATTAGTTTTCGTTTGATTAACCGCTTTATTCTACTGTAAACAACTGACGAATTTACCTTGATCTTTTTTGAAAGCTTTGGGACAGAGATTGCCGCATCCTGACTGAGCTCAGATAAAATAATCAGATCAAGATTATCGATTTTTGCCATTAAAATTCCGCAATAGTTGTAAAGAATTACATTATTAATAAAGATATAATGAAATTTTTATGATTTCAGACCTAGATTTTGCCTTTTTTGTATAGCATCTCTGCTAGCAGTACTGCACCCTTGGCAGATCCCATCTTTTTGTTGTGTGAGAACAGTACGTACTTTATTCCATTGTCAAACAGATCTATAGTCTCTAGTCTACCGATGGTTGTTGTCATACCGTCGTTTATCGCGCGTTCAATTCTTGGCTGTGGCCTTGTAGGATCATCATGGACTGCATAGTAATCTGGTGGGGCAGATGGAAGACCCGCCACGCTTATTTTTCTAGAATATTCCTCATACGATTCTTTTGCGCTTTTTGGATCAATTGGTTTTGATGTCTCAACAAAGACTGACTCTGTGTGTCCATCAAGGACTGGAACTCGCGTACATGTACAGCTAACCTTGATATCGGCTGGAATTATCTTTCCATCCTTTAGCTTGCCAAGAATCTTTGCAGTTTCTATCCTTACCTTTTGTTCCTCTTTTGGAATGTATGGTATGATGTTGTCTGTAACATCCATTGCAGAAACACCAGGTTCTCGTCCGGCACCTGATATTGCCTGCATTGATGTCATCAATACTCTTTTTGCTCCATACTTTTCATAAAGCGGTTTCATTGTTATTGCAAGGCCTGTTGTTGTACAGTTTGGCAATGGCGCAACAAAACCCTTCCAGTTTCTATTTTTTCTTTGAGTATCAATTAGGTCTGCCTGTTCGTCATTTATTCCTGGGATAAGAATTGGAACATCTTCTTCGTATCGAAAAGCAGATGATGTACTGATTACAGGAACATCTTTTGCAAAGCGTCCCTCTATCTCTCTTGCAGCATCGCTTTCAATGGCTGTAAAAATAAGATCAAGTGTGTCAGTCTTTATCTCATCAACTGCTCGTACTACCATGTTTTTGATATACTCTGGAATCTGGCCGCCAACTTGCCACTTTGTGATTCCACTAGTAGGATCCTTTATTGCATCAATGTACTTTTTTCCTGCAGATCTTTCAGATGCTGCAATCTGCGTTACCTCAAACCACGGATGGTCTTTTAGCGATACTACAAATTCCTGGCCTACAGAGCCTGTTACACCAATTATTGATACTCTTTTCTTCACAAACAAAAATTCCTTAAACTCAATTAATAATCCTTTAGCTAAAAAATACCAAAATACAATAAATCCTAAGGCGTGTATTCTGAATCTATGAAATTTAGATTGGAAAAAAGCATATCAAACCATTCTCCAGTCAAGCACGGCGGATTATACTCAGTAAAAAATACAGATTCCTCGGTAACTGACTTTAGCTCAAATATATCTCCACTTGGATTTCCACCGCTTGTCAAAAAAGCGATAAAAAAAGAGATTCAATCACTTGATGTCTATCCAGATCCTGATTCTGAAAAGCTACGTTCACACCTCGAGTGGTATACAGGAATTCCAAAGGATCAGATTGTTGTTGGAAACGGGGCAACAGAGATAATTTACAATTTTTGCAAGGCATTTCTTGGCAAAAAAACTCCGATTTTGATACCTGTTCCAACCTTTGGAGAATATGAGGCAACATGCAAACTTGCCGGTTGCAAAATTTCATTTTTTAAAACAATGGATCTTAATGATTCACTTGATGACTTTAACAAAATGATTCCAAAAAGTGGTTGCGTCTTTTTGTGCAACCCAAACAACCCAACAGGAGTTATAATAACAAAATCGCAAATGCTTGAGATAATCAAAAATGCCAAGAAAAAAAATACTCTAGTTTTTGTTGATGAATGCTTTATTGAGCTTGTTCCAAGATCAAATGAGTCGGTTGTAAAGACACTCAAAAAATTTGATAATCTCTTTGTTCTGCGTTCTCTTACAAAGTCCTTTGGCCTCGCAGGAATCAGAGTCGGCTATGGACTTGGAAGCAAGAAAATAATCTCAGTTCTAAACAAAATAAAAATTCCATGGAATGTAAGCGGACTAGCACAAAAGGCAGCAAGCGCAGCTCTGTGCCATAGCTTCTACTTGGATAAAACAAGAAATCTAATCAAAAAAGAATCAAAATATCTTTCTGGCTCTATTGCAAAAATGCCAAATTTTTCCTGCCATAACTCAGCTACAAACTTTATCTTGATAAAATCAAAAATAAAATCAAAAACACTGCAAAAAAAATTGCTTGCAAAAAAAATTCTTGTCAGGGATTGTAGCAACTTTAGAGGATTGAATGATCAATACATCCGCATTGCAGTAAAGAATCATAAAGAAAATGTCAAGCTGATAAAAGCACTAGAGTTAATCAAATGAAGTCACTGATGATCCAGGGTACATCGTCAGGTGCTGGCAAAACAACACTTGTTACTGCGCTTTGCAGAATTTTTTCAAAAAAAGGATACAAGGTTGCCCCTTTCAAATCACAAAACATGTCAAACTATTCCTACAAGACAAAAGAGTTTGAGATTTCACGTGCACAGGCAATTCAGGCAGTTGCAGCACGTACAGAAATCACGCCTGATATCAATCCGATTCTGCTAAAACCGCTTGGAAACTATCGAAGCTCGGTATTTTTGCATGGCAAATTCTACAAAAACATGCATGCAACTGAATACTACCAAAAGTTTGCACTCACAAAGGGGCTTGCTGTAGCTACTCACTCTCTTAACAAACTTCAGAGGTTCAACGACTTTGTAATTATTGAGGGAGCAGGCTCTCCATCTGAAATCAATCTAGCAAAATATGACATTGCAAACATGAGAATCGCAGAAAAGGCAAACTCGCCTGTTTTGCTTGTTACAGATATTGATAGAGGGGGCTCGTTTGCAAGTATAATTGGAACAATGACACTTCTTGATAAAAAATATCGACATTTTGTAAAGGGATTTGTGATAAACAAGTTTAGGGGGGATCTTGATATTTTAAAACCTGCGTTTCAAGAACTTAAAAAAAAGACTGGAAGGCCAATTCTTGGAACAATCCCTCTTGCAAAGTTTGCGTTGCCTGAGGAAGATTCGCTAGGCGTCAAGGCAAAGCACATGGTCTGGAACAAAAAAAACTTGAAAAAGATCAATTCTGAGATTGACAAGCTAAGTAAATTAGTAGAAAAAAGTCTAAACATAAAAGAAATAGAGAGAATGATAGAATGATACTAGAGTCGCTTCTAATAGTTGTTCTTGCACTGTTTTTGGATTTTACGCTAGGTGATCCAAAAAACAGATACCACCCAACTGCATGGATTGGAAAACTTGTTGCAAAACTAGTTCCCTTTACAAAAAATGATTCTCCAAAACTTGAAAAACTAGGTGGCACAGCTCTTGTTTTGATTGTAACATCAGTTGTTGCATCATTTCTTGTCCTTTTAGGAATTGGTCTTGAAAGCATGCCTATAACATACTATGTTGGATTGTTCATCTCTGTTGCAGTTGGAGGGATCTTGCTCAAAACAACAATTGCCATTACAGGAATGGAAAAACATGCAATTGCGGTGTTACACGCACTTGAACATGGAAATTTGGATGATGCAAGAGCAAAACTTGCGCTGATCGTAAAGCGCGACACAAAAGACCTTGACAAAAATCACATCCTATCTGGAGTTCTTGAAAGTGTAAGCGAAAATACAGTTGATGGGATTACAGGCTCGCTGTTTTACTTTGCATTATTTGGCCTGCCTGGTGCATTTGTGTATAGAACAATAAACACAATTGATGCAATGGTTGGCTACAAGACAAGTCTTTTCAAAAATGTGGGATGGTTTGGAGCAAACTGTGACAAGGTTCTCAACTATATTCCTGCCAGGCTGACAGGACTTGTGATGATCCTAAGTGCAATGATCCTTGGAGAAAACTGGAAAATGTCATATCAAATAATGAAACGAGATGGAAAAAACACCGAAAGCCCAAATGCTGGCTATCCAATGGCTGCCTTAGCTGGTGCACTTGGAACAAGGTTTGAGAAAATAGATCATTATTCACTTGGAGATGGGAGCCTCGAATTTTCAAAATCACATGTAAAATCTGCAATCAAGATGATGAAGCTAACCTCGGCTTTGTTTTGCGCAATAGTAACAGTTCCAATAATTGCAGCGTTATCGTATCTTGGGTGGTGGATCCATGCTTAGAGAAATCGGTTCAGTATTTTCGTTTTTGACTATACTACCATCAAACAATGCAAGCCTTGAGACAATTGCAAGATACATGTACATTTTTCCAATTGTTGGAATTGCAATTGGACTTGCAATTGGTGGAATCGGTTTTGGGTTGTCGCTGTTTCTTGATCCGATAATTGTTGCATTACTTGTAGTATCTTCTCTTGCTCTTATCACTGGAATTCACCATGCTGATGGTCTTGCAGACTTTGCTGACGGTCTTATGGTAAAGGGAACAAAAGAAAAGAAACTGCAGGCGATGAAAGATGTCTCAACAGGATCTGCAGGAATTGTTGCAGTGGTGCTCTGTCTTGTTGGCGCGATTATTTCGCTTTCACTGATTAGGGGATTTGAAATCTTTTATGCTATTTTGCTTAGCGAGATTTTTGCCAAGTTTTCTATGGTTTTGCAGGCAAGTCTTGGAAATTCTGCTGCGGTTGGTTCAAACTCGTCATTTGTACAAATAATGAAGGACAAAAAACGACTGCTTGCAGCTTTTGCAATCACAATTGTTCCACTAGTTGTGCTTGGAGGAACCACAGGACTAGTAGTTTTTGGAGTAGGAATCGCAATAACACTTTTCATTTTGGCTATCTCAACTCGAAGCTTTGGCGGCATAACAGGTGATATTTTGGGCGCAACAAATGAGCTAACAAGGCTGTCATCGCTTTTGATCTTTGCATCTATATGATAGGACTTGTGATGGCTGGCGGCAAAGGAAGCCGCATGAACTTGTCGGAGGAAAAACTTTTGCTGAAATACAAAAAACCAATTGTACTTCATGTAGTTGATGCACTAAAAAACTCGGAATGTTTTTCACAAATAGTTGCAGCAACAAGCCAAAACTCGCCAAAAACAAAGAAACTTTTAGAAGAAAATGGAATCAAGGTTTTTGAGACTCTTGGCAATGGATATGTAGAAGACCTAAACGTTGTACTACAGTCATTTGACGATTACGTACTTGTTGTATCAGGCGATCTTCCTTTTCTTGATGAACAAATCATAAAACAAATTGCAAACCAAAAATCAGATAATGTCTGGCTAAGCTTTCTTGTAACAAAAGAATTTCTTGACTCGTATAACATAAAACCACAATACACAACAAGGTTTGAAGGAAAAAAATGTGCCTTTACAGGAATTTCGTTTGTCAATGCAAAGAAAATATCAAGCCTTGATACTGTCAAGGAAAACTATGTCATTTTAGATGACAAGAGGATTGCATTTAATCTAAACACAAAAGATGATCTATCCATTCTTTCAAGTCTTTAGACTATTCGGCGCTTCCTAAAATTTTACCAAAAATTTTTGCCTTTGCACCTGTTGGCTTGGAAATAACATTGCCACATGATTTGCATGTGACCTCAGTTGAGGCATGCGAATACACAATGTTTTCCTCATTGCATTCCTTGCAGCTAATCTTTTGAAATACGCTGTTTGGTTGGGGAATCTCGATGTGCTCCTTTTTCATACTGCCACAAGCTCCACTTTTCTTACCCTGATTCCTTTCCTGCTAAACTTCTTTTTGCATTCACTGCAAGTAAAGATTGGAGTGAACTTTTTTGTTGTCTTTGCAGGCTTTGCCAATTTTGGAAATTTCTGTCCGCCGTAGCCCTTCTTGTCCTCTTCGTGTCGTCTTTCTCCTAGAGCGGAGCCTCTTCTTTTTCCTGCCTTGTATGCTGCCACCTTTTGTTTTGTGTGCTTGTTACACTTTGGACAGTATCGAGTTATTTCCTTTGGCATGTTCATATGCAAAAACCTCTTTGTCGGTAATTTAAACATCGCTTTGAATCTATAATAAATGCAAATTCACATTATTTTTGTTGCATTCAAAACTATCATCTGTAATTTTAGATATCAATGCAGTTGCGATGGGTGAGGCAAAATCAGATCTTTTGCTAAAAAACTGCTCACTTGTAAATGTCTACACCCGAGAAATTTTGCCAAGCATAGATATTGCGATTTCAAAACAACGAGTTGCATATGTCGGTGATGACGCATCTCATACCATAGGAGAAAAAACTGCAGTAATTGATCTTGAGGGAAAATATGTCACACCTGGTTTTGTAGACCCGCATGTGCACATTGATCACTTTGTTTTGCCTTCAGAGTTTGCAAAAAAGGCACTTCTCTGTGGTGTAACCTCGCTGTTCTCAGATCCAATCGATATTGTAAGCGTATGTGGATATCGAGGCTTTAGGGAATTTCTCAATCTTTGTTCAAACCTTCCTATACGAATCTTTAATGTTGTTCCCGGAGGTCTTCCTGTTGATAGAAAGTTTAGCCACAGCAGAACACTTAGTGCAGCTCAGACCAAGACTGCAATAAAACTCTCATCTGTTCTAGGACTAGGTGAGGTTTTTTCATGGACAAAGGTGACAAGTCGAGACTCTAAAACAATGAAGACAATATCTACAATGCTTGATAATGGCTGTATCATCAACGGTCATACAGCTGGCGCCTCAGACAAAAAGCTTAACGCATATGTCTCATCTGGAATTCTTTCATGCCATGAGCCAATCAACTATGATCAGGTAATAGAACGACTCCGACTTGGTATGTGGATAATGATAAGAGAGGGCTCCATCAGACGCGACCTAAAGGAGATAATTCCATCTGTTTTGTCGAGTCGGGTTTTTACAGACAGGTTGATGTTTTGCTCAGATGGCCTTGATCCGGTAGATATTGACAAGTACGGCCACATCAACTATTGCGTAAAAGAAGCTATAAAGCTTGGAGTAGAACCAATTGAAGCAATTGCAATGGCATCAAAAAACTGCTTTGACTATTACAATATGGGTCGCGATCTTGGAGGAATAGCACCAGGCAAGCTTGCAGACGTATTAGTATTTGACAGTCTTGATGAGCTAAAGCCACACAAGGTATTTGTCGGAGGCAAACTCGTAGTTTCAAACGGGAGCATTGTAACACAGATAAAAAAATACACCATTCCAAAGTGGATAACAAAAACTGTAAAACTGAAAAAATTCTCAGAAAATGATTTTGTTGTAAAATGCAAGACACCTACTGCAAGTGTCAACACAATAAACCTCAAGACAGAAATCGTCACAGAAAAAGGTACAGCAGATCTTTCAACAAGAGATGGAAATGTCTTGGCTTTACCTGACAAGGATGTATGGAAGGTTGCAGCGTTTGACAGAACATATGGCTCAAAAAAAGGAACTGTTGGTTTTTTGACAAACTTTGGCTCTCAGATAGGTGCATTTGCATCCACATGGGCATTTCATGAAAATGACCTGATTGTAATTGGTTCAAATGAATCAGACATGGCAGTTGCAGCAAACAACTTGATAAAAACACAAGGTGGTATGGCTGTAGTAAATGATGGAAAGACTCTTGCAAGCCTACCAATGCAGCTTGGTGGGATAATCTCAACAGATCCCTTTGAGAAGGTCTTGACCAATTTTGTAAATCTAAATTCCACGATAGTAGATTCTGGCTGTAGATTTTCAAAGCCGCATCTTATACCACTATTTTTGTCTTTTCTTGCACTGCCTGATATTCGAATTTTGTATAGCGGTATAGTCGATGTAAAGAAAAGAACCTACCTTCCTGTTTTAAGCTAAAGATATTATAATGGGTCATAAGAAAATTCAACTGAAAATTAAATGGCATCAATTCAACAAACACCTCAGGGGCCTATCCTAGTCCTAAAAGAGAGTGCGCTTCAGCAAAAAGGACGAGACGCACAGGCAAATAACATTATGGCTGCAAAACTAGTTGCAGACTTGGTAAGAACAAGTCTTGGCCCACGAGGAATGGACAAGATGCTTGTTGATTCATTAGGTGATGTTACAATTACAAATGATGGCGCCACCATTCTAAAAGAGATCGATATTCAGCACCCGGCAGCAAAGATGATGGTTGAAATCTCAAAGGCAATTGACAACGAGGTTGGCGACGGAACTACATCCTCTGTTGTTTTTGCGGGATCGCTGCTTACAAAGGCGCAAGATCTTCTAAAAAAAGATGTACATTCCTCAGTCATAGTAGAAGGGTTTCAAGCAGCGGCAGAAAAGGCACTTGAAATACTAACCGAGATTGCCAAGCCCGTAAAGCCTGACGAAACAGAAGAGCTGATCAAAGTTGCAAAAACAAGCATGGAATCAAAATTAATTTCAGAAGATAGTCCAAGTCTTTCAAAGCTTGTAGTTGATGCTATACTGAGAATTGCAGAAAAACATGGAGAAAAGTATGTTGTTGATCTTGATAATGTTAAAGTAGAAAAAAAGGCAGGCGGTTCAATTCAGGATTCCAATTTGATAAAGGGCATTGTTCTTGACAAAGAAGTAGTTCATAGCGGAATGCCAACAAAAATTCAAAATGCAAAAATTGCATTGCTTAACTGCCCACTTGAGATAGAAAAGACCGAGATGAGTGCAGAGATTCGAATTTCTGATCCAACACAAATGCAGATGTTCATTGAAGAAGAACAAAGAATGATAAAACAAATGGTAGAACAAATACACAAGGTAGGTGCAAACGTAGTCATCTGCCAAAAAGGAATTGACGACATTGCACAACACTATCTTGCAAAATATGGAATACTTGCAGTAAGAAGAGTAAAAGAAAGTGACATGTCAAAGCTTGCAAAGGCAAGCGGTGCCACAATTACTACTAATTTAGAGGATTTAACAGAAAATGATCTAGGCTTTGCAGAACTTGTTCATCAAAAAAAGGTAGAATCTGACAAGTGGGTATTTGTCGAAGGATGTAGAAACCCAAAATCAGTTTCTTTGTTATTAAGGGGCGGCTCGCAAAGAATTGTTGACGAAGTTGATAGATCAATGCACGATGGATTGATGGTAGTAAAGGATGTAATTGAAAAACCAGCTATTGTTGCTGGCGGTGGCTCAGTTGAAGCCTATCTAGCAAGCAGAATAAATGAATGGGCAGATAGTTTTGAAGGAAGAGAACAGCTTGCAATCAAAAAGTTTGCAGAGGCACTAGAAGTAATTCCACTTACTATTGCAGAAAATGCTGGAATGGACCCAATCGATACAATGGTAAACCTCAGAGCAAGGCAAAGTCAGGGCCAAAAGTGGACAGGCATTAACGCAAGAGAGCAAAAAGTCGAAAACATGTTAACGCTTAACATCATAGAGCCTGTTGCTGTAAAAGAGCAAATCATAAAGTCAGCAACAGAGGCTGCATGCATGATTCTAAGAATCGATGATGTAATTGCAATATCCGCAAACAAAGGCGGCGGCATGCCGGGCGGCCACTAGATTTCAAAAATTTCAAAATATTGTAATCACAACTGAAAAATTCAAAACATACCATACTATTTCCTATTTGTGTTTAAAATAGGAATAGACCTTGGGGGCACCAAAACTGAAGGAGTCCTACTTGATGAAAGTCTTGAAATAGTTGAACGAAAACGAGTTCCTACAATCCAAGATTACAAAAAGATCATAGAAACTATTTCTTCTCTTGTAAATGATCTAAAATCAAAGGTATCTGAAAAAACAACAGTTGGCGTGTGTACACCGGGTATACTCTCTCAAAAAACTGCTCTGATAAAAAACAGCAATACACAGTGTCTTATTGGAATGCCACTACAGAAGGATCTTGAAAGAGCACTCGGACAGAAAGTATTGATGGAAAATGATGCAAACTGCTTTGCCATGGCAGAAGCACGACTTGGCGCTGCAAAAAACTATGGTGTTGTATTTGGTGTAATAATAGGCACAGGGGTGGGAGGCGGAATTGTGATAAACGGCAAGATACATTGTGGAAGATCAAATATTGCAGGAGAGTGGGGTCATCACATCATAAGGCCGCAGGGAAACAAGTGCTACTGCGGAAAATCTGGGTGCATTGAAACCTACATTTCGGGACCTGCACTTGAAAGACGCTGGAAAGAGCTTACAGGAAAATCTCAACACTTGCCTACAATAATTGAAAACCTTTCTGATACAAAGGCAAAAGAGTGGAAAAAAGAGTTTTTAGAAAATTTTGCAATCGGACTTGCAAATGTAATTAACATCTTGGATCCTGATGTTGTAGTACTTGGAGGAGGACTCTCAAATATTCCGTTTTTGTATGATGAAGGAAAAGGCCTAGTTTACAAGAATGTATTTAGCGACTTGGTAGACACACCAATTTTAAAAAACAAGCTTGGAGACTCTGCTGGAGTAATTGGAGCTAGCCTCTTGTAACGTTATTTCATGATGATAGCAACTAATCTTGTTCACACAAACTGAATAAAGACAGCGAAGATTAAATACAGTACAGCTATTATCATGTTCTAACTTGAATATCACAACAATAACCATCGTGTCTATTCTCCTATTGGTATTGACAGCAAATCCAACTTTAATAGCAATAGGTCAGGAAGAAACACCAACCGAGGAATCTTCAGAAGTAACAGAGGAAGTAGCTGAAGAAGAAACTACAGAAGAGGAAATTACTGAAGAAACAATGACGGAAGAAATGATGGAAGAAGAAACAATGATGATGACGACACAAGTAAAACCCCCAAAAAAACAAATGGATGAAGGCATAGAAGCAGGAGCTGTAGTTTGTAAAGAAGGCTTGGGGCTTATCATCAAGGCATCTACTGGTTCTGCAGCTTGTGTAAAATCCTCTAGTGTAGAAATACTACTAGCTCGTGGCTGGGGTTCAACACCAGCATAACCTAATTCATTTTTTATTTATTAAGTCTCTAATCTTACTGCGGCTCAATTGTTGCAGGTGGTTTGCTTGATATTACATAAGTGACCCATGTAACATCGTTTATCTCATTTGTTATTCTGTTGCTAATTTTTTCAAGCAGGCCATCAGGGAGTCTTGTCCAGTCGGCAGTCATTGCATCAATTGAATCAACAACGCGAACCATCACTATATTGCCATATTTTCTTTCGTCACCTACAACACCTACAGCCTTGTCATCGCCTACAGCTGCATATGCCTGCCATACTTTATTGTACCACTTTGCCTTTTCAAGCTCTTCTTCAACAATCTTGCTTGCTACTTTTGCAATCTCTAGTTTCTTTTCTGTTACGTTGCCAATGACTCTAACTGCAAGGCCAGGACCTGGAAATGGATGTCGCATAAGCAGTTTTT
>JBBDOC010000035.1:0-28371 GCA_040877295.1 Nitrosopumilaceae archaeon
TACTCCATATCTCTTGTTGAAAATGCTCAAGCAGAATGTTGTCAATGTTACTTCCGTTAGTTACTCCCATTAATCTTTCTCCTCTGCATTATCATCTGCTACAAGCTCATATAAAACATCTAATCGATTCCATCGCCATTACAACGACACGAAATATTCCCTAGTAATTTACCTATCTTTAGCTTCCACCCAAAACGCTTAGAACTCTTTTTGGTATGTCGTTGATTCGACTAACCGCAAGTGTTCTCTCATATCCAAGATATTTCAGATTGCTTGCAATGATTGTTGCACGTGTAGTATCAGGCCCAACTCCAATTGCAACCATCTTTATTCCAAGCTGCTTGAATGACTTTACCATACTTCTTACAGCATTAGGATCAGAAGGCTCGCCATCAGATAAAGTGAGGAAAATGTCTGGTTTTTTTGAGCGCAAAATAGGATACATCTTGTCATATACTTCTGCCAAGGGCGTTCCACCGTTTGCAATAATCTGGGCTAGTCTTTTTGCTGCAACATAATTCCATTTCATGTTTTCTGGCTTTATCAGCCAACACACAACCTGCTTTTGTTCTGTGTTAAACGCATAGACTGCAAACTTTACCTTAAGATACGACAAGACCTCGCAAAGTGCAAGTGTTGCCTTTTTGTATTCTAGCTGGTCTGCTGAAATGCTTGAGGAGTGATCAAGTAAAATAACAATTCTTGTCTTTATTGTCTTTTTTATGTCGGTAAAAAACGGTTGATGTCCTTCAATGTATGTCTCTGCATCAAACTCGTCGCCTGCAATTACATGCTGCTCCTTCCAGCCTGTCTTCCACTCACGAAACTTTGCCTTTAGGTTGCTTATCAAGTCAAGGTCATAGATTTTTGTTTCATCAACGCTTGTCTCAGATGGGATCCTTATTCCAATTGTATCGGTTCCAAGACCAATGTTTTCGTTTTTTCTGTTTTCTTCAAGCAAAACTGTATACTCATCAAAGATCTCTTTTCCTTCAAGTGTAGATTTTGGATCGACTTTTCCCAAATCATTTTCACGGTGCTTGGCAATCTTTGAGAGTGCTTTTACCAAGTCTTGTTCTGTTACTGCAAGGCCTGGTCCGCGCTTTGGAACAGAAAGCGGAATCGTAATCAGCGCATCGATGTCAAGTATTCTTAAAATTTCAGGAATTTTTGTCTCAAGCCATTCAGTGTCATAATTTTTTTCAATTGCATCATCTAGGCTCTTTTTTGCATACTCTACTGCCCTTACGACCTTTTCAAAATGGCTTGGTTGCAGTTCCCCTTTGATGTCACCTATCAAAAAGTACTGGTAAAAGGCCTCAACCATCCGTGCTTTTCCATAGACAGAGCCAAGCAGTGGCCTATAGCTCCACATGTAAGAATAGTTGAAGACTAGCTCCTCATCCATTCCCTGCCAGATTTTTCTTCCCAAAAGTTCAATTCTGCGAGTCTCAATTGTGTTTAAGATAAAGCCAAACGCATGGTCGCTGCTTAGAATCTTTTTGCAGAATTTAATTCGCATTGCCTCATGCCAAAGCGAGGTTCGAAACTGCCTGTACTTTGAAAAATTGTTTCCATTGTACCTGTCAATTGGTGTTATTATTACTCGATTTTCATGCAGTCTTGTACGGGTTTCAGTTTTGTTTGAAATCTCGATTGTTACGTTTTCTTTTCCAGACCATCGCCTGACAAGAAACGTTGCAATGTCAATTAATGTATCATTTCGTAAGCTTAGTGCCTGCATTAGTTACCAAACATTGATGTTATGATGTCACTTACCTTCTGGTACTCTACATTTCCCCACTGTGAATACACGTTTGCAAAAACAATGTTTGCTGCCTCTTTTGGACTAGTTCCAGAAGCTAAAAGTTTTGCAAAAGATATTGTCTCCCTAAGACTAGGAGAATAGTACAGCTCCTCTACTGCAGCTGCCTGCCTTAATGTATTTGCAAGTTTTATTCCAAGAATCACTTTTTCGTCATTTAGGCTAGAAACATGTCTTTTGATTATCTCAAGCTCAATGTCTTCTGGGGGATATTCCAGTCTGATTCTTACAGGAAACCTGCTGATTAGCTGTGGCGGAAGCTCCTTTGTTCCAACATGAGTTAGCGGATTAATTGTTGCAACAACAAACCAGTCCTTTTTTGCCTCTATTGTCTCACCAGTTGATTCTTTTAGTACTATTTGGCGTCTGTCGTCTAATGCCTCATCTAGTCTCAATAAAACATCAGCCTCTGCAGAGTTTATCTCATCAAGGTACAGCATGCTGCCTTCCTTCATTGACTTTATCAAAATTCCCTCATCAAATCCAACTGAACCATTTTCCAAAGTCTTTGTTCCAACAAGGTGGCTCTCGCGAGTCCTAAGACTGAAATTGACTGACTCTAGCTTTGCATTCTTTCTTTTTGTAAATTCCCTAACAAGTGTGGTTTTTCCAGTTCCTTTTGGGCCAATAACTAGAACAAACAGTCCTAACTGGTATGCCTTGTTTAATACATCAAAGGAATTGTTCCAATCTAAATAGGAAGATTCTTGTAACACAATTTTTGGTGGTTCGTCTCAAATTTAAAACTAGTCTAGTTTGCAAATGCGCCAAGCTTTGTGTTTGCCTCATCTAGTTTTTGGTGCAGCTTGTTTTTCCACTCATTAAATCCATCTGGTGAATCAGGAAAATTGTAATAGTGTTGTGTTAGCCACTTGTTTTGCTGGGTTGTGTACCTGAGACCTTCGGCAAGTTTTTTGTTGAGTGCACCGCGAATCATCATCCCAATCTTTCCTACCATGCTAAAGTCAGGATGCTCGCCTTTTGATATTGCCTCAACATCAAGATCCCCCAAAAAGTGTTTCATGCCGTAACTTATTTGATCATTTGTTAGAGTCTGAATCAGTCTTCGAAAGACTTCTAGTCCTGCTGTCTTGTAACCATATTCGTTTATGAATTCCTTGTTGTATTTCCATATCCCCTTTTCTGTTACATCGCCTGATTCTATTGCCTCAACAATACATTTTCCAATTATTGTTCCAGCAACAAGTGCAGGACCTATTCCTCCTGCATCAAGTGGCTTTGGCATCCATGCAGCATCGCCAACTATGGCATAGCCGTTTGCAACAAGGCAGTCGTTTTGTCTTCGAACAGAAACTTGAAAGTTTCCAGTAGCATTGTTTTTGTCAATTTCGTCCTCTGATAATTTTGGATTTTTCATTGCCCTGTTTCGTGCAACATATTGATCAATCAAGCTAGATACGTTATCAGTTTTTTTCAGTCTTGCATTTCGTTGATCTAAAAGTGATTTCTCAACCCCAAGGCCAATGTTCACCTTGTTTTGTCCCTTTGGAAAGACCCAGCCATATCCACCTGGGGCTATGTCCTGATCAAGATGGATTATGCAATAATCTGGATCAAACTCGGTAAGGTCTTCTTGACCATTTTCAAAATACATGATGTATCTTCCAGTAGACTCGATATCACGACGGTCGATCTTTTTTTCAATCTTTGCTGTATTTTTGATGCCGTTTCGTAGCATCGATGTTATTCCTGTTGTATCAATTACAACTTTGGATGTTTTCTTGAAGGGCTGCTTTGTCTTGTTGTCTATTCCCTCGACACCAATTACCTGGCTGTCATCGTAGAGAAGTCCTGTCAGGTTTATCTCAAACTCAAAATTAATCCCTCTTTTTTTTGCTCGCTCGTTTTGAATTTCGGGCAGTTTTTGTCTATTCAGCATATATCCTGCCCCATCAAATGGAATTGCAGTTTGCCTGTCTGGTGAAAATGCCATCACTCCCTTTACGTGGTGTTCGATTTCAGGCTCAGACCACTGCACCTTGATTCGATTTGCCATATAGTCTACTGCCTCCTTGCTTACTGCATCGCCACAAGTCCAGCCGCTAAAGCTTTTTCTTCCTGGCATGAATTCTGAATTTCTGTCAATTACAAGAATTGATAATTTCTGATTAGAATAATATGAAACAGATTGAGCAGCAATGGTTCCAGCTAGTCCACCACCTGCAACTATAACATCATAATCGGCTTCCATCACAAACCAGCTTGGCCAACTGTATTTAAAATAATCTTGAAAAAATACATTAACATTTTTTGGGTCGGTTCGTCGCGGCGTCTTCAACGCTGTTGCTCAGACTGGAGCGGCTATTATCTCCTCATTCCCAATTGATTACTAGCTTTTGATTCTTATTAAATTGTATTTAGCTTGGAGCCAAGAGACTGGTATAGATTTTGACCGTGTCCTTTTTGCTGTATACGGGAGTATGGATCTTTACCTTGACTGCGTCATTTTCCTGCAATACCAAGTTTCTTCTTACAAGTTCCTGTTTTCCAAGTCGTATATGCAACATAGAGTCCTGTATTCGGTTTTCCATATCATCGATTACTTCTGAAAGCTGGTCTTGTGGTAGATGAGATGCCAGTTTTTTTATGAAATTTCTTGCCTTGTTTTTTGTAATTTTTACACGAAGAAACGCAATTGGGTTTTCATAATGGCCTACTAGCCGCTCTTTTGCAAATTCTGACTCTTCGATTCCAAAAAGCTCCAAAAAAGAATCAAAAATTTTCCGCTCATCTTCGGTAGCATGCAAGATTACCTCAATTGTTACCTCTACTTTCTCTTCCATTTGTCTATCTGGAAAAATTTTGTAAACGCTTTAAGCCTTTAGTAGTGCGATTTCTGCTTCAGCGGTTCTGACTAGCTTGACCTTTTCTAGCCCAACATGTCTTATTCGAATTACCTTTTTGGCAGCAGCCATGATATCAGAGTTTATCTTCCCATAGCAGGTTGCCTGGACAAACTGATCAATGCTCATCTGAGGAATTGTCTTGTTCATAACATCGCGGGCAATCAATCTTAGTGCATGCATTCTTGAGGCGTTGAGCTGCTTGTGTGTTAGTGCAATGACCTTTATTCTAAAGATGTGGCCATCCTTTGTCTTGCACTCTGTGATGTAGGTTATCTTTGTAGAGCCACGTCTTATCAGGCTACGCAAAAACTCTTTTGCATATTCATAACGCTTGAAAATTGTAGTTGCCTTTTCTCCTTCCACTTTGTCTATTTGAAAATAGATCTTGTACTGGTACTGAGAGGGATCGCCTTTTAGAATATCAAACAAGGTAACCTCGATTACTCTTCCCTTTGCATGTTCATCACCTGTTATTGGAATGTATGCAATTGGAATGTTGTTAAACGAGTCAGGGGCGTATACTGTAACCCATTTTTTTTCACGCCACTTGTCCTTTACCTTTGTTTTTCGTGCCAATCAATATCCGACCTTTGAACCCAAAATATAAGTTGTGGCCCTAGATTGTACTTTTTCCAAAATATTTTTGCAAAACTTGAGGCACCAAAATGTGTCCATCTTTTGTCTGATTGTTTTCCATAATTACAACAAGTGTCCTTGATGTTGCAACAAGTGTGCTGTTTAGAGTGTGAAGATATTTTGTTGGCTCGTTTGTCTTGTCACGAAACCTAATCATTAGTCTTCTTGCCTGATAGTCAAGGCAGTTTGAACATGAAACTATCTCGCGATACGCGTTTTGTCCTGCCATCCAAACCTCGATATCGTATGTTTTTGCAGAAACTTTTCCCATGTTGCCACTTGACAACAGCATAACCCTGTAGGGGATTCCAAGTTTTTGGTAGAATTCTTCTGCAATTGATAACATCTTTTCATGTTCGCTCCAAGAGTCTTCTGGCCTTGAAAAGACAAACTGCTCTACTTTATCAAACTGGTGGACACGAAATATTCCCTTTTGATCACGCCCATGTGCGCCTGCCTCCTTTCTAAAGCATGGGCTTATACCGGCATATCGTATTGGCAGATGATTCCCATCAAGAATTTCGTCAGAATGCATTGAAACAAGTGCATGCTCTGATGTACCAATAAGGTAGAGATCCTCGTCTTGGATTTTGTAAATTACATTTTCAAAGTCTTCTGCAATTATTGCCCCTTCCATAGAATTCTTGTTTATCATAAAGGGCGGCTGGACTAGCGTGTATTTTTTTTCTGATAAAAAGTCAAGTGCATAGTTTATCAGCGCTTGGTTTAGCCTTACTAGATCATTTTTTAGTGCATAGAATCTGGCTCCTGCAATTTTTGCAGCTCGCTCAAGATCCACAAGATCAAGGCTTTGTGAAACATCAATGTGATCCTTTACTGTAAAATCAAACTGTGGAATTTTTCCCCACTTTCTTATCTCCTTGTTTGAAGCTGCATCAGGGCCAACCGGGACAGATTCGTGAATCAGGTTTGGTATGGTAAGTGCAAGCTTGGCATACTGGGATTCTATTTTGTTTTGATCTGATTCTAGGTTTTCAAGATCTGTTGATACCTTTTTCATCTCATCAAGAAGCGACGACGTGTCTTTTCCTTCCTTTTTTGATTTTCCAATCTCTAGCGATATATCATTTCTTTTTTTCCTGAGCTCATCTGTTTTTATGATTAGCTCGCGCTTTTGCTTGTCTATCTTTACTAGTGCATCAAGGTCAAAGTTGACGGCTCGAGCCTTTAGCATGCTGCGAATCTTGTCAGGCTCCTCTCGAAGAATTTTAGGATCAAGCATTATTCTATCACTTTGAGCGAAACTTGAACATGCTCTAGTACCTCATCTATTGTGGCAATCAATTTTTTCATGTTATCTTGACCTTGAAAAATAAAAACAAGTTTGTTATCAACATTTTCTATTTGCAGTGAGAGGTTTTCTGGAAAGTTGACATTGTCAGGCTCTAGTGCGCTTTTTACTGCCTGTGCTTTTTGAGCTGAAATGTTATTGATTGTAATCTTAACCTTGCACGCTAACATTGGCTTCCAAATAGTCCAAAAACCCATCCAATTTGTCTTTAGCTATTCTTGCACCTGCGGCCATGTCATGGCCTCCTCCAATCCCTTCAAACTTTTCTGCACCTTCCCTCATGAGTGCGCTTAGGTTAACTTTGGACTTGCAGCCCATTGATTTTCTTGATGAAAACTTGACTGTGCCTTCCTCCCCGTTTGTTCGCAAAATTACAATCTTTCCAACATTTTTTGGAGAGCCTGCAAGAAGAGATGAAATTGTTCCAGTCATTGTCTCAGGGATTAGTCCCTCGCCATTTACCATCATGCATTTTTCAGAATCAGAAATTCTCCATCTTTCAGTTGATAAAACATTCATGTAGTCTCGGATCATTTTTCTATAGTCTGAAAGAATTTTTTCGCCTTCCTGCAACATTTTAGTTCTATCACCCATGCAGATTGCGATCCCGACTCCTGCTCTATGTATTCTACCGCAAGAGTTTAGCATAGTTGAAAATTCTCTACAGTCTCGCAGAAAGCTTCGCTTGTCCTCTTTTGGAAACGTGTAGGTATAACCAATTAGTTCTGACATTATCTCTGTCGCATTTTTTCCTGTTGTGTACTTTGTGATTGCCTCAATTACAGTCCTTTTTTCTTCTTCTGTCAATTCAGCTGGAACACGCCACCTTGCACCTTCCTTTAGCTTGATTTTTGCAGAATTTAGCAAAGAAAAACATGCATCACGATTCCATGTCAGTCCATCAATGAAGGGCTGTGATGTAAAGGCTAGTGCATCAGGCAACGGCCTTGTTTCCCGTCCAGCCAAAAGCAGATCAAGATCAATGTTTAGCTGACCTGCGTTTTTTGCAATGTTTGCAATCTCGGCGTTTGGCCCAGTAAATGATTTTTTTTCACCTTGGTCTTGTCTGTCGCCAAGTGCAGATACTACAGCAATTGCAGCAAGGTCTAAATTTTTGTTATCAAGTGTTTTTGCTGCAAGAAAGGCCATTCCGCCTGCGCTGATTTGGGTTCCTCCGTCAATTCCATATTTCCAAGCGTTGATCACTTTATCATTTTCAAACTCCTCTTTTGGTATCTGGTGGTGATCCAAGACAAACCAGTTGTCACCTAGTTTTTCATCCAAGTCTTTTGCAAACCCGCCGCCAAGATCTGTGATAACATGAAAACCTCTTGCATCTTTTTGCAAGTTTGCAATCACGTTTTTGTTAAGCTCAGGAACTGTCCTAACTGTACATTTTGCCCCTTCTCGGATTAACGCCTTTGTTATGATGCTGCCAGATGTTATCCCATCGCAGTCGATGTGGGTTACAACAAAAATACTTTTTCCAGACCTTATGCAATCAGAAATCTTGTTTTCAAAATTATCTAGTGCATCATCTAATGTTTCTGGCATTACTCAAGTTGAGCAACCACCGACTTATATTTCCAGTTTTTAGGTATACTGCCAATTTTTTTATAGTATGTTGAAAGTCTGTGGATTTTAGCTTCGATTAGCTCAAGCGATCTGACATTCCGATTATCTGACCTGTTTGTTTTTAGGTGTTTTTGTAGACCAAGTGCCTTTCTGAGTATGTTGTTTAGATCTTCTGGGAGTTCAGGTGTTAGGTTGTTTTGGTTCAAGACTTCACTGACTGTTTTCTTTGTGATTGGTCTTGCAAGTGGGATCGCGTGTTGATCGCGTAACTTGATTCCGATCTGGCTTGCAGTAAGGCCGTCTTTGCCATATTTTACGATTAGATCCTCTACATCTTTTGGACTATACGAGATCCATGACGGTACTCTTAAAGTAGTAGGTCGAGTAGAGTGTGCCTTTCCATGATTGTGGGTATGAACACGTCCCATTACAAGCCGTGACTTGTAAAACAAACATAAACCTTACTTAAAAAACATGTAAAAATTCAAAAACTGTACAGGGGAAAAAAGTTAAATAGCAACTGCAGGCATTTCCACAACAAGGAAACGATATGAATAAGTTCGCATTATTTGGAACTCTGTTTGTCGCATTGATAGCAGCAGGAGCTATCGCACCAGTATTTGCCCAGTATATGGGAAGTGTTGGACAAGGCGGCGAAACAGGTGCCAGTACACTTGAGGAAACTCTAAAACTTGCAAAAGCAAGAGTTGACGCAGCAGCAGCAAACCCCTCTACAGGTTCAGGTACTCCATACTTGGCAGCTGACGGTGTGCTAGGCGCATCCGCAATAGCAGGTGCAGTCTTTGGCGGCATTGCAATTGCCTTTTTCACAAAGGCAAAAAGAGGCAAATATGCTGCTCAAGGCAGAGGATAAAACAAAACCTTTCTTTTTCTTATTTTATTAATTTTAATAACCTAGTGTGCGATCTAGTTGGTTTTTACAGCCAGAGAAATGTATATATCGCACGTGTTTAGTTCTGTTAACTAATGCTTTCCATATTCAGCACGTTCTTAAGTATGCTGTCTTCAGTCACACTACAACTCGGACCAAACTATGACCCACTATTCTACGATGTTATGGTTTACATCTTTGGAACAATGATGTTTACAGTGTTCCTGCTTGGGGTCATCGCATATTGGTTGCGTGTCCACGGCTGGTCATACAAAGACACCCGTGAGAGATGGGTTGATGAGCTAGACAAACACTTTGAAAGAGAAGGTGTAGGTCTGATACCAGACAACGGAAAATACTGGTAAATCCAATTCTTTTCTTCTTTTCATTATTTAGTTTACTAGCTAGTTTTCTGGCGGCATAAAGTCCGTATCCTTTGACTCGTCATATGCTTTTGATGTAAACTCGGCCCTGTAGTGATATCCATCAACAAGTGGTGCATGGATAAAGTCAGGCGATTCGATACTATTTACAAAAACCCTTGACTTTGATTGGTCCATGTCGCGGAGAGGAAACTCCCAAACCCAAAAAAAGTGTCCTATCTCAAATGGATATTCTGTTTCCCATTCTGCATAAATCGTACCGTCGTTGGTAATGGTGTAAAGTGACTTTTGGCAGCCTTCCTCAAAACCAATGTTTGCTGGAATGTCTGCCTTTTTGCCATCAACATACAGTTCCAGTGTTGCAGATATCTTGTATGATGTATCTCTGGTGTTTATGCAGTTTTTTAGTGGATCAGAAGTACTAAGCTGACTTTGTACAATGCTGCTTCCAACGCCAACAGATATTGCGATTCCTGCAGTTATCAGCAAAAACCTGAGTGTCTGTTTGCGTTTTGCAGGATCCCCCATCCCAGGCCAAATCATGGCTAAACTCCCTTAGAATTACTTAAAGTCGTTTCTGTGTTATTTGTCAAGTTCTGTGATTACTTCAAGCATATCAAACTGGTCTTGATGATCGGCAAGGAAAAAAGTGATTTGATCCGAGTCAATTTCCACCCATTCTGATTCTCCCTTGTATGGAAGATAGTCTTCGACAAATATGTTGCCAGGGCCAGAAAGCCTGACCAAGATTCGCTCCTTTTTGGCATTTGGGGAAAAGGGCAGCTTTAGGACTTTGCCGCGTCTTTCGTCTTGGATGTTAATGGTATATTCTTGGCCATAAAATTCGACTATGCCTTTGAAATAACTTTCATGGATATTGAGCTGTTTTATTTTAAAACAAAGTGCCATCTTGTCTGATCAGAAAAGTAGGGCAAGATATCAATTTTGTATAATAAATGAAAAAGAGGAAAAAGATTGTGTATTGTTTTAGATTACTTGCCAGGGCCGTGTCGCAAAAGTAATCACATAGCCAACTGCAATAATTATTGATTGGTATGCAATGTTGGTATATGGAATTGGCTTGAGAATTGGTTCACCTTCCACAACAACTGTTTGTCCTGGACCAAGGCCTGGACCAACATGCTCAACGTTAAGCTGAGTGTGGACGTGATAAACACCGGGCTCAAGTGCTTTTGCAGAAATAGAGTATTGTACTACTCCGTTGCCTGGAATTTGAAATACATTTCCAGGTGGATCTCTTGCTAAGATTTCCCATCTGTTGCCGGCATTTGTTGACTCTGAGAATATTGAAAGCCATGCTCTCATGTCTCTTTCAACAAGGCTTACAAGAGTTCCTTGTAATGTTAGGACCTCGCCGGTTTGCAGTGATTGTCTATTGAATGTCTCATCTTCGATTCTTACGAAACGACTCTGTAGTTGTGCCTGCACTCCATGTGCTTCAGCAGTCTGAATCATCTGGGCAATATTTGGTCCAAATGTTCCTAGTGCCAAAACTACACCAAGTGCAACGACTAAGATTTTTTTATCGACCATAGTTATCCCGTTAATTATTCCGAGGCAATCAAGTGCGATATATGTTTTGCCGTATTGGAAAGATGCGATCAGACGTGATCATTGATTAACATTAATGATAATCATAGATATGGCTAATTTAACTAGTGAAATTAATCAATAATAACATGAAGTTTATTATAAATTTTTTATAATTTTAGCCATAATACATATAGAAATTATACCAAAAAACAAGAAATTGGAACTCTTACTTTATATTCGAAGAAAACATCAAATGAGTTATGGCACAGATGCCGGCACTAATTCCAAAAGAGGTTGAGATCCAGAGACTAAAGAAGATCTGGCTCATCGTAATCGCTATGGGATCAACTGCTGCATCAGTGGAAGTCGACAATTTCGTCGATGGTTCACTACATCAAACTACTATTAGAGACAGTGCATTCACACCAGCACATTGGTGGCTATACAGCCACTTTGTGGCTCTGCCACTGGGTTGGGGTGCAGTTGCAATCTATGATAGAAGAGTTCCAATTCTTAGAGGTCCAAACAACTCTATGAACACTGGCCTAAAGATGACCATTCTAGGTTATCTGGCAACAATGTTCACAATTGGAATCAATGAGATGTGGCACTTTTGGTTTGTAGAGGAAATCTTTGCAGTACCAAACCACTGGATGTTCAACATGGGTGTAGTCGTAGCATTTATGGGCGCTCTAGCATATGTTGTTAGAGTCTATGCACGACTGGTCGAACTTGGCGCAGAAACACCAGGCGAGAACCCGTATGTTGCTGAAATGTACAAGATGGCCCTAGAAGGCAAACTGTACAGCAGAGCAATTCCATAAAAGCGACTTTCTTTTTCTTTTTCTTTTATATACCATAGATTTAGATCGGCGCCATTCCTTGAAGAAAGACTTAAAAGCATTCTGAATATTATTATCGCACATGACACTTCCGAAAGGATTTGGTTCAGCTGGTGGCGGAGCAGGTTCTGCCGACGTTGAACGAATGATTGGTCGTCGTGTTGAAAACATGACAGGCATGATCACAGCATCCTACATTGCCGCATGGTTGGCAACATTTGGCGGAACAGCTGCTGGATATTTCTTTTATCCATGGGCATATCCAACACCAAGTGGTCACTTTGCATTCATTGTACTGACGATTGTTGAATCCATTGGTTATCTCTTCTGCATCAAAGTAACAGAGGAAGGCTCTAGAAAGCGAAGCAATGGTATTCTAGCAGCAACACTTGGTGGAACTGCCATCGGAACAGTCTTAATAGTACTATTCGTAGGCCACTAACTGTCCATTTTGGACTTTTTTCTATTTTTCATATTCTAAATTAAATACGATCTTTATCATCTGGTAAAATTTTATATACTCACCATATCCTCAAAACCAGTAATGGTCTGGCTAAGACGATGTACTCACTACTTATTCATAATAGTGGTAGCAGTTAACTCAACCCTGTTGACAATCAACGCGGGTGACTACATCTTCTACACAGACTGGGCTTGGACATCGTTTGTCATATTCTCAATATCACAAACGCTGATGCTCGCAGTAGGTGCATCATATTATCTAACCTTTACTGGAGTTCCAGGAACAGCAACGTACTACGCGCTAATTATGACAGTTTACACATGGGTTGCAAAAGGTGCATGGTTTGCACTAGGATATCCATATGACTTTATCGTAACGCCAGTATGGCTACCATCAGCAATGTTGATGGACTTGGCATACTGGGCAACAAAGAAGAACAAGCATTCCTTGATCCTCTTTGGTGGAGTACTGTGTGGAATGTCATTGCCATTGTTCAACATGGTGAATCTAATTACTGTGGCAGACCCACTAGAAACGGCATTCAAATATCCAAGACCAACACTGCCTCCCTACATGACGCCAATAGAACCCCAAGTTGGAAAGTTCTATAACAGTCCGGTAGCTCTTGGTGCAGGTGCTGGTGCTGTATTGGCAGTAACGTTTACAGCTCTTGGTTGTAAACTGACAACGTGGACGTATAGATGGATGGCCGCATGGTCAAAGTGGGACTAAACCCAAAAACCTCTTTTACTTTATTTTAATCTCAACCTAGATCTAGATTTGCCGCATTTTTTTGATTAAAAAATATTGCACAGGTTGTGATCTTTTTTTCGCTCATTAACTAGAAGCCAAAATTGACACCATACCTTATTGAAGCAGCAGTACAGCCAGCTATTCGCTACAAGCCCAAAACCTTTTGTAAAGTGGGCCGGGGGGAAAAGGCAGCTTATCTCATCATTAGAAAGACATCTTCCAAAAAAATTCAATACCTATTTTGAGCCGTTTCTTGGGGGGGGTGCCTTATTATTTCATCTCTTGAATCAAAGCCCAAATCTAAGATGCGGCATCTCGGATCTAAACTCTGATCTAATCTTAGCATACATTACAATACGAGACAAAGTAGAGCAGCTAATCGAATCACTTGAGAAACATTCAGGTAAATATTTTGCAGAGCAAAGAGAATACTATTATTCTGTAAGAGAGTCGGCGCCAAAAAACCAGATAGAAAAGGTATCACGGCTTTTGTTTTTGAACAAGACCTGCTTTAATGGGCTGTACAGAGTAAACAGCAGAGGGGAATTTAATGTTCCGCTTGGAAGATACACAAACCCAAGTATAGTAAACAAGGAAAATCTCATATCAGTTTCTAAAATCTTGCAGTCAAAAAACATTGCAATAAGGTGTCAGGATTTTGCATCTGTTTTAGATGAGGCAAAAAAAGACGATTTTGTGTATTTTGATCCACCATACCAACCAGTCAGTAAAACTGCCAACTTTACAAGCTATACAAAGTGCGAGTTTACCTACAACGATCTGGAGCGACTTGCCGATCTTTGCCAAAAACTGGACAAAAAAGACTGCAAGGTATTGTTATCAAATTCTAACACAAAAGAGGTAAAGAGTCTGTTCTTGTCTCATTGGAAAATTGTAGAAATTACAGCAAACCGCGCTATAAACTCGAACTCAAAAAAGAGAACAGGTCACTCTGAGCTTTTGATAAAAAACTACTAAGCTTCGAACGGGATTTGGACCCGTGACCTTTACCTTACCAAGGTAACGCTCTGCCAGGCTGAGCTATCGAAGCATAAAGTTGGCTCCTCAGGTGTTCTTTATAATTTTGATTATGAAACAGCAAAAACACTAAACTGTTAAATTTCGCGCAAAATTTAGCAAGTTTTGTGGAGGGGTAGTCAAGCCTGGCCAAAGAAGCTAATGCTTTGGATACGCGAGACTTAAGATCTTAAAAAATGGGTGATCTCGTCTCTTAGGGGTTCGTGGGTTCAAATCCCACCTCCTCCACTTATTTTGGATGTCTGATTCCCTTTGAGTTCAAAATTTCGTAAACATCAGGAAGTGAAAATACAAAACCAACATGGAAGCAGTTTTTTTCTTCACACAACTGGCAATAAAGCTCGCCTCGCTGAATTGTTACTTCAGCTATTCTATTTTTGATGTTGTCCTTTACAATAACTCGGTCATCATCAATTGAAACCTTTTCTAGTTTTGGAGCATATTTTGCAAAGGTCTTGTCCTTTTGCATTGTCTGCTCAAGCATGTATGTTATGTAGCCAGCAAAGCTGTTGACTCCCTTCATGACAAGTTCTTGTTTGTTTTTTTGGTAAATCTCGTAGTACCTGTCGTATACAGTGTCAGAAACAGTAATTGATTTGAAACCTTCTTTTGGCATGGTACTTACCCGTTACCGTACATTAAAGTACGCATTTATTTAACACTTCTTATTGACTTTCTGTCAAGCACACGTCAGCTTTTTTTCTTTTTTTTCAGTGCCATGATTATTCCGATCATTGTACATGCCACAATAATTGCAATTATTCCCACTTGAGTTATGATCGAAGATGGCTTGAATGATTCCCTTGGCTCGATCATAAAATAATCAATAAACAACGTAGCAGCTGCAAATCCAAACAGCGCAATAATTACTGCGGCCTTTACATTTGCCATATCAAGCACTTGATCTCATTGTTATAAAATAGGCTAGTAGAGGTTTTGTTAAGTTAAGGGTTTATTTTGTAATGTATTTTATGTGTTAGAAAAAGTAAGATTACTAATGGAATAATTAGATTTTATACGATCTTGTATTTGTACCAATTATGGCAAGAGGCTACAAGGAAAGCGAGATCAGACAAAAACTAGTCGAGATCTTACAAGACTCAAAGACTGGGCTTTCTGGAGTAGAGATATCAGAAAAACTTGGAATCAATAGAATGACTATCACAAAATACCTTAATGTCTTTGCAGCAGAAGGACTAGTCCAGCAAAAAAACATTGGAAATGTAAATTTGTGGTTTGTAGAAGAAGGAACAGAGCAGTTCAGTTTTCCAGAAGACTATTTCAAGGTAAAAACAAAGTATCTTGAAGCACTGATGAGTGCATCATCGCACCAAGTCATTAATCTGATAAGAAACTGCATTTATTCTGGGGCAATCACACCAAAAATCATCACAGAGATTATAATTCCAGCAATTGATTCTATTGAGGACCTTTACCAGCAAGGAAAAATTGGCAAGTCAGAGCAGAAATTTCTAAACTGGTTAATTTCGCAGTCAATTCAGATCACAAATGTAATCCACAGAGAGGAAAATCCACAAAAAAATGTCATTTTGATTTCTGCTGACACAAAAAATATGCTGTATTCTGAGGCAGCATCTGTATCATTTCGTTTCAACGAGTGGAAGGTGTTCAATCTTGGTGACATGTCGGACGCAATTGATGTACTACTTGACTTGGATTTGCAAAAGTTGCTTGGCAAGGTATGGAAGCAAAAAAACAGCATCATGATAATTGTAGTTTTTTCATCCTCAGAAGACGGCTTCAAGTTTTTCTCAGAAGCCATTAACGTCATAAAGGAAAAATCAGGCAAAAGACTGCATCTTGTCCTGTGTAGTAAATTGAAAAAAAAGACAACAGCAAAGGCAGACTTGGTAGCAGAAAAATTAGAAGATGTCCTGCAGTGGTCACAGACTGCCTACGAAAGTTTTGTAAAATCATAAAGTGGGCCGAGTGAGATTCGAACTCACGACCTTTCGATGTCTGAATATGTTTTATCAGTCGAACGCTCCAGCCAAGCTGAGCTACCGGCCCCGAAAAATTCTTAGATAGCAGTCATTTAAGTTTGTTCTTTCCACTTGATTGAACAACCAATAGAAGGATCAAAATCTTTTTCAATTTTTTGTCCTGCAAGAAATTTCTCAATATTTTTTATCATGGTTTTTTCGGTAGCAACATCTTCTGGATTCATTGCATTGTCAATTCTTCCATGAAAGATTAGTTTTCGCTCCTTGTCAAATAGAAATGGATCCGGTGTACAAACTGCGCCATACCTTCTTGCTACCTCTTGAGTCTCGTCTACAAGATAGTCAAACTTGAGACCTTTTTCCTTTGCAATCACTTTCATGTTCTCAAAGCTGTCATCAGGATAGTTTGTTGGGTCATTGCTGTTTATTCCAATAACTGCAACTTTGCTCTTGAACTTTTCATAAACCTCTTTGATTGCGTCTACTTTTGCCTTTACATATGGACAGTGGTTGCATATGAAAATCACCAAAATCCCTTCATAGTTTTTGTAGTCAGAAAGCGAGTGTCTTTTTCCGTCAACTCCCAGCAGATTAAAATCAGGAGCCTTGCTTCCTGCCTTTAACACAACTTCGGATTTTAACAGTACCATTACAAACAAAACGACTCTAATTCAAATAAAATCTTTCTCAAGACAACAATTAAAATCCACACTACAATCAAAGCATGGGAGGGCTGATAGTTCAGTGGTAGAATGCCCGCCTTGCACGCGGGAGGTCAGGGGTTCAAATCCCCTTCAGTCCACTAATTTTTTGTTTAATCCAATTTTTGTATTTTTAATAAACCGCGATCATTTTTAAAATACGAACAGCCGGTGGATTTAAATACCAAAAGTTGTCGTTGAAGATAACATGGGATATGAAGCATCTATAGCAGTCTGGATTCCTCTAATTGTAGGACTTGCACCCGGATTGGTATATTGGTTTGTCATTACCGGAATGAGAAAACGATAAAGGAATTAACCCAAAAAACATCTTTTTCTTCTTTAGGCTGAATCTATAGTAAAACCTTCTAGTCTACCTTGTTGATATTATGATATACTGCATATGATTAATGGCTTTGTTCACAAAAAATTGATGTGGAAAATTACACTGGTAGTGCTTTTGGTATTTGCCTTACTGCCAGTTAGTACGTCATATTCACAAGTTTTTGACAATGAATCACAATTAGGAATTAAACTTACAAACACACAGCCCTTTAGCTACAAAGACTCTGATGGAAAAACCGTAGTAATTGGTGAGCTAAAAAATACAAAAAACTTTCCAATTACTGGAGTAAAAGTTTGGGCAGGCTTTTACGATAACAACGGCAAGCTTTTAGAGTCAGCAATAGGAGCCCCTGTTCTTAGCGTAATTCCAGCACAAGGAACATCGCCCTTTATTATAAAATCAAATAATGCAAATCCGGCAATTACCAACATCTCAGTTAACCTTCTTGGGTTCAACTCTTCTCCAGTAAAGCAAGTCTTGCTGAAAATAGCACCAGATCCACTAAGGGTTGGAAACCAGGTTTCTCTTTCTGGCAAGATTACAAATACTGGCTCAGTAGATAGCGCAAATACAAAAATTCATTTTATTTCATATGACGCGTTCTATCCGCCAAGAATTGTTGGCGTTGAAACCATTCAGCTAAATCAAGCAATAAAGCCTGGGGCTTCTTCTGATTTTGAATTTACTACAGAATACAACACAAGGGCCTCTACCTTTAAGCTTGTTGCAGAATCAAACAACTACCTTTCAGCTTTGATAAATGTGGACAAGCTTGCACTTGAAATGCTTACAAGACTAGTTACAATAAATGATGTCTCATTGTCTGATGTTGATGGAAACAAAATCCTTGCATCAGAGCTTTCTGTTGGAAAAGAAGTTGCAATACAAAGCAGTGCATGGATACAGTATGCAACAGATCAATCACTTACAAGTCAACCATATGTTTACTATGTTCAGATAAAGCAGGCAGGTGAGCGCCCACTAGTAGAGTTTATTGGAATGGCAGAAGGAGCATTTGTTGGTCCAACAAAACAGTTTCCTAAAGTAAGCTGGACACCACAAAGTGATGGACTATTTTACATTGAAACATACATCTGGGATGACACAAACCGAGCAATTGCCTCGCCAGGACCAATATCGCTGATACATGTAAAACCACAGTAAATTTATTTTCAAGCAAACAACAAAACCCATGCCTCAATTCAAAACAGTCGCACTAGGTGGAACATTTGATATGATCCACAGAGGCCACATCGAGCTTCTAAGAAAAGCATTTTCAATCTCATCAAAAGTGATAATTGGACTAGCAAGCAATGAGCTTGCAATAAGAAAGGGAAAAAATCCAGTTAACAACTACTCAAGAAGACATACGTTACTAGTATCATCTATCTCAAAGCACTTTCCAAACACCTCATACGAAATCAGCAAACTTGTAAATGATTTTGGACCTGCAGCAATTGAAGGAAACGTTGAGGCACTTGTCACAAGCGAGGAGACAAGACACCAAGGAGATATACTAAATGATCTGCGAAAACAAAAGAAACTTCCTCCAGTAGCAGTAATAATTGTCCCAATGGTTATGGCGCAAGATGGAAAGCGAATCTCCTCAACTAGAATCAAAAACTTTGAGATTGATGCAGAAGGCAACTTGTCTCAAATTGACAACTAACTTGTCTATCTTTGAGCTAGTGGAATAAAACAAAAAACTTCAATCATAAAAAATTGAACCTAGCAAACGAAATGCTAAGCAAGCTTGGAAGTGATATTACCAATCTAAAGGAAGGACTACAACCAGAAAACCTGGCATTTTGGTACAACAAAATTATTGCAGAAACAATTGATATGGCACCACCTTGGCTGCAAGACAAGATCAAGGTAAAGCAAGATCCCATTTTGCCAATGAAGTTTAATCTCGACATTTCAAAACGCGCAGTAAGATACCTGATGATTGCAATTGACAACAACTTGGATGCAATGCCATACTCTACAAGACTGTATTTTCTTAAAGTTCAGGAAATAATGTCAACTGAGATGGACAAGTCACTTATCTGATTATAGTTTTTCAATTTCTATCTCCTCATTGATTATTTCTGTGTGAGTTATCTTGTGCTGTTTTTCTATAACAGACTGGATAAAGTCTGTAAAATCTTCAACCTGCCTCTGATCCTTTAAAAGTATGCTGTGGGCAGACTTGTCTTTTAGCCCAACAATGATTTCGTTTTCAATTACATCTAATACTTCGGTGATAAAGGTCTCGCTTCCATCTTTTATGAAAAGCAAACTTGCAAGTTTTCGTGCTTCGTATTTGTCAATACAGAGAAATTTTTTCTTCATTAATCCTCAAGCAGGTATTTGTCTAGCTTGTCTCTTGCTTTTTTACGCTTTTCTTGGTGAGATTTTAGAAACTGGTTCATCTTTTCAATAAGAATTGCCTTTAGCTCACCTGATAGCATCTTGCCTGACCTGTAGTCATCATAGATTTTTTTCAGCTTGGAATCATCTGGCTCAAAGAAAATTCTAAGATACTGGTATGATACATCAATGTCTGGATTTCCACCTTTTTTTCTGTGCTCTTCAATGTCTGGCTGGCCGCCAGAAAACGCATACTTGTTTACCTTCTTTTTGACAACCTCTGGCGAGTCTGTTGTGTAAATCGTAGTTATTTCTTCTGATGCAGACATTTTTCCTCCAGGCCCTTGAAGCGATGGTATCATGATGTTGTGAATTAGGGCAGGCTTTATCTTTCCAATTTTTGGTGCAACATCTCTTGTTATTCTAAAGTGTGGGTCTTGGTCGACACCTAGTGGTATCAGAACTGGCTTGTCTTCAAGAAAGCACGGTGCTGACTGGAGTGCAGTATAAAAAATCATACCGGCATTTGTATCATTTGTAAAACCAAAGACTGCCTTTGTGTTTGAAAAGTTGATTTTTTTTGCAACCTGTGCTGCAATTGGATAAAGTGTTTTGATGTTTTTTGTATCAATTATTATTTTTGTGTTCTCTGGCTTGAATCCAAGTGCAATAAAATCAAGTGCATTTTCATTTGCAAAGAGCCTTGTTTCCTCAAGCGTCATGTTTTGTTTTGCATAAAATTTCTCATCATCTGTTAGCTGAAAATACATGTTAACTCCAAACTTTTCCTGAAGCCACTTTGCAAAGACCCAGGGCACCAGATGCCCAATATGCGTATGTCCTGATGGGCCGCGCCCAGTATATAGGAAAAACTTTTTCCCTTTTTCATAATCATCTAGAACTCTGCCAAGGTCACGGTGCGAGAAAAAAATTCCCCTTCGTAGCATAAAGTGTGATTCGCCAGTTATCTTTTCGATTCGCTGTAAAAGCTGTTTTGAAATTTTCTCAGTCCCAAACTGTTTTATCAGCTTGTCATAATCTATTTCGCCTTCTACATGCCATGGTGTTACAATAAAGTCATCAGTTGGCATTCATTTTGACTTAGATTAAGGTTTAAAAAGTCTTTTTAGGACTTTGTAATATTGTCACAAGTTCTTCATCCTATTGAAAAAAAAATCATTAACGCCTTAAAGGAAACAGAAAAACTCGGAATCGAAGAACTAGAACAAAAAACGGATCTTTCATCTGATCAGGTGCGACGTGGAATTGAATGGTTAAAGCTAAAAGGACTAGCTGATGTTATCGAATCACAAGAAACTACACACAATCTTAGCTCTGCTGGATCTGAAGTGCTAAAAAGTGGTTTGCCTGAAAGAAAACTAGTCAACCTGTTAAAGGAGGGACCAAAATCATTTGATGAAACAAAACAGTCGCTATCAGAATCAGACTTTCATGCAGCTATAGCCAACGCAAAAAGAAACGAGTGGATCCAAATTGAAAAAGACGACTCTACTACAAAAATTTCACTCAAAGTGCAAGACCCTCAACCATCTGCAGAGGAAAAAGTTCTCCAAGAAATAAACCAGGGAAACTTTGATCAAAATGCATTATATCATGATAAAAATCAGCACGAAAAACTTGTCGGATATTTTCGCCTAAAAAAACTTGGACTTGTTGAAGAGATTGTTAAAAAATCAAAAACAATTTCACTAACTGAAAAGGCAAAAGACATAGATACAAGCGAAAAGGGCCTTTCAGAAATTGACGTTGTTGCATCTGTTCCTGCTACATTTGTTGCAAGGGCTCATCCTCTAAAAGAAGTGATAAACGAGACTCGTGAAATTTTTACTAGCCTTGGATTTACAGAGGTGCTTGGCAACTTTACACAGCCAAGCTTTTGGAACTTTGATGCACTCTTCACCCCACAGGATCATCCAGCAAGGGAAATGCAGGATACATTTTACATCAAAGACTCTGTTGCTGACAAAGTTGCAACTCCTGCGCAGATAAGGCAGGTAGCAAAATCGCACAAGCTTGGGTGGCATTACAACTGGAGTATAGAGGCGGCAAAGAAGATGGTCTTGCGAACCCATACAACATGTGTTACAATAAAGTACCTTGCAGACCAAAAACCAGATGAGGCAAGAATATTTTCACTAGGTCGAGTCTTTCGAAACGAAAAAGTAAGCTACAAGCATCTAGCTGAATTCAACCAGGTTGAAGGAATTGTTGTTGGAAAAGACGTAACACTTAGAGACCTGATGGGACTTCAGCAAGAGTTTTACCGCAAGATGGGTCTGCCAAAGGTAAAGTTTTGGCCAACATTTTTCCCATACACCGAGCCATCACTGCAAAGCATGGTTTACAACGAAAGACTAGGAAAATGGGTTGAGCTGTTTGGCATGGGAATTTTCAGACCCGAAGTTACAAAGCCACTTGGCATCACAAAACCGGTTCTTGCATGGGGTGGGGGAATAGAACGCATTGCGATGCTAAAGTATGGATTAGATGATGTAAGAGAATTTTACAACAATAACCTTGGTTGGCTGAGGACTGCAATACAATGCCAGTAGTAACGCTATACCTTGATAGACTGCAAAGACTGGTTGGCAAAGCAAGCAAGGAAAAAATAATTTTCACACTTCCGTTTCTTGGCCTTGACATCGAAGAGCAGACAGACCAGTACATCCGCGTAGAATACAGTCCAAACAGGCCAGACTATGCAACGGACTTTGGAATCGCAGCAGGTCTTCAGGGTCTCTTGGGAATAAAAAAAGGACTAGTAAAACTTGATGTAAAAAGAGGCACATACCAACTAAAAGTAGACCAGTCTGTAAGAAAAATACGTCCATATGTTACAGCAATTGTTGCAAAAAACGGAAAACTAGACGATGAGACAATAAGGCAGCTAATCACACTTCAAGAGGATCTTCACTTTGGAATTGGCAGAAACAGGAAAAAATCTTCAATTGGCATTCATGATTTAGATAAAATCGAGTTTCCACTACGTTACACAACTGCCACAAAAGAGCACAGGTTTGTTCCGCTAGGCTCAGAAACTGAAATCACCATATCCGACATACTGCAAAATACCGAAGCTGGCATACAATACGGAAAGCTGCTTGAAAACGCAGAAACAGTGCCAATTATTTTGGATGCAAAAGGAAACACAATCTCATTTCCACCAATAATCAACTCTGCACTGACAACAGTTTCATCATCGACAAAAAACCTTCTAGTTGAAGTCACAGCAACTGACAAAAACACTGCCGAAGATACATTATCAGTTGTAGCTGCAACTTTGCAAAATGCGGAATTTATACTAACTTCAGTACAAATTTCAGGGGCAGGCAACACAACACCGTCACTTAAAACAAAAAAAATGAGTCTTGGCGTAGAACTTACTAACAAGATTCTTGGCCTTAAGCTGTCATCATCTATCATCTCAGCTGCATTAAAAAAATGTAGGCTGGATGCGCTGCCAAAAAGAAAGAATATTTCTTGTACAATCCCAAGATTTCGATTTGATATACTTGGGCCAATGGATTTGATAGAAGAAGTTGCACTAGGTTATGGAATTGAAAATCTAAAACCTACTCTCCCACAATCATCTGCAGTTGGGCAAAAAAACATTGTAACAAAACAGCTTGACTTGCTAAGCAAAACCATGGTAGGCCTTGGATTTACTGAAGCACTAAACTCTAGCCTTGTTAGTAAAAACATTCAGTATGGTATGACAAATCGAGACTCGTTTGGCCATATCCAAGTTGTCGAATCAAAAAGCCAGGAACATACAATTCTTCGTGATATGTTGCTTCCAAGCATGCTTGACACTCTATCAAGAAATGTACATGAACAATATCCGCAAAAATTATTTGAAATTGGAACAGTATTTTCTGCAGATGATCCAATAAAAGAAGAGATCTCTTTGTGTTGTATCAGTGCACACAAGGACGCAAATTATTCAGAGATAAAATCAATTCTTCAATCAGCACTAAAAACCGGATTTAACGTAGAGTGTGAAACAAAGACATCAACTCATTTCTGTTTTGCAAAAGGAAAAACTGCAGATGTAATTGCAAACAACTCAAAAGTTGGTGCAATTGGTGAGATTGACTCTGCAATAGTTGAGAACTTTAAGATACGTATGCCTGTTGTGGCATTTGAGATAACACTGTCTGGGTTAATATTCAACTAAATACTAGATGTAGTGCCCAAAGTAGAGCATGCACGCAGACGGATTAGAATGACGATGATCGTATCGATTGCGATGATTTCTAATTCACCCAGGTGTGCAACATGGGCAACCCCGGTCTCAGAGCCAAACGAGGCCAGTGGCTAAAACCTATGACTTTGTGTGAGTCAGAACCGGGGGACATTTTATTTTTTAATAAAATAATTTAGCTGTACTCATATAAACAAAAATAAGATTAGTTAATGCTTAGGGTACCACGTAAAGGAATTCTAAAATTAGTTTAATCCAGTCCAACAACAACATTCATCCCATGTACAGTTTGGACATTCTTTTGGAGAATTGCTTTTCTTACATTCTTCAGGCAAACAATGACAGTCAGCACATCTTATCTGCATATTTTTCATCCTTTATCAAAAATAAAAATGAGAATCCATTACTGGAATGGATCTATAAATGGACAGTTGACTATGTGATCAGCTCCAACCATTGGTCCTGCAATCCCTACATCAATTAGGCCTGCTTTCTGGATTGCATCAATATCTGCTCTTGTTTCCAAAAGCTTTGCACTTGCCGGGTCTTTCCAGCCAATCAGAAAGATTCTCCACATTGGGCTGTAGTTTTGATCACCTGGTGCAGATGCTGCAATTCCAGCTTGGAATCCCATAGGACCTGATCCTGTGATTCCGTTTGTGAACTGAAACAGATCAACTGCCGCAGAGTTTGCAATTAGTTTTGCAGAAGTTGGTGCTGAGGCGACTCCCATCATGTTTGCTGGCATCTCAGGTGTAGCGTCTGTTACAATGTAGTAGATTGTTCTGCCGTCTGGACCCCAACCACGGTGTGCAATAAAGGTCACAGTCATTTTCTCAAGATCAATGTCCAGTACCTGGCCTCCACCATATGGTGTTGCATCAGTTAGTGTCTTGTCTTCTTTTACCATCATCTGGCCACCTGGCCAGACAATTTGTGGCATGTTGATTACAACTTTGAGATCTTGCAATGAGACTTCACCTGCTGCTTGTGCATCAAGGACTGCTTGCTCAGAGTCAAGTACTCTTGGTGTTGCACCTTCATTCCATGTCACATGAACGTGTGATGTTAGTGCGCTATAGATTTCTGGCTGAGCTGGTGTACTTGTGAAAACCTCACCTTGAAATCCATGAACACCGTTTCCATTTACGCCATTAGTGAACATGTATGTTTTTGACAGTGCTTCCTTTGGTGCATTTGCAAGTGGTGGTGCAAGCTCTACTTTCCATCCCTGATTCTTTGTTATTGTGTCTGCATGTGTCTTGTCACTTGAATCTGTGATGATAAAATACACTGCCTCACCGTTGTAGAATCCATTGTGTAATGGGATTGTTGCAGGAACATTTGCTCTTGATAATCTCAGTACAGAACCAAGATCACTTTCCTCAAATGTTTTAGTTTCTTCCTTTTGGGATATTTCCGATGTAGTTGTTTTTCCAGCCATCTCTTGTCGCATTTTTTCACGTTCTTTTTCAGCATCAGGACCGTTTTGCGAAGTACAAATTTTATCTCCACAAATTCTTTGTCCATCAGCTGAAGGGTTTTCGAAAGCTATGGTGGTTAATGAAGCTGTAAATAGCGGTAGAATTGCTAACAATCCTACGTATTTTAGTGTCTTATTCATTGCATGCTCGTTTTTCTAATCAATTAAAAACATTCTTCCAGATTAGATCCAAAAGTGCAGTAGCATTTGGAACAATTTTTTAATACTTTCTTTGCCGTGTTTTGGCAAAATGCATTATCAATATCCAATTTTAGGAGGCATAGGAGTAGTTGCTGTTTTAGTAATAATGTATACAGCTAATGTGATGACTGTACCACACCAAACTGGAATTGATTCTAGTGAAAACACAAGTGTTGAATCATCTATGACATCTCAGGAACAAAGTTTATCACAAATTCAGATCACAGACGGAATCAAACACATCATTCCACTTGATAAGATCAAAAGTGGCGGGCCGCCAAAAGATGGAATCCCATCAATTGACAAACCAAACTTTGTAACTGCATCTGATGCAAATTTTATGTCTGATAATGATATTGTTGTAGGTCTGCAAATAAATGGTGAAACAAAAGCTTATCCACTTTTCATTCTTGTTTGGCATGAAATCGTAAATGATATAGTGGGTGATGTGCCTGTTGCAGTCACATATTGTCCACTATGTTTTACAAATCAGGTTTTTGAAAGAACGATTAACGGACAAGTTACTGAATTTGGAACCTCAGGCAAACTATACAACAGCAATTTGGTGATGTATGACAGAAACACCGATTCGCAGTGGAGCCAAGCAATAGGAATTGCTATAACTGGAGAACTGACAGGTCAAAAACTAAAAAGAGTTCCATTTGATGTTGCCAAGTGGTCTGACTGGAAGACACTGTATCCAGAAACACTTGTTTTGACAACAAAGACAGGTCACATAAGGGCATATGGCTCTGATCCTTATGGTGATTACTATACAGATCCGCAAATTATTTTTCCAGTTGAAAACAAAGATGACAGGCTTCATCCAAAGGAGATAATCTTGGGATTTGATAACGGCAATATCTACAAGGCATACAAACTTGCCGATGTAGAAGAAAAAAAAGTCATAAACGACAAGATTGGCGACAAAAACTTACTTTTGGTTTCATTATACCCAGAAATGACAAGAGCGTTTAACCGCGTAGTTGACGATACGATTTTGGAATTTCAGTACATTGATGGTAAGATAATTGACACGCAAACAAACAGTCAGTGGAGTCTTGAAGGAGAAGCAATCGAAGGTCAACTAATTGGTAAAAAACTTGAAAGAGAGGTCTTCAACCCAGGATTTTGGTTTGAATGGATTGCATTTCATCCAGACTCACTTGTTTATTGAGATTTGAAATGAAACCTCTGCTAAAGGGAATTTTGGTAGGAGTAATAACAGTAATTGTGTACCTTGGTGTGGTTGTAGCTACTACTCCTGCACTTGCTCCAATCGATGCAATTTCTGCTGCACTACAATTGAATTCTATAATCATTGTAGGTATGGGAACAGGAATTGGACTCCAGATGTATCTTTCAAGCTATGCTAAAAGTTTGGGATGCAGATTAAAAATTAAAAGAAAAACATTTGGTGGAAATTCCGGCAGTACTGCATTTACATCATTTTTGTCATTTTTCTCACTAGTTCCTCTTGGTTGCTGTGGCTGGTGGCTTTATGCACTTTCACTTCTTCCAAGTATTTTTGGTACTGGGATTTCTGCAGTTCTGATTGAGTATAGTCAGCCTTTATCATATTTGGGGTTAGTTGTTATCTTTGGATTTGCAGGATTGACTGCCTATAAGTTAAGACAGGAAAAGAGATTACTAAAAATTCAATAAAAATTCAAATTTGGTTTCGTTTATGTGGTTTGTTATTAGCTGAAAAACAATGATGACAAACTACTGGCTTGTAAAGCAAGAGCCTACAAGTTACAGCTTTGATACTCTGGAAAAGGAAGGCACTGCTGTCTGGGATGGCGTTCATAACAACTTGGCACTAAAACACATCAATAGCATGAAAAAAGGAGATCAGGCGTTTTTTTACCATTCTGGTGATGAAAAACAAATAGTAGGAATCCTTGAGGTAATTTCAAACCCGTATCCAAATCCAAAGGAAAAAGACAAGAGGTTTGTAGTTGTCGATGTAAAACACAAAAAACGACTAAAAAGACCAGTCACCTTGGTTGAAATAAAAAAAGAAAAAAAATTCAAAGACTGGGAGCTGTTATGAATCTCAAGACTGTCTGTTATGCCAGTGCCAAAAGAAATCTGGAATGAAATACTAGAGAAAGCGCAAAAAGATTCCTAAAATAATCGGTTTATTGATATAGATGATATTTTTAATAAAATCATGGCAACGGCCTATGTTTTAATAAACTGCGAACTGGGTTCAGAAGAGTCAATCATACAACAACTAAAGAGCCTAGAAGGGGTCAAAGAAGTCCATGGAACTTTTGGAGCATACGATATCTTGGCAAAAATCGAGTCTCCAACTGTTGAATCACTACGTGAAACAATAACATGGAAAATTCGCAAAATTGAGAAGATTCGTTCTACTTTGACTTTGATGGGCATAGAAGGCCAATCTTAAATCCTCTTTTTCTTGTTATGCTTTTGCATTTTATTTTCGTAATAAAAGATTCAGATCTAGGCAAAAGAGACAAAGAGTTTGATTATGTAAAAAAAATGGCGCAGTTTTACAAGGTTTGGATAAAAAATAATTTTTCAAAAGATTTTGATGTGCAATGCGATGAGATGATAACAAAGTCTCGTGGGTTATTTAACAAGCTTGATACCACAACATTACTAAAAGATCACAGAGACCGTGGTGAAGACATTTATCATTTTTACCTGTGTCACTTTAGGCCGATATGGACAGACTGTACATGTGAAGGATATCATGCAGAAAATTTTGGAATGATCTGGTGGCAACCTCAAAAAGAAGACGATCTACTGTTTTTAGCAGAAAAAAACTGCACTACAGTATCACATGAACTAGCACATGAACTGCTACGTCAAGGTAGAGACAAAAATTATGTTGATACAGTACATGATGTTTGGACAAAACACACGTTTGCTAATTTGCCATTTGAGCAATACGACAAAGATTTTAAAAAAACAAACACAAAACCAC
>JBBDOC010000036.1:0-5215 GCA_040877295.1 Nitrosopumilaceae archaeon
ATACTCTAACATTTGAAGAGCAAATGCAATAGCTTGTTTCTTTTCTAATTCAGTTTGATCTGACAGTCCAAAGCCTTGAATATCAAACATTTTGTGGATAACTCCATTAAACTCCTCAGACAGAACTATCTTGTTTCTATAACGTGGCTTCATATTGTGCAAGAAGAAAAGCAAGAGTTTAAGCTCCTCTTTTGCATGAAGTATTGCTCTGTTGTATCGCCTGTCTTTTTTGTGATCATCAGGAAAAATCTCTGATTTGTTGATTACAGCCAGATCACGAGCAAGGACTTTTTCTTTATCTAAATATGTCGATTGAAAGTATTGAATTAACAATTCTTGTTCTTGAGTATGTCTTTTTGCCAATTATTCTAATACATTTCCGACATTTTTAACTATTGTGTTTGTATATAGAAGAATGCTTCGAAAATCGAACAAAAAACATAACCAAAACAGTAACGCTGAACCCGCAGTTATTGATTTTGGCCAGAGACGAATAAGCGATCAAAATTTTTCTAAAATAATCGCTATTCCAAAAACAGCATTAGCCAACTGCGGTTGCAAAAATGCAAACAGTGCCAATGTGAAGCTGGTTCAAGAAAATGGTGAAAAATTCATCAAGCTGACACCGCTTGATTGTTCACCAAAAGAAAGAGGAGGTGAAAAAACAAAATGAGCGAGTCTCTCTTTCCTCCCTTTTTGCATTGGGGAGACTACAAGTCCAATGACGAAAAACATCCTGACATACTGAATGTCGAAATTCTAGAGACAGAAACATTCGAGACTGAATATGGAATAAATGCAAGAGCTAAGGTTGATGGAATTGAATATGCGATTCCATTGCACAGCTTTGCATCAAAAAACAAACAGCTACTTCAGTTATGGACTGATGCAGTAAAGAATAGAAAGATCAAAGTCGGCAAAAAGTTCAAGATAAAAACTTGGCTTGGAACATCAAAGAACAAATTTCCAATAAGAAGATTTGAGCTAGTATTCTAGCTCTATCTCCTTATTTTTGTGATTAGTGATTATATGGTATCATTTGACATAAATAAACTTAGAGAACAGCTAGAGTCTTTAAAGAATTTACCAAACATAAAGGAAGTTATTTCGCTACGTAAACGATTAACATCAGAACTCGATAAATTAACAAGACATAAAGCTGTTGAGACAAAACCAGTTCAGGATCTAAATACTTTAGCAAACATAAAACGAAGTGGTAAGCTAAGACGTTATCATAATTATATCAGACAAATTAGAAATAATTTTCCTAATCTAACGTACTCACAAATTAGAAAACAGTTTGCACAACGAAAGAAAGGTTCTGAATCAGATATTCCAGATGCAGTATGGCAGAATCCATCCCCATAACTGATTTTAAAAAATTACAAAGTCTTAGAACAAATCTGTTTCAAGACAGACGAAATGCTTGTTCTGATCTTAGGCCAGTTTATGCGCTTGATTCGGAAACTGACAGAAATGGCGATATCATGCTATTGGCAGATTCAGAGGGCAATTTTTTAGACAAAATCACGCCTGAATCATGCCTAAAATTCCTATTTTCAAAACGATATCAGGGTTCTTGGAACTTTTTCTACAACATCACATTTGATGCCGAAGTAATTCTAAAACTACTAGGCGATAACCTAAACTCTTACAAAAGATCAAGGAAGCTTGATTTCAAATTTGACGATTACAAAATAGAGTATTTTCCAAACAAAAAACTAGCCATTAGAAAGAAACATCATAGTACAGTATTTTTTGATATTGCACAATACTATCATGCAAGTTTAGTTGATGCATATCAGAATAACATCGGAAAACTAGATCAAAAGTATCTGGAAATAAAACAAAAGCGTGATTCTTTTTCAAAATGGTTTTTCAGAGACAACAAAAAGCTGGTTATAGATTATTGCATTAAAGACTGCAAGCTAACAAAAGAGTTAGCTGAACACTGGATCAAATTATTTGATGTAGCATTTGGGTTCTATCCTCAAAGATGGATAAGCTCAGGATATCTAGCTGAAAAAGTCTTAATCAACCAAAAAATTCCAATTCCAAAATTTAATGAGATTTCTTATGATATTCAAGACTTTGCATGGAATTGTTACTATGGAGGAAGGTTTGAGATCCTAAAGCGTGGATTCGTCGGAACTGCGCATCTTTATGATATCAATTCTGCATATCCTTATGTTTTTGCCAATATTCCAGATTTTACAAAAGGAAAATGGAAAAGATCAAAGAGCCTAGATCAAAAAGCAAGGCTAGGTTTTTTCAAAATAGAATGTGACATTCCAGACTGCAAGTATGTGCCTCCATTTCCTTTCAAATCTAATGACAAGTTGATTTTTCCTAGTGGAAAATTTCAAACTTTTTGTACGTTAAATGAGCTTAAGGTTTGTGAGAAAAAATATTATTCTGTTTTAGATTCTTGGCAATACTTTGATGAGAATCCATACTATCCGTACAAGGAGTTTGTTGAAAAAATTTACAACAAAAGATTACAGCTAAAACAAGAAAAGAATCCCTTGCAACTACCTCTCAAAGTTATACTGAATTCAATTTATGGCAAGACTGCTCAACGAGTTAAAGGAAGAATAGGCAATCTATTCTGTCCAATAATAGCCTCTACCATCACAGGCACAACTAGAGCCATGCTTTATGACTTTGTAATTAAGCATGGGATTGAACGTGAGATAGTATCTTTTGCGACTGATTCTATCATAACTACAAAAAAGATTATGGTTAATTCTAATGAACTTGGCAGTTTTGCTTTAGAAAACTCAGGATCAGATGTATATGTCTTGCAAAATGGAATTTATCGTTTTAATGGACACTGGAAGAAACGAGGTATTGGAAATCTAGGATCAAAACAGATTGAGCATATTGATACCATAGAAAAGGATGGAAAATTGTATCAGATTTTGAAGATTTTGCACAGTGGCAGGCTTCGAACTTCGATCTTATCTGATAATATTTCAGATATTGGCAAGTTCAAAACCATTGAAAGACGTGTGAATTTAAATGCCGATCAAAAGAGATTGTGGTTTGAAACGATTAGAAATGTTAATGATAGAAAATTGATTGATTCTGTACCGATATCGTTAAGTTGGATTGAAATGTATCTAATTTAATTATCGATTTTCTCTTAATGTTTTATCTTGATGACAGTCGCGACATAATCCTTGACAGTTTCCTAGACTATTATCATCTCTTCTGCCAACATGATCAAATTCCCAATGTGTTGGATAACAATCACAGTTTGCACAACGTCCATGCTGTCTTTCTTTAGCTTGTTCTTTAGTTGTTTTCGAAAAAGGTCTTCTCTCAATGTATTCTTTTTCTGGATATGTCACTTCAGAAGGTTTACCACTACTTTTTACGACAGCTATAATAATTATGATAATTACAACTGAAATTCCAACAATAATGTATGTATTATCAAATGAAACATTTGTGGATGGATTGATTATTTCATTAGTTTCTATACTACGACAAACAACATTTCCAGCATTGTCTCGTCCATAATATGTTCCAGCAGGGCAATCTAAATCTCCAAAATTCGCTTTTTGTTCTGCCTCTCTTTGGATTTGTTCAAGTTTTAGCTGGTCTTCTTGTGTAAATTGTTTTGTTGCTTTTTCATCATAGTACCCTTCTGGAATAAAATCAGAACACATGTCAGGCGCCTCTCTCCAATTTTTTTTGCAATAGTCCTCTAACGCGGGATTAGTCTGACCTTCAACTTGTATAATTATAGAAATTAAAAAAAGGCCTAAAATTAGTGTGATTCTTTTCAACTTTATATAAAAAGTTAAATTTTATGATATACTTTTCGTTATGATGACAGAATTTTTAGCAAGACCAAAAAAGACCAAGACTAAGCGACCAGTGAAATTTAAGACAAAAGATGGAACAGTTTCATTCAAAGCACGAAGAACACCGAAACGTCGAGTTCGTGTTAAATTCTAATTAGATCAGATAAAAGTCTTGGAAAGGGTAGTTTAACCGTATGGTAACCATTTTTCTTTAATTTTGTCGATTGATTCAGATTCTTTACCACGTTTTAGATTATCTAAAATGTGCTTGGACACGTATTCAGGATTTTCATTGAACATGTTTACAATGTCCTTGGTTAGAACTTCCTCATCATTAGGCAATAGATCTCTTATCATTTTTTCTAGTCCAAGTGAAAGTACCAAGTCAACATAATAGACATCATCTTGTATTGATTCATCTTCTAGTACTGCATTCACTACTTTTTTGAATTGTTGGATTTTTTTCCACTGCTCTTCCTTAATTTCAATATCAGGCACATTATTTGAAAGATATGGTAATTAAAAAATTAGTTTATCATATCAACTCTCCAACAAATCCTAACTCACGTAATAATCTAGTTCATGATCATTTTTACTCACAAAAACACGGAAATTTCCTTCGGGAGAGGGGGGAATTGCTTTTTTATCGATAAAGAGTAAAAATGGTTTCCCCTCTTTTGCCTTAGAAATGTGCTGATCACGTAATCCTTTAGATTAAGCTTATACTATAAAATAATGTGAAAATATTTGCAATAATCATATTTTTGATTTCAGCTTTTCTTTTAATCTCCATAAACAGTGTTGAAGGTTCTGAAGTAGAGAGTTTTAGTGTACCTGCAGGTGGCGTTCAAACATTTTGGTTTAACTTAGAATCAGGTGATAGTGTTTCAGGTTCTATGTCAATTGCAGGAGGTAATGATGACATCAACTTTTGGGTTACAGATCCCTCTGGACAACTAATTATTCCAAAACAGGGTGTAGTTGGAGGAAAAAATTTTCAATTCACAGCAGTTAGAAACGGAGCTCATACCTTACATTTTGACAATTCGTTTTCAATCTTTACCGGAAAAGTTGTTACATTAACCTATGAAATTGAATATGCAGTAGGTGGCGGATGTTTGATTGCTACAGCAACTTATGGTTCAGAACAATCCTCACAAGTTCAAATGTTAAGAGAGATCAGAGATAATTCACTATTGCAAACTCAATCAGGTCAATCGTTTATGGAATCATTCAACTCATTCTACTATTCGTTCTCTCCAACAATTGCAGATTATGAAAGACAGAACCCAGTATTCAAAGAAGCAGTAAAACTAGCTATTACCCCCCTTTTAGTCTCGCTTTCCCTCCTAAATCATGTTAATTTGAATTCAGAAGAATCAGTTCTAGGTTATGGAATTGGA
>JBBDOC010000037.1:0-27794 GCA_040877295.1 Nitrosopumilaceae archaeon
CTTGATAACTCATTTGGAATTCAATCTGTTCATGTAGAAGAAGAGTCATCTATACTACCTGGATTTCTCTCTGGAATAAACCCCATAGCACTTGGGGCATCACTTGCCGCCTTTGCAATCGGATTTGGACTAGGATACATTTTCTACATTGGCAGGTGGGTTGATCCTGTCAAGTTTGTAAACTCGAATCTTTTCTTTTATGCAATTCACAAAGTTATTCTAAACAGGTGGTATCTCAACGCAATAATCTATTGGAGTTTTGTAATTGCTCCATTATGGCTTGCACGAGGTATGTGGAGGTATTTTGAAAGAATAGTAATTGATATGGGAATCAATATGGGTTTTGAGCGTGCAGTAGCGTGGAGCGCAAAGGTAGTTCAAGGAACACAGACAGGCGTTGCACAGTCATATCTTTACGTTTTTGGAGCAGGAATTCTCTTCGTGGTCCTGATTTTGCTAATCTAGGTGAGATGAAATGATCGAGCTTACATCAACCCCAATGATTATAGTTGCAATACTTGGAACAATCGGCGTCCTACTTCCTGTAATCAGTGTAGCAAGAAAGGAACACGGCTCGTCATCATTTTATGGCGCAATTGCACTTGCTGCACTCTTTGCATCAATTGGTTATGTGATTTACCAAATAGCTGCAAACAATATAGCACCTGCTGCAATATTTACAGAAGATGTTCTAGCCGATGACACATTTGGATCACTTTTTGCAATCGCGATGCTAATTGTTGCAATATTCACGACAGTTGGATCACTCAACTATATGAGAAAAAAATCACACCCTGCCGTCTATTTTTCACTGATTTTGCTATCAACAATAGGAATGGTATTGATTGCATACTCAACAGACCTTGTAATGCTTTTTGTTGCATGGGAGCTGATGAGCATTCCGACATATGTCCTTGCAGGATTTATGAAAAAGGATCCGTCATCAAATGAGGCTGCACTAAAGTACTTTTTGTTTGGTGCACTTTCATCTGCAATCATAATCTATGGAATCTCGATTGCATACGGTCTGACAGGATCTACAAACATTGGTGATGTAATCCAGACATTTGCAACAATTGACTCTGAAATGTTGCCACTTGCACTACTTGCAATTGGAATGTTTGTTGCAGGATTTGGATTCAAGATGGGCCTTGTACCGTTTCACATGTGGCTTCCTGACACCTACGAGGGCGCACCGCCAACAATTAGTGCACTATTGGCTGCTGGAACAAAAAAGGCAGGCTTTGCAGCAGCACTTCGAATAATTGTGATGGGCTCAATCGCATTATCACTTGACTGGACCTTTGCACTTGGAGTAATTGCTGTAATGACAATGACTGTTGGAAACATTGCTGCCATAATGCAAAAGAACTTGGCACGAGTTCTTGCCTACTCTAGCATTGGCCATGCAGGATACATCCTAATTGGCCTTGCAATTGCGCCATACACTGCAATTGGCATTCAGGGATCGCTATTTCACATCTTAAATCACGCGGTAATGAAGGGCGCAGCATTCATTGCAGTAGCAGGAATTGTCACAACTTTGGCATCAAGCCACCTTGATAAAATAAAGGGACTTGGAAGATCAATGCCAATCACATCACTTGGACTTGTGATATCACTTTTGGCACTAGCTGGCGTTCCGCCACTAAACGGATTTTGGAGCAAACTGATTTTGTTTGGGGCTGCACTTGATGCAGGAGCTGTTGCGCCATGGGCACCATGGCTTGCAATAGCCGGCGTTCTAAACAGTGCACTATCGTTAGCTTACTATGGTTGGATTATTCGCAAGATGTACTTTGAAGGCGAGACAGAAAAAAGAGTCAGGGAGCCTGCATCTGTAGTTGCAGTTATGATATTTTCTATAATATTTATTGTTGGAATAGGAGTGTATCCGGATCCAATAATACAGTTTGTTGAAACTGCAGTTCCAAGCCTTGCAGTTACACCTTAAACATTGTAAATTTAATTAGATTTTCTAAACTTGTTTTTGCATCAGAATCTTTTATCTTTCTTAGGCCAATGTTTGCCATAGAGGAATATTTTTCAAGCAACTCTTCCATGTGATTGAAGACATCACGTGGATCGGAACTCTTTTTCACCAAAAGATTGAACAGCTTGTCCTCGTTTTTCCAGTCCCTAAGATCATCTTTTATCTGGTATGCAATGCCAATATTTTTTCCATATTCTGAAAGCGACATTATCTGCTCTTCTGTCCCTCCACCAAGGATAGCTCCAAGCTTTGCTGCAGTTTCAAAGGCAGTTGCCGTCTTGTACTCTATAACCTTGAGATAGTCATCAAATGTTAGGTCTTCGCTCGTCTCAAGTCTTGACTCTATCATTTCCCCTTCACTCATTAGCATTGCAGTTGTTGCCAAGTCCTTTGTAATTCTTGGGTTGTTTAGCTTTGCACAAATATTTAGAATAAATCCCAAGACAAAATCTCCTGTCAAAATACTTGTGTTGTAGCCATACTTGATATGAAATGGATCCTTTTGTCGTCTCAGCGTTTCATTGTCGATTATGTCATCATGAATTACAGATTCTGTATGTAATAGCTCAACTGCACATCCTGCAACATATGCATTCTCGTCTGCATGTCCGACACTTTCTGATGCCAAGACCAAAATCAGCGGCCTGATCCGTTTGCCGTTTTCGATTGCATAGATTAGTGGATCCTTGAACTCTGACTCTGAATACAGGCTAAGCTCTGAGCTCAAAACTTGGTTGATTTTTTTGATGTACCTGTTGTAGGTTTCAAGAAGTGGATTTATCTCGATATTTTTTCTATCCAAAATTAGTACAGATCCAACTACTTTTTTTATGGTATTAATACTTGTAGGTGCTCCCGCCGGGATTTTCATCGCTGAGAATTTGAACCCGGGATCACCGCCTTGAAAGGGCGGTATGCTTGACCGGTCTACACCACAGGAGCCCTAGTTGCATTTTTATTTTATCCATAAAATCTTTTGGACCCTGCCAAAGATTTTATTATCAGCTGCTTTGGATAAATCACATGAGTTTGTTAATCCAAAAAATCGATGAACTAATTGAACAGCATAGTCTTCTAAAACACCAATTTTACCAAATGTGGTCTGATGGAAAGTTATCGCAAGAATCACTCTCAGGTTATTCAAAGGAATACTTTCAGCTTGTAAAGCATGTTCCATCATTTGTTGCAAATGTGGCAAAACATGCGCCTCAATCAAATATTGATGAGCTTAGGGCAAACCAAAAAGAAGAATCAGAGCATATCCTACATTGGACTAGATTTGCAAAAGCCTTGGGCGTTTCAGAAAATGAGCTTGAAAAATACGAGGGTCTTGAAAAGACAAAAAAGGCAATATCTGAAATATCGTCACTTATGGGCTCACTTGAAGGCGGCGCAGCTGCAATGTATGCACTTGAAAAAGAGATCCCAAAAATAAGCCAGACAAAGCTTGAGGGGCTTTACAAGTTCTATGGCATTACAGATTATGATGCAACGCAATACTTTGAGCTTCACAAGGAAGCAGACATTAGACATGCACAGACATGGCAAAAGATACTGGAAAGAAATTCTCAAAACGAGAATCTGCTAAAAATTGCAGAAAAGTCACTTTTGGCGCAAAACCTTTTGCTTGATGGTTGTTACGAGACTTACTGTTAGTGTCTATAACATTTTATACTGAAAAACAAAGCTGTTTTTTTGTAGGGCCCGTAACTCAGCTTGGTAGAGTAACCGACTCATAATCGGTGAGCCAAGGGATCGAAGCCCTTCGGGCCCACTCTACATTAGTTTTAAAATGAGTTTTGTACTAGGATTGTTGGCCGCAATGAAGAATCAGAGTTATATCTGAAAAATGATGTGAAGGCATTTGTCTGAGCTGCCCTTAATCTGTAGTAGATTTTGCGAATCGATTTTAGGCAAAAAGAATTTCGTAGTATATATAAAGCCTTTTTATAAAAACACGAGGTGCCGCAGACTAAACCTATTGTAAGTATTGAAAACGTAGTTGCATCTGCAACCGTTGATCAGAGAATGGACCTAAACGAAATCACAAAAAACTTTCCAGAAACAGAGTATCATCCAGACCAATTTCCTGGACTTGTATATCGACTAAAGAGCCCAAAAACTGCGACGCTGATTTTTTCTTCAGGCAAGATGGTCTGTACTGGAAGCAAGTCAGCTGACATGGCAATAAGGGCTGTAAACACAGTAGTACAACAGCTAAGAAAGGGGAAAATCAAGGTCAAAAAAGATCCCGTAGTTACAATTCAGAACATGGTAGCATCTGGAAACCTTGGCGGAAAAATACATCTTGAATCAGCCGCCCGAATACTGTCCCGCAGCATGTACGAACCAGAGCAATTTCCAGGCCTGATACACAGAATGCTTGATCCAAAGACTGTGCTACTTTTGTTTGCATCAGGAAAACTAGTTTGCACTGGCGCAAAAAAAGAAGAGGATGTGTACCGTGCAATTCACAACTTGCATACAACGCTTGAAGAAAAGAAACTAATGATCTACGACTAGATTATTTTATTTGATTTTTTACATTTTCTAATACTTGCTTTGAAACCAGATTTTCCCTGTGTAAAATTTCTGTAATCTCCAAGATGTTAGTCAAGCTGTGAAGCTTTACTCCATGTGATTGTAACAACTTGTCTGCGCCTTCCATCCTGTTTATGACAACATACGTATCAGTTATTTTTGCACCTGCCTCTTTTAGTAAAGTTATGGCATTTGAGACGGATCCGCCAGTTGTTGCCACATCGTCTACTATCAAAATTTTTGCACCTTTTTCTATTTTACCTTCAATTGATTTTGAGGTACCATGCTCTTTTGGCTGTGATCTGACATAAACAAGCGGCTTTACGGTCTCAATTGCCAAAGCAGAGGCAATCACAAGGCCTCCTGTCGGAACCGATGCAAGACAGTCAAAGTTGTCATAACCAATTTGATCTGAAATTAACGCTTGGAGGCCTTTTACCATCTTGCGAAACTGGTGTGGGAAGCTTGGAACAACCCTCAGGTCTACATAGTAGGAGCTTTTCTTGCCACTTGAGAGCGTAAAATCGCCAAACTTGATCGCATTATTTTGATGTAAAAAAACAGCAAACTCTTTCACAAATTCCACACCAAAATTAACTGTGCTGGATTTATTTTGGTTTGTTTTTTGATTTAACTATGCCTGAAATCTGGCTTAACTATGGGCCTACAGACGTTGTGCTTGACATACAGGCAGAAAACCTTGGCCAGCAGCTAGCCGCAGAAGGAAAAACCCTTGAGGACACAGAAATCAGCTCAAGACTTGACTCCCTTGATTTATCAAAGCCTCAAGAAATCGTAGTTTTGAATAACTCAAAGGCAGTACAGAAAACACTGCTTGCACTTTTTGCAAAATGTGAGCAAAAATCCCTTCGCATTCCACGGATATTTGCAGAAAAAAAAATTATGGATGCATTAAAGAACAGCTTGCCAGAAGGCAGCTCTATTTCGGAATTTGAAAAACCTGAGCTTTCAAACTCTAACCTAGTCTTTATTGGCGAAATGGAATTTGATGGTCTGTTTGGCTTTGAGACTATAGCAACAAGACTGCTTCGAAAATTTGGAGCAGAGGAGATGCTTTTGGCATATGAGAAACGAAAGGGTGAACTCCCAGTCCCAGGACAAGATATTGAAAACGTTTCTGTTGCAAAACAGTTTGTTGATAAATTTGAGATATTTGCAATAGAGATTGCCTCAAACACAAATGGAATTGTTGATCTGGCAATAGGGCATCCTTCTTCTACAATGTCAGTCTCAAAACCGTTTGTAGAATCTGCAACAAAAGAAATTGAAAAGCACAGAACACTTATCATTAGTACTGGAAAGGAATCAAGTAACGACTCACTTGACAAATCCCTTTCATCTCTTTGGAATTGTAGTGAAGCAGTACGAAACGAGGGACTTGCAGTACTTCTTGCAGAGTGTACTCACGGTATTGGCTCTAACGCAATTCAATATTATATCGAAGGACAAATGAGCCTTGACAGACTAAAAAAACCAGCCAGATACATCAACGGGATGGAAACTTTATTGTTTTTGACTGAGCTTCAAAAAAAGTTTCAAGTTGGAATAGTTTCTATACTACCTGAATTTTACTTGAAAAAATTAAACATTCTCTCATTTAGTGGAGTTGCACAAGCAATGAACCACATCTTAAAGGTGCAGGGAGCCAGACAAAAAGTTGTTGTTGTATCAGACGGTGCACGACTTTTGTTAAGATAAGATAGAAACAGGCAACGGCGCACACAAAATTGCCAATGCTATCACAACAGCATACAGTCTTTTTCTGTTCTTAGACAACGGCGAGATATCATCAAGCGGTGTTGCGCCGGGACTACGTGAGCTAAGCATTAGAATTAGCATTGCCATAACCCAGTATCCAAGTAAAACAAGAACACCCATACTTGCATACGTTGCAATCCTGTGCCACTTTTCTCCAAACATTACACGTGCAATATGACCACCGTCAAGCTGCCAGGCTGGAAGCAGATTCAAAAACGTAATTAAAAATCCAAGCCACGCTGCAAACAAAATCGGAGACATGATAACTTCTGTGCCTGCTCCACTCTTTCCAAACGCTGCAAGTGCAAGAGTTAGCAAGATGTTGTCTTCCATTTTGACAAGCTCTGATCTTTCAAACAACTCGTCTGCTGTTTGCACATCAATTACAGGTGATGTGTAGGCGCCAAATATTGAAACAATGATTGCAATAACTAATCCTGCTATGGGTCCTGCAATTGCCACATCAAACAAAATATCGCGATTTATTGTCAATCCTCTTGACTGGATGAATGCGCCAAACGTCGGAATGCCAAGAATCGGAATCCCTGGAATAAAGTAGGGCCACGTTGTCCTGATCTTGTGCATTTTAGCAGCAACTAGATGTCCTGCCTCATGAATTCCCAAAATTCCAAGAAGCGAAAATGTGTACAATACTGCCATATCAAGCGGCTCGCCAATGTATACAATCGAGTTTGCACCTTCAGTTCTAAAATATCCATCAACCATTACCAATGCCACAACTATGCCAAACAGTATTCGCGGAGTCCATGACTTTGAGAGCCATCCTTTCTTTTGAGGCGGAAACCTATTGACAAGTATGTAGGTTCCGTAAGAATCCTTTTTCATCCTACAAATTAGGTTTCTTTGCTCTAAGCGCTGGGCAAGATAGACAAACTTTGATTTAAAATCCTCCTCATCTATTTGAAAACTTAGAGTCTCAGGAGAACTTGTTATGTTATTTACTTTAAAGATTGATGAGACAGTCGAAATTACTTCTTCCTGTGTTGGTTCGCTCACATTTTTAAACTAAAACTAGTCCATTAATTGCTTTTGCAGTCTATAATTAAATATTTGATAATTGAAAGTAACATTATTGCAAGTAATACTGCGGCAGATCGGTGAATGTGTAATTCGAAGATGTGAGGTAAGCGATCTAATCTCAATTATGGAGATAAACATGAAGACACTTCCTGAGCACTATTCGGATTATTTCTATGAAAGCCTGCTAGCTGAGATTCCAGAGGCATTTCTTGTAGCAGAAATTGGCGGACGAGTAATAGGGTACATAATGTGCAAAACTGAATACGGATTTTCCAATTTTAAAAAACTTGGATTTGTAAAAAAGGGTCATGTTGTATCTGTTGCAGTTCTTGACGAGCACAGAAGAAAAGGAATCGGGCGCACGCTAGTAGAAGAAGCACTTAAGGGAGTACAAATAAAAAAATGTGATGAGCTATACCTTGAGGTCCGCTGCAGCAACAATGAGGCAGTACGATTATACGAAAAAATGGGATTTATCATAAAACAGAGACTCAGGTCGTACTATCGTGATGGCGAAGACGCCTATCTTATGACAATCGAGTTTACTTACTAGATTCAAATAAATAACTGCCGGAAATCTTGTAGCGCAATGCAAAGACGCAAAGCACTTGGAATTACGATCTTTGTTTTGTGCATTGTTACCTTTTTTGTGTACGCGTATTTGCTGATGCTATCTGAATGGAGCCCAATCGTACTGCATCTGTCTGTCTTGATGATTGCAGGTGGAATATTAGGCGTAATTTCATGGATTGGCTATACCATGGCAACTACAAAGTCAGGCCCGTCATCTATTGTAAGCGACGATGAAGAAAAAAAATAATCTCACTTTGATATTCTTGCATCAACTACAGTTTGGTAGTATCTAGGACCTACTGCCCTTACCATTCTAGAGTATAGTATTTCTGATTTGACTGGCGTAATCTCAAGAAAATGTTTTTCTGATAACTTGGGGGCCTGGGTTTTTTTGTCTGCATGGATATGTGAGTAGTAATGAATTACTCCATTTTTTTTGGCAGCAGCTATTGCAGAGTCTAAAAACTCGTCTGATCTTTCAGGAAGAAGCATCAAAACCCTGTCGCCTTTTCCTTTCAGTTGTTCGTTGATTATTTGTGCAGCATCACCATGCAGTGAAATGACATTTCCTGCAAGCTTGTTTAATGAAATATTTTTTTCACATAATTTGACAGCATCTGGATTAATGTCGATGTTGTAAACTGTACACTTTTTCTTTTTTGCAGCCATTATTGAAAACATTCCAATGCCACCAAACATGTTGACTACAGTCTCGCCATCTTCTACCAAATCGGCAATCCTGTTTCTCTCAGTTGAAAGCCGTGGAGAAAAAAATACCTTTTCTACATCGACTAAAAACCTACATCCAAACTCCTTGTACTCGGTTTCTGTCTTGTTTTCGCCTGCAAGAAGCTCCAAATCTCTTATCCTAAAGTCGCCTTCAACAGGTGAGGACTGACAAAAAATCGTATTTGCATTTTTGATTTGCTCAAGCAGTGTTTTTCCGATAATTTCTTTTTTGTCAAGCAGCGAGTCAGGTATCCTAACTATTATGATATCGCCAATTTGATCAAATGCAGAAAAAATATCTGCACTCTCCTTTTCGGAAAGCATGCTTTCAAGTGCGCGCTTTAGCATTCGCGTCAATTCCTGTAATAGAAATGGCCAGACTCTTTTTGTTGTTTATCTAACCTGCTTTCGCCTTTGTTGACACGTGGCCTATGGCTTTTTTCATCACGCCTAAATGTAATATCAAGTGACTTTAGGAACTTGTTCATGGCAGCTACCTTTGATAGAGGCGTTGTTGCGTTTCCTTTCACACCAGATGTTCCTTCAAAAATTACCATCTTGTCTGAAATCAGATCCATAAGCTGCAAGTCATGATCTATTATGATGGCAGATTTTCCATAGGATCGAACAAATTTTTGGATAAACTTTGCAATGGCAATTCTGTCTTCTACATCCAAAAAGGCAGATGGCTCATCAAGTGCAAAGAGGTCAACTTTTTGCAAAAGACATGACGCTACTGCAACCTTTTGCAGCTCACCGCCTGAGAGGTTTTTTACAGATTTGTTGTAGAGTTTTTTGATTTGCAGAGGATCAATTATTTGCTCCTCTTCAACTGACCCCATAATGGGACCTCCGTTTGCCTTATCCAGCAACGCAACAACTTCGAGGTCAATATCGTTTGTCAGGTATTGAGGCTTGTATGCAATCTTTACCTTTTTGTCTATTTCACCAGAATCTGGTTTTTCAACACCTGCAATCATCTTCATCAATGTTGTTTTTCCCAAAGCGTTTGCGCCCATAATTCCAAGAACCTCGCCCTTTCTTACCTCGCCTGGCTCAATTGAGACAGAAAATGACGGATACTTTTTTTCAAGCAATGGATATGAGATTATCACATCGCCTTGGGCAAAGTCATCAACTGACGTTGATGCATCAAATGTGAACTTTTTGTCACGAAACCTTACATTTTCACTAGGGAGATAACCGTCCAAAAAGACGTTTATTCCAACCTTTGTTGAAAGAACACCTGCAACAATACCGTATGCAGCTGGTATCCCATACAATACCTGAATGTAGTCACTTAGATAATCAAGCAAGGTAAGGTCATGTTCTACAACCATCACGCTTTTTCCAATCTTTGCAAGACTGTGAATTACCCTTGCAACACCTGCTCTTTGATACACATCATTATACGATGATGGCTCATCAAAAAAGTAAAAGTCGACATCCTTTGAGGATACAGCTGCTACTGCAATCCTTTGCAGCTCACCACCGCTTAGCTCCTTTAAAGTATGGTCAATTGAATTTTCTAGTCCCAGCTCCTTGACCAAAGTTCTAGAAACTCCACGCTCATCAAACTTTTCTAAAAGCTCCTTTGCTGTACCATCAAATGCCTCTGCTACGTTGTATACTTGCTGTGGCTTTATTGATGCTCTGATTTGTTTTTCTTTTATTTTTTCAAAATGTGATTTTAGCTCAGTTCCGCTATAATACTTTAAAATAGCATCCCAGTCAGGTGGTTCTGCATAATTTCCCAAGTTTGGTTTTATGTTTCCTGACAAAATATTTACAACTGTACTTTTTCCCATTCCGTTTCTGCCAAGTAAACCGACAACTTCACCTTTTTTTGGAACCGGCAACTTGTAGAGTCTAAAGGAGTTTATTCCATACTGGTGAACCTTGTCTGTTGCAAGCTCTGTTGCTAAATTTACAATTGTTATTGCCTCAAATGGACAGACCTTTACGCAAATACCGCAACCATTGCAAATATTTTCATCAATCTGTGCTTTTTTGTTCTCTTCATTTAGTATGATACAGTCTGCGCCAGACTTGTTTACTGGGCAGTACTTGATACACTCAAGGCCACACTTTCTTGGCTGGCATAACTCCTTGTCAAGTACTGCTACTCTGTGCGTCATGACGTTCTGGGCCTTTTGTATAATTTATAGGTCATTAAGGGGACGCTCAACTTTCTTAGTTACATTAATAGAGAACTTGGCAAGATGTTATTTCAAGCCGGCCATAGCGTTAGGGTGCGACCCAGACCCATTCCGAACCTGGAAGTCAAACCTAATGTCGCTGTTGTGTTACTAAGGTGCGAGAGCTCTTGGGAAGCAACAGTGCTGGCATTTCTTAATTAATATAGATAGAATCAGATTAGAATCAGTATGCCAAGCTGTGCAGTCTGTGGAGAACAATTTACAGACGATATACGATTCCTAAACCACATGATGGAAAAACATGGTTTTAGAAATCCAAACATAGACAAACCTGATAGAAACAGCAGAGGCTACTAGTTTTTTGAAATTTCATACGATTTATCTATGATAAAGTTTAATTCAGTAAGTGGCACCTGATTTTGAAAGTATCTTAAAACCAATATCAGACAAGATTTTTTCTACTCCAACACAATCTGAGCTAATAATTCAAGATTTTGCAGTAATTATGGTAATTGCATCGATTATGGCACTAATTTCGTTCAAGCTCAAGCAACCAATGATTATAGCTTACATTGCAGCAGGAATGATAATTGGTCCCTACACGCCACCATTTAGCTTGATCACAAACATAGAGATGCTCAATGTCTTTGCAGAAATTGGAATCATAGTACTACTCTTTGTAATAGGAATGGAATTTCCAATTGACAAACTGAAAAATATCGGAAAAAAGGCCACAATAATTGCAACCACAGAAGCCTTTGGAACTTTCACACTTGGATATTTTGCATCTCAGGCTATGGGGTTTTCTCTGTATGATAGCATGTTTGTAGCACTTGCAATCTCCGTCACAAGTACTGTCATAGTAATGCGTGTTTTAGAAGAGATGAACGTGGTTAACGAAGAAGCAGCTGATCTTATCGTTGGTGTCGCAGTAATTGAAGACATTATAATAATTTCCATGTTAGCAGTTTTACAGTCAATTGCATCTACTGAAAGTTTATCTTTTACGGAAATAGGAATCTCAATTGGATTTATTGCAGCATTTATTATTGGAGCAATAGTGGTGGGAACTAGGACAATTCCACGTTATGTGAACATCATTGAAAAAACAAGACACAATGAATTTTTGATTATTGCAACGCTGGGAGTTGCTTTTGGATTATCGGTAATTGCGTTTAAGCTTGGTATCTCAGTTGCTACAGGTGCATTTTTTGCAGGTGTTCTTGTAGCAGGAACAAAAATGCGGCTAATAACAAAAAACTTGGCAATGCCAATACGGGACATGTTTGCAGCGCTGTTTTTCATATCAGTTGGCGCTCTTATGGATATAAGGCAAGCCCAATTGTTCATACTTCCTGCAATTGCCTTGGTCGTGGTATCATTTTTTGCCAAATTCTTTACGGTTTGGATTTCTGCAAAAGTGCAAGGGTTTGGAAAGAAAACATCCCTTAGATCAGGATTTGGACTATCATCGTCTGGAGGGGAGCTTGCCTTAGTCACAGCAAAAGGCGGCTCTGATGTAGGTGCTACAAGCTCGTTTTTGTTGCCACTGGTTGGAACAATGACAATAATTACCACATTTCTTTCTCCTTACGTAATAAAATACGGCTGGAAACTCACTGATCGAATAACAAAAAAGGGTTCAACCTAGTTTTCCAAAACCTTCAAAGTTTTTCCAAAAACCTGCTTGAAGGTTCTAGGCTTGCCATCCTTGAAAATTTGTCTACAGCAATATTTCATTGAAAACTCTGCCATTGTCTCAATTATTGGTTGCAATGCCTTGCCTTTATCAGTCATTTCATATTCTATACGGATTGGTGTCTCGTCGTAGATCTTTCTTGTGATAAGATCATGTTTTTCCATCTCTTTTAGTCTGACAGAAAGCGTCTTTGGATTGATTCCTTCAATTGATTCAAGAAACTGATTGAATCTTGTCTGGTTTAGCATCATCATGTTACGTAAAATGTGGATTGTGAATTTTTTTCCAACTATTTTGAATGTGTTGTCTACAGGACAGCACTTCATTTGTTCTGAAATCAGTTTTAGTTCTTGTTCATTCAACTTACCTCAAACTCACCTACTTTCATTTTAGTTACTTTCTAATTTATATACTTACCTTTCTATAGTTACTATAAGAAAGTAACATGGAATGTACAACAGAATCATGTAAAATGGAAACTGATGCAAACTGCTCGTGCACTTGTGAATGTGGTTCTAACAAACCATATGAGGAGTGTTGTGGTTGTGAATCGCAAGATCCAATCCAGCAAGCCATGATGATGTGGCACAAGTCATTCTTTGTAGCACTTCAAGAAGCACAAACAGAAAGATTGAGAAAGAGAATAGAAACTACCTTTGGTCCTACAATGGATAAGGCAGCAGACGCTGTCATAGATACAATAGGAAAAGTTTGGAACTCTATGCTTGTTCAATCTGAGGCAAAGAAGGACTTGGCATCAAAGTTGCAGAAGATATATTCTGAAACAAGTAGGAAGTAGAAGTTCTCCCAAAAACTTCCTACTTTATTTTTTTTATTTTAGAGACGAATAAGACGATATTTATCAGATCAGAGTTTTATTGATCGATATTTTTTGGCCTTGATTTGTCAACGTTTGATGACAGGAATTTTAATTACGACGCGACGAGGACTGGTACCACCCAAACATGCAGGGATCGGGCGTAGAACGCCATGGCATGGTAGTCCAAAGCGTTCCTTAGAACTTTGGCACCATTCCACATTTTGTGAAATGGCAACATTCTAAGTTTCCTCGTCGCTTTACTTAGGTCAAAATAATACTTAAACTACACTTATCTTTCTCTAATTTGAAAACAAGTTTTCGATCTAATTAGATAAATAATCAAGGATCAACCTTACACCAAAGCCTGTAGCACCCTTTGGATTGTAAGACTTTGGCTTTGAGCCAGTTTGAATCCATGCAGTTCCTGCAATATCAAAATGAGCCCACGGTGTGTTACCTACTGCATTTGCCAGAAATGCTGCAGCAGTAATTGCTCCAGCTGCCCTGCCTACACCGATATTTTTGATGTCTGCAATATCCGACTTTATCATCTCCATAAAATCATCGTCAATTGGAAGCTGCCAGATTTGCTCAGAAGTTCTATCAGACGAGTTTTTTAGCTTTTCAGTTATTCTTTTATTGTTGCTGACAAGTCCTGCAACGTTTGCACCAAGTGCAACTATACATGCACCAGTAAGTGTTGCAAAGTCAATTATCTCACTTGGCTGGTATAGTTTTATTCCATATGCCAGTGCATCAGCTAAAATCACTCTGCCCTCTGCATCTGTGTTTAAGATTTCAGCAGTTTTTCCACCAAACAATTTTACAATATCGCCAGGTCTGTATGATTCTCCGCTTGGCATGTTTTCAACAGATGGAATAATCCCCACAAGATTTACTGGCAGCTTGAGGTCAGACGCTGCCTTCATTATCCCTAAAACAGTACAGCCGCCACACTTGTCAAACTTCATCTCATCCATTTTCTCACTTGGCTTGATTGAGATTCCACCGGTGTCAAATGTTACAGCCTTTCCAACAACTACAACAGGCTTGTCTTGCTTTTTGCCTCTGCGATACTCTAAGATGATTAGCTTTGGCTCGTTTTTGCTTCCCTGACCAACAGCAGAAATCCCGCCAAGCCCTTTTTGTTTTAGCTCACTCTTTGATAAAATAGTACATTTTAGATTATTTTTTGATGCAAGCGATTTTGCAAAACCTGCTAGCTGTGCAGGTGAACATTCGTTTGGAGGAAGGTTTGCAATGTCTCTTGTATAGTTTACAGATTCTGCAATTTTTTTTGCCTTTAAGATAACATCATCAACCTTGTGTGAGGTTACAAGTATTAGGTCAGGTGCCTTGCCTTCCTTTTTTTCTTTTTTGTACTTGTCAAATGAATACATTGACATCTCTGCCCCTTCAACTATTGCAGAGACTGTTTGCTCGATGTTAAATTGTAGATCTTCTGGCACAATAATTGTAAAATCTCCTAGTTTTAGCTCACGCACTTTTTGAGTAATTTTTCCTGCAACCATTCGTATGGAATCTGTTGTTGTCTTTTGTTTTTTTCCAAGACCTACAATGACTATTTTTTCTGCAGCGATTAGCTGGTGTGTATGAATTATAGAAATAGATTCAAACTTACCTTGCGTTTCCTTTATTGACTGCTTTACTGCTGCATCCAGCTTGGCTGGCAGTTTTGGAAGGCCAAGTGATTCCTTTGAGTTTTCAAATACGAATGTGCAAAGCGTAGAAGTCTTTTTGTTTAGCGGTTGAGTTTTTTCTGACTTTATATTCATAATTTTTTTAATCCACGTATTCAGTTTTTATAAATTTCGCTTTCTTTCCAATCTCAATTGGTTTTATTTATTCGTGCATTACTAATGGTGATTATGCCTAAAAAAGAGCAAAATTATGTAAAAAACGAGAAAACCGCTAAAAATACGCTAGTTCATATAAGCAAGAAAGTCCCTCGATTTGGATATCATATATGGTATTACAAAATTTGAGCACTAGTCGCTGTCCATACTGTGGAAAAAATGTACCATTAACTGATAACGTTACTGGTGAGAGGTTTTGCGGAAAATGTGGTTATGTAATGTCTGAGCGAATGGAAAGCGCAGGACCTGAGTGGAGATCCTTTTTAGACGATGATCAGAGCAAAAGCAGAACAGGAGATAAAACATCGCTTAGTAGACATGACATGGGACTAGCTACAATAATCAATCCAGTAAACAGGGATGCAACAGGAAAGAAGCTCTCAAAAGGTATGCAAATTTCAATTGGCAGATTAAGAGTATGGGACAGTCGAAGTCAGAGTCAGCCAGTTGATAGAAACCTAAGAGATGCATTCAACGAGCTTTACAAGATGAAAGACAAGCTTGCCTTACCTGATGCAGTAATTGAAAAGGCAGCTTACATTTACAGAAAGGCACTTGAAAAAAAACTTGTTAGAGGAAGATCAATTCCAACAATGATGGCAGCATCACTTTATGCTGCTTGTCGTGACGCAGAGACTCCTCGTACCCTAAAAGATGTTGCCGATATTGCAAACATCAAAAGAAGAAACATTGCTACATGTTACAGACTGCTTATACGAGAATTTGATCTAAGGGTTCCAGTAGTTGATTCTGTTCAATGTATTTCTAGAATTGCAAGCAAAGCTGGTCTGTCTGAAAAAACAAAGCGTGATGCAATGAAAATTCTAAGAAAAGCAGAACAAGAGGAAGCATCTGCAGGCAAAAATCCTATGGGACTTGCAGCAACTGCACTTTATGTTGCCTGCCTTGAAAACGGGGAAAATGTCTCCCAAAGAGAAATTGCAATGGCATCAAATGTAACCGAAGTAACACTAAGAAACAGACTAAAAGGATTCAAAACCCAAGGCATTTACAAATACTAGTTATTTGGTTGATCTGTCATATAGTACTGTTCTGCGCATTCCTTACAACAAAACTCACTAACAAATAACTCAAAATCCTTACCGCAGTTTTTACATTTTACGTCCATAATTACTCAATTTTAAAAAAGAAGAATAGATTCTATCGTTTCCTTTTACTCTTAGAACCTTTTTTTCCTACATTTCTTTTTCTAGTGGCAGCAGCCTTTTTTGCTGCAGCACTACGCTGAGCTTTTGTAAGTCCCATCTTACAACATGGAGCCTTTGCTTTGTATTATAGAGCACTAGTGTACATTATTTACGTTAACGTCGATTCACAGAGCAACATTTTTTCAGAAAATTTCAATGATTGTTTTAGCTAGTTTAGAAGAGTTGAGTTGATCAAACCTCTTGACACGATCAAGAAATTGTAAGTTGCTGTCATACAAGCACATCTATATTAGTACAATGACAACATCAATCAGTGAAAATTCTAAAATCATTTAGAGAAAGCTATTGACCTGTCCAAAATGTCACAAGTATTTTGGAGAAGGCAACAAGTGCATATCATGCAAGTATGATTTTTCAGCTGACTATGTAACTTGTGGTTAATGAAAAGCTAAATTCAAAGTATAGATCTAAAAAGCTAATCAAACAACTAGTTTATGTCCACTTTTCAGGCTCTTCTTTTTTGACTCGTACATCATCAACGTATACGGTTTCATGATCCTCAAAGACCGTGTGCCATCTTTTGTCATGAGGAAGCATTCTATCTAGTTGCTTTACCTTCTTGTTAGTCGGTGCTCTATTTAGTAAGGCGCCCCACCTCATGTTTGGTATCCTAGGCATGATTTCGTTGATGTCTTTCATGATTTTTTCACTTTTCTTACTATTCTTAAATTTTTGTTTTGATAAACATAAAATATACTTTTTTTGAGCTTTGGATGCAAACTGTTTTAGAATCTTGTAACTATAAAGAAAACAGCAAAGCCAATCAAAAAGACAATTCCTGCAATGCCTAAACCCTTAAGCCACGCTGGAGGCTGGCCTCCCTTTGCAAGATACTTTCCTGTAACCAGTCTATAGTTGAAAATTGCAATAATTGGTGCAATCAGAAATGAAACTGCCGTTGCAAAATCAACTAATTGTGTTAGATTGCTGCCAAATGGAATCACCACAATTAATGAACCTACTGCCAAGGAAACTAGCAAAATAAGATATGTTTTTCTAAATTTTGTTGCCTGTACTACATCACTTTCATTTTTTGTCACAAGCAACTGAGTTATTCTTACAATCGATCTTGAATAACCATCAAAAACGGCAACTATAGTGCCAAACATCACACTAAAAGCAGATGATGCAATGATAAGATAACTCCAGCTTCCAATTGTTTCTGTATATAGTGTGACCACCTTGTCTGCAAAAAGTGCGTTGTTGTTTGGTAGCGGTTCTTGAGATCCAAAAAAGATGTAGGCACCTAGTGTCACAAAAAATAATGCTAGAATGGACGTGACAAGATATCCAATATTAAAATCAAGTAATGTTTCTTTAAGGCGTGGTCTAAAATTTGTCTGCTTGATTCTCTCAAGTGTCCACAAACCATGCCAGCTTGAAATATCAACAGGCATTGGCATCCAGCCCATCAATGCTACTAAAAAAAGAATACCCGCCTGAGTCAAGATCTCAGGCGGCTTTACCTGTTCAATAGCTGCTGCAGGACCATTAACCAGTGCAATTACAAATGCTGTTGTTGTTGATACAACCATAATTGCACTTATGATCTTAATTAGACCATCAAATGTCCGATATTTTCCGCTGGCTAGTATGGCAATGCAAACCCCAAAAAGAATAACCAAAGACCAGATTCCTAAAAAGTCAACACCAAAGAGATTCTCAAAAAATCCTGCTGTTACAAAGCCAACTGCTGCTGTGATTATAAACATTGAAGCAAGCGTTATTATCAAATACAAAACAAGGATTGGCTTTCCAAGTCTTTTGTATCCATCTATTATGCTTGTACCTGTGACGTTTGAGTATCTTGAGCTGAATTCAAAAAATGGATACTTGAAGAGGTTTGCAAGGCACACAACTCCAATCAACAAAAAACCAAATTCTGCGCCTGCCCTTGTTGACTGGATCAAATGCGACACTCCAATTGCAGTGCTTGCAAAAAGCATGCCTGGTCCGAAGGTCTTTAGAAATCGTTCTAGTCTTTCGTTCAACGTTTCACGTATCCGTAATTTGTCATTTATCTATTGCAGTTGTTACTAAGACTAGCTACAAGAAAATTTTGACCCTCAAAAGAAGCAGCTAGGCTCTTTTTTGATTTATTGCAAGCTTTTTGCTGTTTGATAAAAGACTTGCAGACCTCAAAAAGACAGCCTTTGTGTCCTTACAACCAATATCGCAAGACTCTTGCACACTGATACTTTCAGAGTTTCCTTTCGCAGAAATTATGGCAGAAAACAATGGACGCAAAGCAGCACGTCCACCACATGCTGTCTTTTCATCAATAAACCAAAACATACTCAAAGCACTAGAATCCAAGATCTCGTCTCGTAGCTTTTTTCCAAGATCAGTATAATGGCCAACAAGTCGTAGCCTGCCTTTTGCCAAAAAGTTGATCACTTTTGCAAACTTGATGCAAAGATAGCATCTGTCATCGTATAGTACAAGTGGCACTAGCTTTTCTAGATCCATGACTAGTCTAGCTTCTTTGCAGATTAAAATTTTCAGGATGAGATTATAACAAAACAAGGCTCCAATCCCTTCGGGCCAGAACTTTGTTTTGATGAACATCACATCAAAATTTTATTAAGATAGAATACCTATACTATACTAGGTTAAAAAATGAAAATTATACGAACCGGTGGAAGAGGAACAACAAGACGGGTAACCGAAAAAGAAGAAGATAACTGGGCAGGACCCGGTTTTGTAGAATATTCTAAACAGCAAAAAGATGCAGCAAAGGACAGGTATGTATCAATGGGTCGCGGAACAGCAAAGATCAGATTCGGCGACATTGCAGATACAGCAAAAAAATCTTCAACTAAAGGTGCATGGATTAGCACTGGAAGAGGGACCGGTAAAAGAAAAATAGGATAAAGCTAGAACATTTAACGAAAACTTCTAGCGGTGCGAATTACCTTGTTATGATCGTATGCTGCTGATGTAGTAATGTAAAATAGATGATTTTTGTCCGCAGGCATTGTAATTCTTTTTACCCTTCCATATTCTGCTACTACGTATTTACACTGACCTAGTTTTCTTGCAAATGATTTTCTTATCTTCCATGCCTGCGTCGCCAATCTAAGGGAACTAATGCTTTCCTTTTTTGATAAAAGATTTCGTACTCGTTTTGAGTGTGCAGAGTAAACTACTTTGCCATTCCTGTCGCATACTGTTACTACTCTTACTGAAGGGCTAAGTTTTAACAATCTAACAGCGGCTTTTTGGATTTGCATGCAATATTAATTTTTTTTATCGTTGATAAAGATTTCCTGCCAACGCTACAAATTCGAATAATACCTTGAAAAGTTAACAAGAATGTAACAGGTCTTTTACAAATCTAGATTTCGCAAACTTTAAAGCTGAGTTTACTGTAGGAACAATGGAACCAAAAATCGCTTGAAATCAGCGCAGAAAACTCAAATTCACATCTAGTAAGATTAGTTTTTAATTTTAAATTACAGCGGCAAAAACCAAATATGCATGTCTACAGTGGCATTCAAGGGGATTTTGGTAAACTATGGGAATGAATTACTATCAGATTAAAAAAAATGCACGCAAAGCACGCAAGCTAGTCATAAGAGGCACAACTGCTGCAGGCTCTGGACATCCGGGTGGATCATTTTCTATGGCAGAGATAATGGGATGTCTTTTGTACAAATACATGAGATATGATCCAAAAAATCCACTCTGGGAGGACAGGGACAGATTAATTTTATCAAAAGGCCATGCATCGCCTGGTCTTTTCTCAAATCTGGCAGTTGCAGGATTCTTTGATGAATCAGAAATTGAAACACTCAGACAACTTGGAAGTAGGTTACAGGGCCATCCAGACTACAAGTGTCCAGGCGTAGAGTTTTGTGGAGGCTCTTTAGGTATTGGCTTGTCATTTTCAATAGGAAATGCACTGGCTGCAAAAATCGACTCTAAACAGCATCGAATCTTTACAATAATTGGAGATGGCGAATCAAATGAGGGTCAGGTCTGGGAGGCCGCAATGACTGGAGCAAAATACAAAGTAGATAACATGACTGTATTTTTGGATAGAAACTTTATCCAACAAGACTCTTACACTGAAAAAATCATGCCGCTTGATGAGGAGTTAGTAGGAGATGAGCTTTCCGAGATGTGGAAGGATGCAAGCAGGTGGAAGCTTGGAGACAAGTGGAGATCGTTTGGATGGAACGTAATTGAAATCGACGGTCACAGAATAGAACAGATTGATGCTGCGCTAAAAAAAGCAACTCAGACAAGAAATGTTCCAACCATAATAGTTGCAAGAACAGTCAAGGGAAAAGGAGTCGAGCACATGGAGGACAATCCAAAGTGGCATGGCGTTGCACCAAAAAAAGAGATTGCACCAATAATTGATCTGGAGCTTGACTGCCAGTTTATGATTGCACCATCAATTATAGCAGGTGACATGACAAACCTTGAAAACGAGGTAAAGCGATGTTCTGAGGGACGAGCTGACTATATCCACCTTGATGTAATGGATGGACAGTTTGTCCCAAACACAACATTTGATCATAACAAAATCAAGGATCTAAGACCATATACTGTGATTCCATTTGATGCACATCTTATGATAAACGAGCCAGTAAAGCATGTCAATGACTACATCAACGCTGGTTGTGATATAATTACAGTTCATGCCGAAGTCTGTGACGAGTCAAGCTTTGGCGAGATACGAGATACACTAAGACAAAATCAAGTTGGTGTTGGCCTTGCAATAAATCCAGACACCGAGCTACCAGAATGGTCTTACAAATTTCTTGCAGATTTGGATCAGCTAATCATAATGTCAGTTGTTCCAGGAAAGTCAGGGCAAAAATACATCGAGTCAACGCACCAAAAAACACAAGACCTTGTCAAAGTGCTTGCAGAACACAAATTTGATGGCTTTATTGAGGCTGATGGCGGCGTTGATTTGAACAACGTTGGCCAGTGCTTTGTAGATGGCGCACGAGCCTTTGTTGGTGGTTCTGCAATAATTGGGCAAAAAGACGTTCGTGGAATAATTGCTGATTTTCGTAAAGAAATTTTGAAGGCAAGACGCAAACTTCTCATAAAAAAGGCATACGATCTTGGCGGAAAAGACTTGGTAAGCAAGTGGATCGAATTGCATCTAATTGGTGACAAGAAAACGCAGCTAATACAGATGGCAAAGGAGCTTGGATACACTTGAGCGAAGCTCTAACTGACATGCGTTCAGAATATGGAAAAACGCTAATTGAAATTGGAAAGGAAAATCCAAATGTTGTTGTATTAGGTGCTGATACTACAGACTCGTTAAAGACTGCATCATTTGGAAAAGAGTTTCCAGATCGTTTCTTTAATGTTGGAATCGCAGAGGCAAATCTTGTTTCAGTAGCAGCTGGCCTTGCATATGCTGGAAAGGTTGCATTTGCAAGTACATATGCGATATTTTTGCCAGGAAGATGCGTTGATCAAATAAGAAACGCAATCGCATATCCATCACGTGATGACAAAAATGGGCTAAACGTAAAACTTGTTGTATCTCATGGTGGAATTTCAGTTGGAGCAGATGGTGGATCACACCAGCAGATAGAAGACATTGCAATCATGCGTGTAATTCCTCACCTTACTGTCCTGATTCCAGCAGATACTATAGCTGTATCAAAGCTGACATGGATAATTTCACAAAGATACGGGCCACACTATATGCGAATGGCAAGATCTGCAACGCCTCTAGTCCACCAAGAATCACAAGACTTTGAGATTGGGAAGGGAATTTTATTGCGTGATGGTACTGACTGTACTATAGCTGCTTGTGGCATTACAGTAAAGATGGCACTTGATGCAGCTGATTCACTAAAAAAAGAAAAGATCTCTTGTAGAGTAATTGATGGATTTTCAATAAAACCAATTGATGAAAATCTTTTGGAAAAAGCAGCAAGAGAAACTGGCGCAATTGTTACTTGCGAAGAGCATAATGTAATGGGTGGATTTGGCTCTGCAGTTTCAGAAGTGGTATCTGAGCTATATCCTGTACCGATAAAGCGAATCGGCGTTCAGGACAAGTTTGGCGAGTCTGCACGGGACAACGAAGTTCCACTATTACTAGAAAAGCATGGAATATCATCAATTAATATAGCAAAGGCTGTAAAGGAGGCTCGGAGCAGAAAATGAAAATCTTCCTTGATACTGCCAACCTAAAGTCAATTCGAATGTATAATGACATGGGGTTACTAGATGGAATTACAACAAACCCGACACTACTTTCAAAGGAAGGTGGCGATCCGCACAAAACAATGGAAGAAATTTGCAGTATAATCAAAGGCGATGTTAGCCTTGAGGTTGTAAGTACTGAATATTCTGGAATGCTGGATGAAGGAAGAAGGCTGCGAAAATATGGTAACAATGTTGTTGTAAAATGTCCAATGACACCTGATGGACTCAAAGCTTGCAAGAGTCTGACAGCTGAGGGAATTCCAGTAAATGTTACCTTGGTGTTTTCTGCAAATCAGGCAGTTCTAGCTGCAAAGGCTGGCGCAAAATATGTTAGTCCATTTATTGGAAGACTGGATGATATTGGCCAAGATGGAATGGGTTTGATTCGCGAGATTCATCAAATATTTCAAAATTACAAGTTCAAGACTCAGCTTCTTGTTGCAAGCATTAGGCATCCAGTACATGTAGTTGATGCTGCAAAGATTGGAGCAGACGTTGTGACTTTACCTCCTGATGTACTAGGAAAGATGCTAAAGCATCCGCTGACTGATATTGGATTGAAGAATTTCTTGGCTGACTGGGAAAAGCTAAAGGCTGAAGATCCAAACATTAGGATCTAGGGAACTATAAACCAATAGTACAAATCCTTTCATTGGATTTGAATTTCAGTTATTATTCATAATCCTTGGGGAGATTATGAAAGATTATTGAAGCGTGGATATAGTTACAAAAATTTTGATCGACCTTTTTTCTGTAATCCATATTCAGATTACGCCTTAGTTCAGAATGCTCATAATAAAGTCAGAAGTATTCTAGGAATTAAAGAATAAAATTCAAAGACATAGTTACAATGATACCAATAATCGTTCCAATAACACCCACAAAAGGACTAAATTTTTCTATATTTTCATAAGGTGATTTTGTTTTAAAAATTTCATTCTGTCTTGTGGCATTCTTAATTGCAGTATCATTTTCGTATATCCACGCATCTAATCTTCTTGCAGGTTGTAAAGGATCATCAAATTCATTCACTAATGAACGTATTTCTGTATCTATTTTCTCAGTGTTTGTAGATAATAACTGAGATTCAATTTCTTCAAAATGTTTTAATTTTTTATTAAAATGTTCGCTTAGAAATTTTTCATAACTTTTAATTCCATTTTGATAACTAGAAATTTTTTTTGAAGTATTTGTTCCATGAAGGCCAATACGGAAATAACCATACGCCTTAATCAAATTATAATTAGGAATTTCTAGAAGTATTAACGGTAGCCATACTGAAATTATCGTGGAAAAAAACCAAAAATAGAATATTCTGTTTAGATTTTGAATAATAGTTTGCTCAACTGAAAGTACATCCATATAGAGATTTAATAAATAAAGTGATAATCCTAAGACAACTGTTAATGTTACTGAGACTCTTACAATGTGTTTTATTAAATTTAAACTCCATATTGCATTACGAAATATTTCTGTTCTAGTGTTGTTGATGGTAAATTTTGTTTTGAATAACGCTATATTAAGAAAAACCAAACAACCTGCAAGAACAATTAATGACCAATGATAAAATGAAATGTTTATTGTCATAACATTGTATAATAAAATTCCTGGAATCAATAATGAATATGTCAATGGTAACCACTGAAAATAATGTCCTTCAGACATAAGTTGAATTTAGTTGTGGTCTTTTTATGGTATTTGGTTAATCGATAGTTTGATAATTTAGTATATGATTACGAAGAACCAAAATGTCTCATCACGATGGATTCAACCCTGAAAGCGATCATCTTTTTATTTTATAGGTAATTCTGATAAATTATTTAAAAAATTAAATGAGATTACTATGAAGAAAGAACCTGATTTATCACGTCATACTTTAAAAGATCAAAAAAATTTCATGAAAGATAGATTTGGATTAAGAAGATTTTAGGGAACATGGAGCTTTTTATGAACATAGGGATGGCAGTCTCTTCAACTTAGACGATCCACTTTATTTATAACAACCTGATCCAAAAATCATGAAAAATAGAGATTCTTCTATTTTCATTTTCTTATTATCAATTTCAATTGTAATTGTCTCATCCATTCCAGAAAGTTTTGCAGATCATATGACCGCATCAGTATCTATTACCCAAGGTTCTTCAGTACCTGGATGCGAGACAACTAATTCTTGCTATCTTCCTTCTGTAGTAACAATAGATGTTGGTGGCGAAGTTATTTGGTCAAATGATGACACTGCTGCTCATACGGTTACAAGTGGTCATCTTAATGTAGATCCAGACAATCTCGGAACTGTATTTGATAGTAGCCTCTTTATGGCTGGCAATACATTCTCACACAAGTTTGACGCCCCAGGAGCATATCCATACTTCTGTATGGTTCATCCATGGATGACTGGCTTAGTCAACGTTATACCGAGTACTAGTTCAACACCTACTCTTAGCATACCTCCACCGCCAGCTAATACCGATGTTGTGATAACAACTGGATCTAGTGTTCCAGGATGTGAAGTTTCAAACTCGTGTTATTCTCCTTGGTTAATTAGTACTAAAGTAGGAGACACCATAACTTGGTACAATGCAGATAGTGCAGCTCATACAGTAACTAGCGGAGATCTCATAAACAATCCCGATGCAATTGGATCAGAGTTTGACAGTAGTTTGTTTATGAGTGGTAAAACTTTTTCACATACTTTTACTCGTGCAGGAACTTTTGATTATTTTTGCATGGTTCATCCTTGGATGACAGGGCAAGTGATTGTGAGTGGTGATACACCAATGCCCTCAATATCGATCTATACGTCATCCAGAACTTATAGAGGAGGAGACATCATTCAAATTTTTGGTGAAGTTAAAAACCCCGTAGATACAACACCAGTCTCTTTAAGAATTATTTCTCCAAATGGTAATATTGTAACTATAGAACAAGTAGATCTAGATAGGTCTGGAAAATTTAGTGCTTCTATTTCTTATACACAGGGATCACTTTGGAATTTATCAGGCACATATACAGTAGATGCAGACCACGGACTAACAGCTCAAAATATAGCAACGGCAATTACAACGTTTGAGTTTAGTGCTGCAAGTGGTAGTAGGCCATCTACAACAATAGGCGTAGAGGGTACTGACTTTCTTCTAAGTTACACCATTACTGGAGGAAGAGTACTTAGTATAACTCCATATGTTGCAGTAGCAATTAGGCATCCGCCACCTTCTTTCCTGTCTACCACGCATTTTCCATCTTTCATTACTGTGCCTTCGCCACAAACCGATTCTGATACAGGGGGTGGCTCACTAGTTGCAATGGCATTTGTAAGAATAAAAGAATTTAACGTAGTTTGAATATCTTTCTCAAATTTATAAAATTCGTTAGTATTTGTATAGGCATAAATCGTCCATCCAAATTCTGGAGTTTTAAAATCTGTCACAATATCAGTGACGTAAATTTCATTCTCTTGAAAAGGTATATGTTTGTAGGTATGCTTGATCTGATATGCCTCTATTCCATTTATTTTAATAATTTGCGCATTTTCTAGTTTGTAATCTGAACACCCTGCATTTCTAAAGAGCATCGAGTTTTCACAAATGTTTTTTTCATAATCTATCATATAGTTTAGATAATCATCCCCATGAGTGTTTGATTCAAAATCTGATAATTTCCAAATAGCAACTTCCAAGTAAAAACTTCCTCCGGAGATAAAATCAATGACGTATTCAGCGTTTGGGTCTTCAGAGACTTGTTCTTTTGGTTCTAAATAGCTTGGAAAATCTATTGAAAAGCCATATTTTGAATTTTTCAAAGTGTTAAATCCATAATTTTGTGATGATGTAATCTCTCCTATAGAATTAGAGTGTTGTGCATAAGATGAAAAAATGTAATTATTTCCAAATAACAGAACAAACAGTGTCACAAAAATGAGATGCTTTTCCTTTATCATGGTAGCCCTCTTCATTTGTTTTTTGCTACAATCAGTATATCTAAGACTTTCTTCTGACAAAAAGCCTTCATGGCATTGCTGACTGAGTATGAAATAGATCCCACACATGATCGATGAAGTCTTGTGTGAAATACATGTGTGATTCATCAAGGTCTAGGTTTGGCCTGTGGTCTGGATTTCTGTCATATGTTTTTATATTTACGTTTATTCCACTCCCAAGACCTAGTGCTGTTGGATTATAAATCAAAAGGTACGAACCGCTATCAACATTACAACTTTGCGAGAATGATGTCATCTCGTTTTCATATGCGCTACATGAAAGGTAATACGGTTCATTGCCAGAGATTATTTCTTCTGGGTCTGTATTTGGTGGAACCACATACACTTTGTATCCGTTATACTGATCATTGGTATTTGTAGTAAAAAAGTAACTACCACCTTTGCAGAAAGGAATAACTTGATAGTAACCATCAGCCAAAGTAATTGATTTTTCATATTCTATATCGAATTTGGTTCCACTTCCACCTTCATACAATATGTTGTTAGAGTCACTTACATGGTCATAACCAAGCGCGTGGCCAATCTCATGCCACATTATTTTGTAAACTGTATATCCGGTAAATGGTCTCCATTCCCCAAAACAATTATTCATACCAAGACCAACTATCAAATAATCACCTACTTGTCTTCCAATTGCCTCCTCTTGATAATCCTTAACCCAATTGATACTAAAGTCATCTATTCCCTGTTGATAAACCCGTTTGAGTTTTATTCCCCCATACATTATTTTTCCATCCATCCAACTAGCGAGAGTTTCTACATTATCTATTACATCTTTAGACGTATAACTTGGTAATGGCTGTACATAGAAAGCTAACTCACCATCAGTTAGACCCATAATAAAAGGACTCCAAGCATAGTTTGCTAAGATAGACTTTTTTTCATTTTCTAGTTCAAGTAACATTTCTATTCTCTTCTGATTTTCAAGTTCTTGTCGTTGTCGTTCTAATTCCAACTGCTGCTGTTGTTTAATTCGTTCCTGTTCCTCGATTTCCTTTTGTTTGGATAATAATGCAACTTCTTGCTGTTGTCGTTCAATTTCTTGTTGCATCAAAACTTTTTTGTTTGCTTCAATCTCAGCTGCTTTTTGTTTTCCATCAAATTCTTGTTGCATCAAAACTTTTTTTTGCTCTTCAATTAATTTTTGATGTTCTGTATTTTCAAG
>JBBDOC010000038.1:0-22956 GCA_040877295.1 Nitrosopumilaceae archaeon
ATCATGTCCTATCGATGTTTTTACAGTAAGTATTCCTGACAAATCTGTAATTGTGATTTCAGGTGTTTTATCACCTAATTCATCTAGAATATTTTTTATCTCGTTTTTTGTCTCTTCTTCAAAATTTCTTGGGCATGTTACAATCAGATTCAAAACAGTTTCATAATCTCCGTTTTTGAGACAGCCCCTTCCCTATGAATTGCTAATTTGTCACCGTCTACTTCAACAATGGTTGATTCACCTGAACTGGTTATCGTTCCGCCATCAACAAAGACGTCATATCCTGATATGTTCTCAAGACAATCATCTGGATTTGTAAATGAATGCATGTTTGAGATGTTTGCACTTGTTCCAACAAGTAGCTTGCAGTCTTTCAATAGTGCTAATGCACAGCTATTGTTTGGAACTCGTACAGCTATTTTGTCTTGAGTGTTCATGGATTTTTTGATTTTGTCATCTTTTAGTTTTAAAACTAGGGTAATCTGGCCAGGCCAAAATTTCTCTGCTATTTTATTTGATTTTTCATCAAAAACTACGATGTCTGAAAGATCCTCTTTTGAATAGCCAAGAATTGGAAACAATTTAGACGATCCTCTTTTTTTAATTTTGTAAATTTTTTTGATGGCTTCAGAGTTGTAAGGATCACAACCAAGACCATAAACGGTATCTGTTGGAAAAACAATCACTCCTCCGCTGCGGACAGATCTTGCCGCCATGTCTATGCCTTCTTTATCACAAGAAACTTTCATGTACTTTATGTGTTACCATCTTGAATAATAATCAAATTACGGTAAAAATCATGGCTGTAACTACAAAAACAATTACAATAAAATCAAAAGGAGAAAATGACATAATAGACATAACTCAACAGGTTGCAAAAATTGTACACGACTCAAAAATCAAAAATGGCAATGTAACACTGTTTGTTTCAGGTTCTACTGCATCGATAACTATAATCGAATATGAGCCAGGACTCGTCAAAGATTTCCCGAAAATGCTTGCAAGAATAGCTCCAAATGATATAGAATATGATCATGAAAAAATGTGGCATGATGGAAACGGCCATTCACATGTAAAAGCATCATTATTAGGACCATCATTAACAATACCATTCAAAGATAATCAATTGCTGCTTGGGACTTGGCAACAAATTGTCTTTGTAGAGTTTGATACTAGAAGTAGAGAACGAAATCTTGTAGTACAGATACTAGGCGAATAAGAACAATTATTTTATAACAAAAATTTCATTAAATAATCATATGTCTGCAGAACCAGATTTTGAAGATAACGGCTTTGAAGATGATTTTGATGATAATCTCGATGATTAAATAGTCAGACCGAAATTGTCTGCAAATCTACTAAATGTCTGATACGCAACAAGAAACTCTCTTCCCGACTGGCTAATTTTGTATTTACAGGCACCTTTAGAATCCATCTGTTCTAACAGTCCTTGCGATACAAGTGTGCCAAGTATCTTTGAAATTCTTACATGAGATATGTTTGCTTTTCTAATCAGGTAAGTAACACTAGCACCATTTTCATCAGGTGCATCGTCTCTTGTGGTTGTGAGGATCTCTCCAACTATCTTCATGTGTGTTCTATAGGGTGACACGGTCTTCATCTTATCCTGCTTTCGAATATGATAGTTATAGGATATTTTTCAATATACTATTAAGATAAAAGAATTTGACAATGAAATTTGTCTTCTTTATGCCTAGGCTCACGCATAAAATATCTATTCCTCAAACTTGTCAAATTTTATTTTAGTTAACGGTACCTTGCTTACCGGCACAAACAGCAAAAGCAGTCCTGCAATTTTGACCACAATTGATGCTGAATACAAAATAGTTTCTGGGAAAACAAATGAATACCATGCAAGAAACTCGCCAAGTGCAAGCAAAGCAAGCCCAAATGCTACAAAGAGTGCACCTTTCTTTCTCCCCTCAATATATGAAACCACTGTTTCAATTGCGCCATATACTAGCAAAATAAATGAAATTGATCTTATGATGTGCTCAATTGAAATAAAAGAAACTAAAAACAACGGAACATAGCCAACGGATCTAAAGTATCGCGATTTTGGAAAAAATGATTTTATTGTATGTGAAAATGCAATAAAGAAATAGCCAACTGTCTGAATCGCAATACCTAAGGTTTGTACCCATCTCTGTATTTGGCCAGTCTTTAGGATAAAATCATCTACCATGTAACCTGACCATATTACAAAAAATCCAACGCTAATTGAAAAAAATGCAATTGCTAGTCTAAATAATGTGGGGCTACCAGTGTTTTTGAATCCAATATATGACATTATTCCAATTGCTAGCCCTACTGCAAATCCTATCAAATTGAGGATGTTTTCTAAAAGAAATACCAACTATGCGCACTAATCTTTAAAATTATTAAATCTTATAGGTTAATCCCATTCATCTAAAGTGCCTGCTGTTTGACCCTCGGTAGTGCCAGTATAATCTCCAAGTATGTCTGAATATTTTGAATCATGTTGGGAAACAAACTTCACATATTCTCCATAACTCATGTCTAGATTACAATGTCCACACTTTACAGATGAATAGTCAGGTGCAAGTTCTGCAACTTCTTTGCACTTTGGGCACTTTATCTTCATGTATTATGTAGTAATTGTTATTTATTATTGATTTAGGTTCAAAAAAAGATAAAAGGAGTTTTCATTAGCTAGACTTGATGGCCAGAATCTGTACTAAATGCAAAAGCTCAATTCCTGATACTGAAGAATTAGATCCTAAAGCAGCTACATATCCATGTTGTAACAATTGTTGGTCGCAATGGAAAGAATACCGTGTAATGGTAATGAATGAAATGAGATTAGACATGTCCCTAGCTGACCACAGAAAGGTTCTCAAAAAACACGAGAAAATTTTCGCCGGTGTTATAACTCCAGAAGGCGATGTTATAGATTTTAGTGACGAAAAGAATCGAAAACCAGACGTTCAAAACCCAATGTGACTTTTCACACCATCTGGGATTATCAAAAACAACCTATCTCTTGTTTTTATATCGAGATTTGAAATTATCTTCTTTATTGTCTTTGCAAGAATCTCTTTTTTTGAACCATCAAGTGACAAAAAGATCTCAAGAATCCCATCTAGATTAAAATTAATTAGTTTTTGTGGAAAATTTATGATTTCATTAATGTAACCTGAAAAAAGAATTGTTCTTTGCTCTTCTGAGAGTGTTGTTAGTACCTCAAGCCATGTTTTGAATAATTTAGCAAAGTTTGCAAATGGAATGGTCGGTCCAGCCTCAAGCGCGTTATTGATTATCTCTTTTCTCTCCTGTTCATTCATGGAAAAAAACTCTAGCATCCTTTTTTTCAAGATTGGTGTCCTAAGAAAGTCAGGAAGGCTAGCTAAATTCACGATTATGTTTCCAGCATAGTTTGGCTCAGACAATATCGATCATCAAAAGACTGTGAAATAAAATAATATTGCAACAATTTAGATTAAATACGTCGATTTCAAGCTCAAAAACGTGCCCTCTACTGTTATTGTCGGCGGTTTTTTTGGTGATGAAGGAAAAGGAAAGATAGTTTCGTATTTGGCATTAAAAGATAATCCATCAATTGTAGTACGGGGCGGTGCAGGACCAAATGCTGGTCACACAATAGCTGATGGTGACAAGATCTACAAAGTTAGAATGTTGCCAAGTGGTTTTCTAAACAAAAGCTCAAAGGTAATGATCGGACCAGGCGTTGTGATAAATCCAACAATCCTACTTAAGGAAATAGAGGATTTTGGAGTTTCAGATAGGGCTTTTGTTGATCAAAGATGTGGTATTATTGAAGAAACTCATGTAGAGCGGGATTCTATGCTAAAAAATACTATTGGAAGCACGGGGTCAGGTACTGGTCCTGCAAATGCAGACAGAGCAATGAGAGTACTAAAACTTGCTAAAGATATCGATTCATTATCTTCATATCTTGAAGACGTTCCAACTGCAATCAACCAAGCCTTAGATGAAAACAAAGGCGTTCTAGTTGAGGGAACGCAAGGAACGTATCTTTCATTATGGCATGGAACCTATCCATATGTGACCTCAAAGGATGTTACCGCATCGGGGATTTGCTCAGATGTAGGATTGGGGCCAAAGAAGGTAGATGAGGTTATGGTTGTATTCAAGTCATATGTAACACGTGTTGGAGCAGGACCATTAGAAAACGAACTTGCTTCTGATACTATATCAAAAAAAGGATGGTCTGAATGGGGAACAGTTACAGGTCGTCAGAGGCGTGCAGCCGAATTTAATTTTAGCCTCGCAAAAAAGGCCATCATGCTAAACAGCGCTACACAGATAGCCATAACTAAATTGGATGTCCTGTTCCCTTCATGCGTACACAAAACATCTTATGAAAGCCTAGATGGCGAAGCAAAATCGTTCATTAAAAACATTGAAGACAAGTTAGGCGTTCCTGTCACACTCATAGGCACAGGACCTGCAATAAATGATATTGTTGACAGACGAGGCTAACTACTGTCATACAAATTCGGCTAACTTTTAATTTGGCAATATTCGCAAAGGATAGATGGACAAGCGACCCAAATACATTCAAGTTTCATCACCATTAGAGTTTTCACGCTTGGTTTGCGCTTTAGAAAGAATCCCACGCGTTTCATTTCTTCATGAACACGAAGGAAAAAAGGTCCTATCGGTTCAAATGGATTTGCTAAAAGAAAGGCCAATCATATATTATACACCAACTGAGCATGCAGGGCACTACCTGTGTTATGGCTTCAAAGCAGGAAACGAAGAATCATCAATTGTTAACTCTACCTCAGATTCTGCATGCCTTTATTCGCCAATAGTTAATATCAAAACACTTCCTGATGCGCTTAAAGCAGAATTAAACAACGGTGAGGCAAAATATCACCCAATTGAGCTAGAAGATCTTGCAAGCCTTGCCAAACTAAGCTATGGTTTTGAAGAGTCTCCATTTCCACTATTTGCATTCCCATACAAAGGAAAGTGGCTGTTGGGCGTATTCATGAATTTTAATGAAGAAGGTGATTCCTATTTCTGCTATGTAGTTTTAAACGAAAACCCACAAAAACCATTTCTAAAGTATGCTACACACAATGGAAGCCAACCGTCATTTGTGGCAAATCCAATAGAGCACGGCTATTCTTACATCAAAATAATAAAATTAAAAGAGACACATCCATTGGTCAGTTATGACCAGCTTCAGAGCTAGAATAAAACAGCTGTCTGAAGAAAAAGGTCGTATAATACTAGCAAACGATTACAGTTCTAGCAAAAACATAGAATCAAAAACTATCAGAAACATTAAAGCACTGCATAATTACCTTTGCGGTTTAAAGTTAAACTTCCATGTGTTACTGCCTCTTGGAGTTAAAGAAATAAAAAAAATCAATGCTGTCGCGCATGATCATGAACTTGCAACTATAGCTGACATAAAACTAAACGACATTGGAAACACAAATCAAGTCACATCTGAATTTCTTTGGAACTGCGGATTTGACGCAATAATTGTAAATCCTATTATGGGAAAAACTAGTTTAAAAAATCTTGTAGATTCAGCTCACAAAAAAAGTAAAGGAATAATCACGTTGTGTTATATGAGTGCGCCTGAGGCAAAACATACCTACGAGCTACAAGTAACTGGAAAAACAAAACTGTATCAGTTATTTTTGAAATTGGCCTTGCTTCAAAAAGTGGACGGAATTATAGTTGGTGCAACATTTCCTCAGGTTATACAATATTGTAAAAACAAAGTAAAAGAAAAACTTGACATTTACAGTCCAGGGATAGGCACTCAGGGTGGAGAAGTTCAAAAAGTTACTTCATCAGGTTCAGACTTTTTAATTGTTGGTAGAACTATACTTTCATCAAAAAATCCTTTAGATATAACCAAGAAATTAAGTCAACTAAGTTTTTCCAAATAATTTTTTGCTTTTATCAAAACATTTTTTGCATTTTCATAAGTGATTTTGTTTAACGTGTTGTTAAAATCAAGCCATACATAATCCAAATGTTCGTATGATAGTTCTACTTGCTTTGTGTTTGTCTTTGCAAGAAAAAATATAACTTCTTTTTGCACTATATCTCCATTAAACTTGAAACTGTACGCAATTTTTTCTTTGAAACCTTTGATAAACTCAATGTCTGAGATTCCAGTTTCTTCTTTTGTTTCTCTAATTACTGCTTGTTCATGGCTCTCATTATTTTCTATTTTACCTTTTACAAAATCCCAATGACCTGTGGGATAATGCAAAAGTAAGAAAAGATTTCCATTAGCTTCTTCAATAAATAATACAGTACCTGCAGATTGCTCTTTTATCATTTTTTATCAACGCCTTATCTATTTGCCAAGACGTCGTTTTCGTTTTTGAAAAGTTCTTATGGCTCGCATCAAATCAATTTTTCGAAATTCTGGCCAAAAAATATCCATAAAAACAAGCTCACTATACGCACTTTGCCAAATTAAAAAACCACTCAAACGTTTTTCTCCCGAAGTACGCAAAATCATATCAGGTGATGATTGTGGTAGATGTGATGTGTAAAGGTTTGATTCAATTACATTTTTGTTAATGTCTTTTACGTCAAGATTGCCTTCCTTTATCTTAACGCCGATCTTTTTTACTGCGTCCACAAGCTCGTTTTGACCCCCATATGCTATTGCAATATTAAGATAATGATTGTCATAGTCTTTTGTTGCCACATCAAGTCTGTGCAAAACTTCCTTTATGGACTCTGGCAATAACTCGACTCTCCCTATTGCTTTTACCTTCATCTTAGTTCGATGAATTCTAGGATCGTTGTACAGCTTTTCTAGACGCTCTTTTATCAATTGGAAAAGATATTCAAGCTCCTCATCGTTTCTTTCAAGGTTTTCTGCAGATAATGCATATAAGGTAACGATTTTAATATCAAACTCCTCGCACCAATCCATTAGATTTTCAACAGCGTCTGCTCCTCTCCAATGACCAGTTTTTGGCATAACTAGGTTTCTTTTAGCCCATCTTCTATTGCCATCTAAAATAATGGCAATATGATTAGGCATGTCATCTTTTTTAATTTCCTTTTCTAGTTTTTTAGAATAGAGTCTGTAAAGGCCGGATAAAACAAATGTTACTTTTTTTATTCCGTTAATATTTGTCCACCCTTCTTTTTCCTATATTTGTGGAATAAAAGGGTGGCAGATATCAGTGTTATTGCCAATCCAACTAACAATGGTGGTATAAGAGTAAACGAACTTTCGTCATTAACAAGCATGTTAGTAAACTGTGCCACTGTAGGATAGAGCGCTCCAAGTACGATTAATCTTAGACTATCCGAAATTGATCTTAAGCTTCCACTTAACCAATTGCTAAGAAGCATTCCTCCAAAAATTGATCCGATTCCCATCCACAAAAACGGTAAACCCCCAGCAACGAATTGCCCAATTATCACTTTGTCTGTGATTATACTTAACACTTCATTGTCTTGTGATACCAAGCTTGTATCTACTGATGAGATTCCAGATTGTACTGATGCTAAAATAAGAATTATGCCCGCTACAAAAGTAAATATTCTAATGAATCCAGCCGGTGTAGGTTTTGCCCAGTTTGACCAGACTCTGTCAACATCAAATGCTCTAATAAGAAATGCTCCACCAAGTACGCTAATCAAGACAGCAAAGATTTCTTTTGTATATCCTACAACAGAAGCAATTCCTCCAATTAACAACAAAATTCCTGGAACTCCAAGAATGAATTTTGAATACTTTGAATCGTAAACTAACATTTTAAGATATTTTCCCAAAACTGCATAGGAATATTCAACGGTTCTACTAACACGCATTACAACTCTTTGCACAGAAACAATAGGAAGAACGTTTTGAATAATTGGAATTACACTTTCGTCGTCTTCTCCATCAGAAACAATAACTGCACCATTTGCTGAAAATTTTTCTAAAACTTTTCTTATCTCTACTGCGATCTTTTCGTCTGACTCAACTCCCTTATTTTTTGTACCTGCCACCGTAATGACTTCGGTCTGATACCCTTTGCTTACTAAGTCCTCATACGTCCTTATAGCATAAAAAATAGAATTTGAATCAGCATCCTCAGGATCTTCAAGTGCAAGTCTTTGCGCTGCTTCTATACACGCGTCTCTTCCAATAACAGGAGTTACAATTCCTGCCTTTTCACCTACGTCATTATCTCTATCAACACAGATTACAAGCAGTCTGCTTGATGTAGGGGATTTTATGTCCTTTTGCAGCTTTCTTGTATCCTGTGACATATCATACCCACATTACAAAATAACCTTTTAACACTTCCCTACTTTTGAAAATAGTATACATAGTATTTTGAAGCAGAAATGCTAAATTATGGCCTAGTCGAATCAGACGCAGAAACAAAAGATTTTGATTCTTCTTTTAGCTGGTCAATTTTTTCTAAAACCTCTTCAATATCCTGTTTATCCGAATTCTCTTTTAACATATTGGCAACAACAATTGTTTCTCGCATGTTGGAGTTTGTTGCTCTAAGTGCTTCAATGTAATTCAAATAACTTTCTTGCCATTCCTGTGATGCGTTGCTTTCAACAAGTTGTATTATTTGTGAATTTATCTGCGAAGATGAAATTTCAGCAATCTCAATGAACTGATCAGGAGTTAAATCACCATTTAGCATTTTTTGAAATTCTTTTTCAATGTCATCAGCTAATGCCACATGAATTTCCTTTACTCCATCAAGGTGTGATTTAAAATCAGAAACAACAAAAGTAGCATCATAGCTTTGTGGAGTTAACCAAACAAAAAAACTGGCAACTGTTATGGCAACTAGCATCACTATAGTCAACCAAACTCCTTTTTTTGAGGCCAATTGTAAGGTTCTACAAATAGTGGTTTATAATATAATTGAAGTGTGATTCTACAATTAAACGGCCAAAAACCATCAGGATTATTTATTTTAAATCCACAAGTCCTAAAAAATGGTAAAAATTTATTATTTTTTTACAATTAATCGCGAATTTAACGAAAATTGATCATAAAAAATTCAGAGTCATCCAGTTTATAGTTAAATAAGTTTTACATTTCCTTCCTAAATACCACCATCTCTGTGATCTGATAGAATGGTAACAGCATATTGTGTAAAATGCAGAAAAAAAGTAGAAGTGAAAGATCCCAAAGAGACAAAATTGAAGAATGGTCGACCAGCTACTAAAGGCACTTGCCCACATTGTGGAACTAATGTTTTCCGAATAGGCAAAACTTAGGCCACGGTCTTCTTTTTTGATCTAAACCAATATAGGGACAAACACGTAACGTTCCTTGTTTGGCAAAGACAGAATACGAGAAACTACTAAAGCGAATTCAGGACAAAGTTTCAAAAAACAAGAGTGAAACCACAAGATTCGAACTTCCGCCAGTAGATGTTATGTGGGAAGGACAACGAACCTTTCTTAGAAATTTTTCAGAATTTCCAAAGGTTTTACGAAGGGACCCAGATAAGGTTCTGCAGTATTTATCAAAAGAGTTTGCCGTTCCTGCAGAAAGAGTGGGCGAAAAGGCCATTTTTATTGGAAAAAGAGAGCCACAAGACTTTACGCGTCTTTTTGAAATCTATGTTAAAGACTATGTTGAATGTCCTACCTGCAAAAGTCCTGATACGAGAATAGAAAAGGAAAAACGAATTTCATTTTTAATATGTGAAGCGTGTGGCGCTAGATCCACACTGAAAGGTAAATATGCATAATGTCATTTTCTGTTCGAGTTGCCAATTACCAAGGCAACCAGATGCTTAACATCTGTGATTCACATCTTTTAGGAAAAAATGTATCTGAAAATGATCTGACTATAACCATCAGCAGAAACTATTACGGCGAAAAGATAATAGAAAAAGAAGAAGCAATTACACTTTTGAAAAACTATTCAATAATTAACATGGTTGGAAAAGAAACAATCTCTTTGTCATTAAGCTTAGGTATTGGTGCACAACAAGGTATCAAAACTATTGACAGTGTTCCTTTCCTAATAGTTTTCAAAATGTAAATCACCACAATTATATACAAACCTAAAGATATTTGCCAAGTGGGTAAACGCAAAGTTCTCAATGAAAGTGAATTAAAAGAAATTCGATTGCCAGAACAAGGAGAACTTCTTGGAAGAGTAATCAAACTTCTTGGCAGTGATCAAGTTTTAGTAAAATGTACTGACGATATAACAAGGCGTGGTAGAATTCGAGGTAAATTAAAACGTAGAATTTGGATTCGTGACAATGACATTGTGGTAATTGCCCCCTGGGATTTTAAAGCAGACGAAAGAGGGGATATAGTATGGAGATTTACGTTACCACAAGTTGATTGGTTAAAAAATAACGGTCATTTGCCAAAAGATTTCTAAGATCAGCTGAAATTAATTTTTATTCATCAGTTTCTATACCAAAATGTTGCCAGAAATAACAGATAAATTTGAACATGAAATTGATAAAAAGTTAGATACACAATCAAAACACAAAATCTTTGACGGATTCAAAAATAACAAAACAATCAACGAGGTTCTTGACAAAACAACAATAATGACTTTGTATGACCTGATAAACAAACACATAGTTTCTTATGTAAATGGAGTGGTTCGTTCAGGAAAAGAATCACAGTTGTTTTGGGCAGTAGATAAAAACGGGAAAGATATAGCGCTTAAGATATATCTTGTAAGCACAGCGAGCTTCAAAAAACGTGCGTCATACATTTTAGGGGACCCAAGATTCTCAAAGATAAGAAAAGGCACCAGAAATTTGGTATATTTATGGGCAAAAAAAGAATTCAGAAACCTGGTTCAATGCGTTGAGTGTGACATTCCTTCTACCAAGCCGATATATGTAACAAAAAACATTCTTGTGATGGAATTTGTAGGAAAAAACGGCGTTCCTGAAAAAACCCTGGTTGAAACAGACGTTTCTCAAAAAGACTATGAATCAACCATGTCACTAATTAAACGGTTGTATAAGGAGGCAAAACTTGTACATGGTGATTTATCAGAATTTAACATTTTCAAGACTGAAAATGGACTAATCTTATTTGATCTTGCTTCCGGCGTTGATATACATCATCCAAATACTAATGAATTTCTTAAAAGAGACATTAATAATATATCAAAATTCTTTGTTAAACGAGGTCTAACAGTTGCTAACCCAGCTGATATTTTTGAATTGGTGACAAAATGAGCTTTGAAAAATTAATTCGAATACCAACTGACAGGATAGGTGCACTTATTGGAAAATCAGGTCAAGTAAAAGAAAAAATTGAAAAAATTTGTCATGTTGAATTAGAAATTGATAGTGAGACAGGTGAAACTATAATCAAAAGCCGAGGAAAAATTGAAGACATTCAACCTTTCAAAGCAATGGAAATTGTGACAGCAATAGGCCGAGGTTTTTCTCCAGACAATGCATTGAAATTACTAAAAGGTGAAAACACATTACATGTAATAGACTTAAGGGAGTTTGGAGCAAAGTCTCCCGCACAAATTGAAAGGATAAAAGGGAGAATTATTGGAGATGGAGGTAAGGCGAGGAAAAACATGGAAAAACTATGTGATACAAATATCTCAGTCTATGGAAGAACTGTTGCAATAATTGGGGAAACACACAAGCTTAAACTTGCTGTAGAAGCAATTTCGGCAATTTCACAAGGTAGCATGCATGGTTCAGTTTATGGTAAACTTGAAGCTGCAAGAAGACGAGACAAGCTTGAAAAACTAAAACTGTGGGAAGATCAAAATGTCTTCTAGCACCGAATCTTTTAATCAAATCTCTCCAAGTGAATTTTTTTATAGAAATCGTGATCTTGCCGGCTTTAGCAATCCTACAAGGTCACTTTATACAGCCGTAAGAGAATTTGTAGAAAATGCACTTGATGCATGTGATCAGGCAGGAATTCTACCAGACGTTTACTTGTCTATAAAAGCAGTTGATGACGAACAAGCAGACCCAAAGCCATACATTCTTACTGTAAAAGACAATGGGCCAGGAATAGATTCAAAACATATTCCGCTAGCATTTGGTACCGTTTTGTATGGCTCAAAGTTTGGATTAAAACAAGCACGAGGAATGTTTGGTCTTGGAGCAACGATGGCTATCCTGTATGGTCAAATTACAACCAACAAACCAGTAGTAGTTAAAAGCTCACCTGATGGACAAAGTCAAGACGAATATGAATTACTTTTAGATATTCAAAAAAACAAACCCATCATATTAAAACACAATACAAAAGAAGTATCAAAAAAAGGCCTTTCAGTGAGCATCTGTCTTGATGGTGATTACTCAAAAGCTGGTTCAAAAATCAGAGACTATGTGTACCAAACATCATTGATTACTCCATATGCCACAATTACCTTTGAAGATCCAAAAGGCGAAAAATTTCATCAAACTAAAATTGTAAAAACAATGCCTCCACCACCTACTATCATAAAACCTCATCCTCATGGAATTGATGTTGAAACAATAAGAAGAATGATGGCCGACTCTCATTTTCAAATTCCAACGGTCGATAACAAAATGATTGAAAAAGTAAGAAAAGAACTTGGTTTGAAAAAAAAGAATTTGAATTATTTAGAAATCATGGAAAAGGCCAGCAAACGATGGCCTGGTCTATCTCGTCATGTTAGAGTTGTAATTGCAGTGATGTCATTTCTCAAAATGGATTTTGAGAAACTAAGCAAAATAAGAATTGATGATATGGACATAGCAAACAAGAAACTAGTATATTGGGACTTTGGGGAATCAAAATCTATATCTATAGATTTAGATCCAGAAAGTGAATACTATAGGCAACTTACAAATACAGTTCAGGGTGAAACTTTAATTTCATTTTTAACAAAACGATTTCAACGTTTAGGTCAAGCAACTGCAGTAAAATTTACTGAATTTGCAAACTTGAAACCTGAAAAAAGAATTGGAACAATGACCAATCAAGAGCTAGTTAAACTAAGCGACTCTTTACAAAAATTTGAAGACTTTCTCTCGCCAGATCCTAGCTGTCTTGCTCCATTAGGCGAAGAACCACTGAAAAAAGGCATGGGGCAATTTTTTAAACCCGATTTTTTAGAGGTTGTACAACGAGGAGCTTCAGCATATTCGGGATTTCCGTTCATAGTTGAAATGGGAATAGCATATGGTGGGGAGATTAAAAGTGTTGGACAAACTGTATATCGTTTTGCAAACCGAATCCCACTGCTTTATGATGAGGGAAGCGATGTGGTATTAAAAGTGGTAAATGAGATAGACTGGACACGTTATAAAGTGAAAAATGATGCCCCGCTTGTCATCGTATCTCATATTTGTTCAACAAGAATTCCTTACAAAACAGTTGGCAAGGAAAATGTGGCAGACAGGCCTGAAATAGAGCGCGAATTACGACTTGCCTTGCAATTTTTAGCTAGAAAATTGGCAACTTTCATGTCTAAAAGAGGACAAGCAGACATGGAAAAAAAGCGAGCAAACTTGTACTCAAAGTATATTCCGCTAGTTGCACAATTTTGCACAGAGCTTGCAGGCAAGAAAAAAGAACCTGACTATAAAAAAATGCTGAAGATGGAGGCCATGGTTGAAGAATAAATCAAAAAAAATATCCAAAACTAGTGAAGAAAGAAGAGAATCTCTTGCTAAGCTGTTACAGGAACAAGGACTAAAAATCTATAGCGAATTAGACAGAGGTGAATTTCCAAAGTTTTCAGTTCCAAGTAGATCTGTTAGTAATATAGTCTATGATAAGAAACTTCGCCAATACATCCTTGGCAATACTGCAAGCATCAGAAGTGCACGTAACATGTCACAGCTTCGCTCATTTACACAGCTAATCTGGTTAGCGTTTTTTGCAAACAAATTAGTTCAAGAAAAAAAATCATCAACACTTAGAGATATTTACTATTCATCACAAGCATTTTCTATAGATTTTGAAGACCAGCCAGAATCAGACAACATAATTGTTGATTTAGAAGCTGTTTTAGCAAGACCGCGAGAGGATCTTCACATATTTCCTGAAGAGAGAAGCAGTGTCTTTGGTGATCTTACTATAGAATATACAGTACCTGGATACGAAGGCAAGCGAACTAACCTCTCTGATCATCCTGACGGTTACTTGATAGGACCAAGTCTTAGTAGTGCAGAACTAGTTGATACAAGTGCTGAATTGGTTATAGCAATAGAAAAAGGCGGATTGTTTACACGATTTGTAGAAGAAAAAGTTGATAAAAAATTCAAAGCCATTATAGTTGATACTGCAGGACAAGCTCCTCGTTCTACAAGGTATTTGCTTAAAAGATTACACACTGAGCTGGGCCTTCCAGTTGTAATTTTAACCGACGGTGATGTATATGGAGAACATATAGCTATGGTAATAAAATCTGGCTCTGCAAACGCAGCACATCTACGCGAATTAACTGTTCCTGACGCAAAGTGGCTAGGTGTCTGGGCTACAGATATTGAAAAGTATAAACTTCCTACAATTCCAATGACTGAATCTGATATAAAGCGAATTTATGATTTACAAAAAGATCCTAGATATCAAGAAGGTTTGTGGAAAAAAGAATTAGAGGTATTTCTTAAAATAAAAAGAAAGGCAGAGCTTGAGGCATTTTCAAAATATGGACTTACAAATATTACAGACAAATATCTGCCAGAAAAGCTTGAAATTGCAAAAAGTCTATGATTTTTTTATTCGTAAAGTAAGAACACCATTTCTGTATTTGAAATCAACAATTTGCATATCTTGTGAACCTTCGATTGGAACCTCTTTTGAAAAATGATTTGACCCACGTATATACAAAATTCCCTCAACCAAACGTACCATGATCTTGTCTTCAGGGCCTGGAACTTCGGCAACAAAAACAACTTCTTGATCGCCTTTTATCAGATCATATACCCAGTTTTTAGTTTCTGCTTCATGTGATGTATACTTTGGTTTTTCTTCTTTTGTTAATTTTTTGAGAATGTGTACCCAATAAAACATTGTCAGTGCAGCTGCGCCAATTAAAATAAAGCTAACAAAGCCCACATTTGCTCGTTGTGCCATGACATATACTATTCCAAGAAACAAAACCACCATAATGGGAATCACAAAATTTAATGATTGTTCGTTAGAATAGGCTCCTCTATAACTTGCCATTTAGTTAACTCGAATGTTTACCAAATATAAAGCATCTTTGATTTTATTATCACACTTCTGTTTTCAAAGTGTTGAAAGAGAAAAATTCCAAATTATCAACTAATGAAATATTTTTGAAAGGAACAATCATTGCAATAATAATTACAATTCCATCTATTACATCTTTTTTTATTGCATGGTATTTTTTGAATGATCTGATTATATCTGCAATAATTAGTGTAGTAATACATTTTACATCTATGGGGTTTTCTTTTAAAACATCAAAAAGAATATTTGCTAACAAAAATTTGTAAAATGACATTTAATTATAATGACATATCCTCTATCACTTGTGGATCTGAACAAAATAGAAAATGATCTTATTTCAGAAATTAAACTTACAAAAATTCAGGCACAGGTGTTTCTTTTAGTTGTAACAGAAGGAAAGCTGACTGTTGACGCAATTGCAAAAAAACTAGGAGTTTCTATAACAGAAGCATTGAATGCTGCAAAAAAACTTGTTGAGATTGGAGGTTTTATTGATATGTCAGAAACAGAATACGAGGCAATGCATCCTAGATTTACTTCGGTTAACATGTATAGAAGGATGTGTGAAAGAGAAAATATAAAATTTCAAAGAAATGTAACAGTGGACAATATTGGAATTGCACTAGAGAAATTTTATGATGATGCAAGGACTAAATAGAACAATTATTACGTGAAGTTTAATGAGCGTAGAGATGGAAACTTGTAATCATCAACCAGTATATTTTGCTGCAGTAAACATCAACATAAACGAGAGAACTATCGGCTCTGTTGATGTTTGGAGATGTGGTGTTTGTAAGAAAAAATTTTGTGAAGAAAAACAATTAGGCATTGAAACACTTACAGAAATAGTAGGAATGCCAAAGATTGAGCCTGATGAAAAATGGGCAGTATCTGTATGTAAATTACAAAAAGGAAAAGACAAATGGCGTCTTGTTAGACTAAAAGAAAACTCTGAAATTAAACATGAATGTTTAGATGAAAAGGTTATGGTTCTAAAGGTAAATGACTACAAAATAGAAGATAATAATCATTGGAGTTTTCTTGTTGAAGATCATCTTAATAGAGCAGTTGAAATATAAATCAAAAAATTGAATATTACAGTACATATCAATAATGTGCATGGAAGCCAGATGGCAGCTAAAATAACTGGAAAATTTACAATAGACAACAACTCTTTTAGATTTAACGCGATTGCCTTTGGAAGAATTGGTGGTCATAACGTGGGCGCTAAAATCTCAAAATCTACAGAAAAATCATTGAAAGAATTAGGCTATGACGCTGACGAGGTTATTTCAGAGCTTCAAAAGTGCCTTTTACAAGGAGACATTATTCTACCAGAGGGATTAAAACGAGACACTTTTGTTGATGACTAGAATTCAGCATCTAGCAACGCTTTTTCACAATTACAGTTTCGAGTTTTTGGAATTTCATTAATTAAAACGGTTAACAGCTTTTTTGTCGTATCAGTATTTTTTGATAAGGTTTCAATTACTTCTTTTGCAGTTACTGGTTTTTCTGCCCATACATCATAATCTGTAACAGTCGAAATTGACGCATAACACATTTGGGCTTCTCTCGCTAGTTGACACTCTGGTACAAGTGTCATTCCAATAATATCTGCACCTGTTGATTTGAAAAATTTTGATTCGGCTTTTGTTGAAAATCTCGGTCCCTGTATACAAACATAAGTACAATCCGTATGGATTGTTACATTTTGGTTTTTTGCAGCTTTTAGGATCGTACTTTGTAGATCAGGACAAAAAGGATCCGCCACTGAAATATGAATGACTCTTCCTTCCTTTGAAAACGAACCTTCACGTGATTTTGTAAAATCCAAAAACTGTGTTGGTAATACAAAATGTCCTGGTTTGAGTTTTTCTTTTAAACTCCCAACCGCAGAGGGCGCAATGATTCGTTTTATTCCCAGCTCTTTGAATGCCCAAATGTTTGCTCTGTAATTTATCATATGGGGGGGGATGGTATGCTTTTTTCCATGTCTTGGCATAAATGCGATCTTTTTTTCCTTGAACATACCTACAGTAATTGAATCAGATGGCTTTCCATATGGAGTTTCTATTGTGACTTTATTACTTTCCTTTAAAAGACCTGAATCATAAATTCCGGTTCCACCAAAAATTCCAATTTCAATATCCTTTTCCACTAGTATTTCACCAAGGATTCACACTTGTAATTACTAATTTTCTTTATCCCATTCAAATTAGTTAATTCAATTAAGAATGCAAATCCTGTTACTTTACCTCCTATCTTTTCTATTAAATTTGCAGCAGTCTTTGCAGTTCCTCCTGTTGCTAACAGATCATCGCAAATTAGAACACGTTGTCCCTTTTTTATTGCGTGTTTTTGGATTTCCATTATTGCTTTTCCATATTCTATGCTGTAAGATAGTTTTTTTGTCAGACCTGGTAATTTTCCTTGTTTGCGAATCATGATCATTCCTTTGTTGTATTTTATTGCCAAGGCACATGCTAGTGGAAAACCACGTGATTCTATACCTGCCAAGACATCAACATCATTTGGATGAAAACATCTCGAGAATTCATCAATTACATAGGAAAGTGCTGAAGGATCCTTTAAGATTGGGCTTATATCTCTAAACAGTATTCCTTTTTTTGGAAAATCTGGATACTCGTCAATTTTATCTCTAAGATTCACGTTAATTAGGCAAGAAAGGGAGAAATAAAAACTGTTTAGAAATTTTAAGACACTTTATTTAACAATATTAAATGTGATTTCTACGGTTTGAAAAGAATCCTTGGCCTTTATTATGTACGTACCAGGTTCAATTTCAACACGAACCTTCCAATAATTTTGAAAGCTTCCACTGTCAGTGACAGGAATTTTGAATGATTGAATAGTGGCATTATTAAAACCTAGAATATCCAAAAATACGCTGCCTCCTTTAGCACCTAAACCACTCATTATTATAGTATCACCAATGCGATAAGACTCTTTGTCCATTTTCATAACTAGTCCTTCTGTTAATTGTTTAATTATGTTAAGATCTACTTTGGCAGAATTTGACCCACTTGCAACATTGATTGTCCAAATTCCATCTCCAGCACTTAATGGTATCTTAAAAGAATCTTCAGAAAATATACCGTCCTTGTTTGTGAAAGTCTCTTTACGTTTTACAGCATTGCCATCAGGATCTGATAATGTTATAGTTAACAAGATGTTCTTAGCTGATCTACCAAGAATTAATACCGTTTCTCCAAGTGTATATGTATCCTTTGTAGTACGTACTTGAATTGGTCCTGATCCAGTTTGTAGCCCTACTGTAAAAACTTCTGAATATTGTGCATTTGCTCTGCTAATTATAACAGAGTATACTCCAGAAGCATATCCACTGAGTGGTAAATCATAACTGGCGCCTCCATCTGGTCCCAAAATAATAGAGTCTTCGTGTTTTTCCTTATCTGAAGGATCAAGAACCAATAGTGAAAGAGTTGCTGAGGCGGGTCCTTTCAAATCGATTACTGCAGTATCACCTGCTTTGTAGTTCAATTTGTCAAGTTTCATTACTAGTTGTTCTTTTGGAAGTTCGCCTAGTCCAACAGTAGTTATTTCACGTTCAGCTCCCTGAGATACAATAAGCACATAGGTACCTTCAAGAGATGACACCAATGTAGAAAATTCAAACGATACATTTCCAGACGAATCAACATGTATGATTTGTGAAGCAAATTCTGCTCCACTAGGATCTTCTAAGACAGCTTCTAGCTCTTGATCAGGTATTGCAGTTCCATTGAACACAATTAATTCTCCAGGATCAAATTTTAATCTAAGGGGAGTTATGAGTATCTTTTCAGATGCAGCAACGTTAAATTTTCTTTCAATGGTATCTGTACCATCAGTAATTATTATTGCACGTTCTCCAAGTTCAGAATTTAATGGAACAGTTTGTTCATACGACCAGTTTCCTTGAAAGTCTGAAGTTACAGTTAAAGTAGTCATGGTGTTTCCATTTTTATCCTTAAGGGCAGCCGTAATTGTACTATCTGGTTTTGCAGTGCCAGCTACTTTGACTTTATCCCCTCTAAACACTGTATCAGATAAGCCACTTACAGTAAGACGTACTTCTGAAGACCCTAATCTACTATCTGATTCACCTAGTCGAAGGCTTACAGTTTTTTCATTACCTACAAAGTCTCTTACAATAAAATCTGTTCTGTCTGCAGTTATGGTCTCAGGAACTTTTGTTGTTATCATAAAATTACCTGCATTGTCTGTCTGAATTGATTCGATTCTTTCGCCACCTATATACAAGTCAAGTTTCTGGTTAACACCAAATTTTTCTCCAGCAACTCTGATGCTATTGCCAACTTTTGGCTTTTCAGGAATAATCTTGAAGCTGGTCTCATTAAAAATACCATTTTGTGAAGGCCCTGGAGTCTCAATTTGATTTGTATTTTCATTAATAGTAGTTGTTACAAGCGTTACACCGGTTCCAATTTCATTTTCATTTTTATCAAGAAGCCTCCAGTTAATTTTTGGTTCGGCTTTATCGGTTTTAATTCCAAATTTTACTGATTCTCCAGGTTGTATTGGCTCATTAGTTGTAAAGATGATTACGCCCTGTGGGGTTTTTTGACCAGTCCAACTTTTTTCAGTTTTAAATGATTTGAAGGCAAAATCACTGCCTAACCACATTCTGATGGTCTCTATTTCAACAGAGTCATTGTTCTCAAACTCTATAATCGTAGTATCTTCAAATGCTACACTGTTTGATGTTACAGAGTCTTCTTGGGCAAAAGAATCAATATTGAAAAAAATTGCACAAACAAACAAAAGCATTACAGCAAGAAAAATTCTTCTTGCCAAAAACCAATTCATATATTTAAACAAAGATTCTCCAACTTAAATCTTAACAAGTTTTTTCTTTTGCATTTTCGCGAATACGCTAACAACAAAAGATCAGATTTTTGCTTTTAGTTTATCTTGGGCTGAGTTTGCAGCAAGATTCTGGTACTGTCGTATTCTTTCTGCAATTAACCTATATAGTGTTCTAAACTGATCTTTTGTTTTATCTGACAAAAAGTCAGTTTGACTCAATGCAATTTTTTCACAAATATATCGACAAATCTCTTCAGCATCAAATTCGCCCCATCCATCGTCTTTGTGTTCATGCCATATTGCTACTAGACTTTCAACTATGCCTTTCTTTCCTTTTGATATCACATTTTCCTTTGTAAGAGCAGTGTATCCTTCTCGTCTTAGTTTAATTTCATAGGTTTGATTTACCGCATAAAGATAATCATCAATTGCTATATAGTCTTCAATTGACTGTGTAGTTTTTCCAACTTGTTCAAAAAATATTGTTTGAACTTTTGAAAACTCATTTGCAGTCAGTTGTGTCGAAATTTGTTTTGACTCATCGCTGTTATCAAGCAACACAAAAGTGTTGTAGCCATGATTTCTATAGAAAATGGACAAAGGAAGTACAGAGTTTTTACTAAACACTGCTACTACATTTAATGGATTCATGGAAATGTTTGGATCTTGAAGAAATTTGTCAAAGGCATTTAAATACATTGCATCTGTCATGTTTTCTACTATTATTACTGGTCTAGAGTTTGTACCGATCTGTCTATCTACAATTGATTCAACTAATCCTCTTGCAAGTCCATAAAGAATAGGAGTGAGAGTTGTATCCTCGGCATTCCAATAATCATAGTATATTTTACTGAGGTGCTTTCTCTTGTCTAATTCAACAACTAGAAGATTGCCCGGGGTATAATCAAATATCATAAATGGTGAGTGTGTGGCATAAAGGACTTGGTTTGAGCCTGCCAGATTCTTTAGTAAATCAGATATTCCGCGTTGCTGTGTAGGGTGAAGATTTCTTGCTGGCTCATCAAGCAATAAGATTGCCTCTTTAAGCTCTGCTCTTTGTGTTTCTGCTGCAAAATTAACAATAAAAGAAAATGTCCACTTGAACCCTTCTGCTCTTCTGTTTAAAAGCCCTGTATTTGTTATAGTTCCATCTCTGTGAACATCTGAAATTACTACACTTAGAATATTGCCTGGACTATATCTGAGGTCAACATGAATTGGATCCCCTTTCCATGCTGGATTTAGTCTTTCTGTTAGTCTTTTACTTGCAGTATTAAGATATTTGATAAGTTTTGAAGGACTGTTTTTGTACTCTTCTAATTCTTCTACATCAAGTTCTGCTAGATAAAACAGATTTCTGACAGTTTCAGCTCTGTCAAACTCTTCAATGTATTCTACGCTTTCTTCTTTCATTCCTTTTGATATTTTTAGATATTCATTTAGATTGATACTGCCAATAATTTTTTTGTAATCAGAAAAGTAAACAAATCTTGGGTGTAAATTCTCTTCAATAAAATTTTCAAGTGCTACACGTTCTGTTGTCCCAACAAGCATATTGTCAAAATTAGTACCTATGTTGTTGTAGATTTTTTCCCATTCTACAATTACTTGCTTTTCTTCTGCAGCAAGAACACGAATATTGTTGTTAAATTCAGCCATCTCACTGTTGAAAATCTCACGACTTGCCGGTGGTGGTCCATCAAAAAATTTCATATCAATTCTTATTCTAATGTGATTTGGAATTGTATCAACAAAACTGCGTACATTTTCTGTAAAGTTTTCCCACGAGTTTAATGCTTTATTTTCTTCTTCACTTATTCTGATATTGCCAAAATCATATTGGATCTTTGGGTTCTTGTTTGTTCTAAAAATTCGTATTTTTTTTATTTCTGGTATAGCTTGAAATTTTTCTTTAATTAAATGCGTTTCATGATTACTTAGCTCAAATTCTCCCTCTACAACGTTTATTTCAGATTTTAGCTCTTGGGTCATTTCATCACAAAGATCAAGCTCAGAAAGTCCTTCTTCCTTGTTTAACAAAGTAAGTGCTTGAAGAATCGTTGTTTTACCACTCTCATTTCGCCCCACAAAGGCAGCAAGATCCCCTACCTTGATTTCCCCCGAGTCATGAATGCATCTAAATGCACTAACCCTAAATTTACGAAGGCGCATTAGGTGCTATTTGCAAAATTCTGATTTAACTTATACTACGTAATTATACTGAACAATTAGGTCATCACTAAATAGATATAAAAGAATATCAGATGTTAGAAATCGAAGTGGCAGCCAAGGCAGCGTATTTTGTATTTTTATTTCCAGTAATCACATCCTTAGCTTTGGGTTCTTTTGTTATGGCAGAGGTTCTCAATGAACCGGAAAGAGAACTAAACATGTGGCCTTTCAAAACGTCTGGGACAAATAAAGTACAAAGTGATTCTATAAAGATAATCTCATTACAACAAGAATACTCTTCAACAACCCCAATTAACATCCAAGTGTCAGTAACTGATCCAGCATTTGACTGCGGTGATCTATACATAACAATATACGATTTGAATTCTAGTCCAAAACAAGTAGTTACTCAAAGTGGATATTTTGGGCAATGTTTTCAAAAAGAAAATTTGATGTTGCCTGTTGATGATGCGTTTTCAGAAAAAATTAGTGATTTAGGTCAATATGAAATAGTAGCAGAAATTAATGACAAACATTACAAAAAAACCATAGCTACAAGTGAAAAGTTTACCATCAATTAGGAAAAAATGCAATGTTATATATTGAATTAACATGGCAATCTAATTCTACATTATTGTGAGATGTATGGTAGAAAAAACTGAAAACAACTCAAATGCTAAACTATCACAAGAAGAAGCTGCAAAACAAGCTGAACAACTAGCTAAAGAACTTAAAAAACTAAAAGCACAACTAAAAAAG
>JBBDOC010000038.1:23056-27676 GCA_040877295.1 Nitrosopumilaceae archaeon
ACAACTCCTGCAAAAGCTGAAGAAAAAACAGCTCCAAAAGCTAAAGAAAAGAAAAAGACAACTCCTGCAAAAGCTGAAGAAAAAACAGCTCCAAAAGCTAAAGAAAAGAAAACATTCGAAGAAGAGCTAGAAGAACAACTAACAGACGAAGAAATCGAGAATTTTCAAATTGCAAAGGTGGACATGGATAAACTCACAAACAAAGTCACAGAAATCCTAGCCAAGTACGAATCTAAGGGTATGTTGCAAAGTGAACTATGGAAGAAACTAAAACTAACAAGCCGAGACGGTTCTCGCTTGGCATTAAAATTAGAACGTATGGGAATTATTTCAAGAGAAAAGATTCTTGAAAACGGTAGATGGACATACAAACTTATTATCAAAAAAACTCCTATTAGCACAACTTCTATAGAAAACGCGCCATGTTTGACGTGTCCTGTAGAACAAAAATGTACGATAGATGGAGAAATTAGTCCACGTACATGTAAATGGATTGAGGATTGGGTTCTTGTCCAAATAACGCCATCAAAGAAGCAAAAATGAAATTAATTGATGCAAGAAAGGATCATTTTAGAAAACTTGCACGAGAAGAAGGTTATAGAAGCAGAGCAACTTACAAACTAAGAGAGCTTAACAACGCATACAGAATCATTGGTCCTGGATTTTATGTTCTTGATCTAGGATGTGCACCTGGGGGTTGGACACAAGTAGCAGTGAAATTATCTGGCAACAAAGGCAAAGTTATGGGAATTGACACAGCATATGTTGAAGATATTCCAGGTGCCTACATAATCCAAGGTGATATAGAAAATGAATCTATTGTAGATGAAATCCTATCATATTTTGAAAGAAAAGTAAATGCTGTCATATGTGATATTTCGCCACAAGTTATTGGTAAGTGGTCAGTTGATCACGCAAAACAAATTTCTTTGAACTATAGCTGTGCAAAAATCATGGAAAAAGTACTGGTTCACAAAGGAAATGCAGTCTTTAAGGTTTTTGATGGTGAATATTCAAATGAATTTCGCGATTATCTAAAGGAAAAATTTGTAAAAATCAAGTTAACAAAACCAAAGGCTAGTAGAAAACCAAGCAGCGAATTATACTATGTTTGTTTGGGATATCTTGCCTAGTTTGCGAAAATCTCTTTTAACTCGTTTATGTTTGCATTAGTTCTTAGGCCTTTAAAATTAAGTGAAGTGGGACTAGCTAAAAATCCACTGTTTTGAAGTTTGTTTATTGCTTTTTTTAGAGATAAAGGAGCGCATTTCATTTTTGACGCTATTTCATCAAGCGTAAAATATATTCCTGACATTTCAGCTTCAAGAATACATCTTTGCAGTATTTTTTCACATTTCTTGTCAACAGAACAATTGGGTATCTGTTTTAACATGGATATGACAAATTCCTTACTAAATAACTGCCCAATCCATAACGGTCCTGCTATTATTACTTTTGAATTACACAAATTACAAACATTACCTTGATGTTCAGAAATGATTCTATTTCCACAAAAATTACAATGTAAAATGTAACCCATCTTTTCTTCATGAACAGGTTTGTTGAGAATTTTTACATATGTTCGATAATAGTGCATTTCATTTTCTACAAAAAGTGGCACAATCTCTACATCGAATCTTGCAGCAACCATGTTGATGCAACCAAGTATAAGCCGTATTGCTATCTCATTTCCGTATTCTGTCTTGACGGGAACTCCATAGTATCTTCTTTTACATGCATCATTAGCCAACCCATGTAATACTTGTAAATCGGTAGCGGTAGCAGAAAACAATCCTCCATGCATTGTCGCCCTAATTGCACAGTCAATGTATTTTGAAGGGGAACCAAAGGGATCTACATCCACAATTGTTGCCCTTGAGCCTCTTTTTGAGTGACTACTTAGAAATCTACATGTTTCATTTTCTGATATTTCATAATTTAGTAAATTATTCAGCTTTGCCGACCTTAGGCTTAGATTAAGCGCAGATGGATTAAGATCATTTACTATCACTTTTTCAATGGTTTTTACCTCATTTGCAACTCTTAGTCCCCTTGCACCGATTCCAGCTAATCCATCAAGGAAAATTTTTGGACCTACAAAATTTTCTAAAAACGCTGAATAAACAATTATAGAAAAATCTCGATTTAGCTTTGCTCTAGGATTAAAAAATGCAGGCTCTCTTGGAGGTACTCTGGCATTAACAGAATCAGGCGGTACAAGAATCCTTGTTCTCCCCTCAATTATTTCTAAATCATTAAGTGAAGTTTGCAATTATAATTACAAATCTTCATTCACCTATAACGGTTTAATATGCATAGTACTTCAGAGACTTGTGCTTATTTGTGGAGTTGATGAAGCAGGAAGGGGTTCTATGGTAGGACCACTTGTGATTGCTGGAGTATCTATAACAAACAAAAAAATCAAAGAACTTGATTTAATGGGAATCCAAGATTCAAAAAAACTTACTCCTACTGTCCGCGAAAAACTATACAAACAAATCATTGACTTTGTAGATGACTATTGTATAACACAAATCAACCCATTCACAATAGATTGCAATGTTCGTAAACATCAGCTAAACTCTCTTGAGGCAAAATACATGGCAAAAGTGATCTTAAAACTAAGCCCAGATATTTCGTATGTTGATTCATGTGATGTAAATACAGTCAGATTTGGAAAAGAAATATCTAGACTAACAAACAATGGAAAAATTCGATCTTATCACCACGCTGATAGTAGATTTGTCATAGTTTCTGCTGCCTCGATACTTGCCAAAGTAACAAGGGATAATGCAATCAAGCGCTTGCATAAGCAACATGATTTAGGTAGTGGATATCCATCCGATCGTAAAACGGTCAAGTTTGTAGCAAATTTGATCAAAAATCAAGCAGCCATTCCAAATTTTATTCGTACAAGCTGGAAGCCAGTTCAAGTTATGTTAAGGAATTAATTGCTTTTAAGATATTTTGCAATTACCATTGCATGATCTTTGTCGTAAGGATAAAGATCAATTACTTGGTTAATTTCAAAATACTGTTGTATCTTCTTTATCTCCTCTTCAATAATTTTTTTTGGGTTTTTTGTTACATCTATACTTCGAGTTTTTATAACCAAGAACAAAAATCCGTCAGTCTTTAGATATAGCTTACAATTTGCAATCGCAATTTCCGTTTGATCAGGTTGTGCAATATCGACATAAACTATATCGACTTTACCATAAATTGAAAAATACTGTTTAGGTTGTCTTGCATCCTGTATTATTGGAATAATGTTTGGCCTATGTGATGCTACTCTATCAAGAAAATCCCTTGCAACCCTGCTAGAGTGTTCAACTCCAAAAATTATACCTCTTGGTCCAACAATATCAGATATATGACTAATTGTTGTTCCTGTTGATACCCCAAGATAGAGAACATTTGATTTATCAGTAATTGGAAATATCTCTAATCCATTCATAATAGATGCTGCCAATTTACTTCTAAAAGGATCCCACATTCTGTACTCTATGTCTTTCTTTTTTACTAGCTTTTCTTTGTAAACTTGATTTCCTACAACCAAGTTTTCAGTTGCAAGTTTTTCTTCACCGTCTACTCTAATCCAATAAAAATTCTTTTTATCTACGTCCAAAACGTTTTCGTTTGTTATCCCCTGATGACTTAAATTTTGATTTTTTATCACTCTGCCATCTTCTAAATGGTCTTTCTTCTCTACGTGGTATCGGTTTTTTCTCTATAGGATTTTTGTATTTTTTACCAATTTCGTCAACTCTAATGTTTAGTTTTTCTAATAACGTATCATTTCGTCCTGCGCCATAGACATCAACCCTTGCTGCAATAGCTGCTTTTGCAGCTATAGCTCTTGCAATCTTTCCACGCTGCCATCGTGGTGACGCATGAACCAAAGCATGTTGGAACAATAATCCATGTTTTGGAGGCTGTGCTCCAGTTTTTAGTGATCTAAAAAGTGCCTTTTCTGCTCCCAGCACCTGAATTGTACTTGCAGGCATTGAGGCAAGTTTCTTTAGACTTCCAGCTCTTGCAAGAATTCTGGCACCTACCGAAGGTCCAAGAATGGCTGAAATATTTGGCGCAATTTTATTCATTTGTGTTTCAACATGATTTTCTATTTTTTTTCGTAGTTCATGTAATTCAAGAATCTGTTTTGCCAACAACTTTACAAGCGAGAGATTCTCTTCTGATATGTCCCCCCCTCTGCTCTTTTCTGAAATAACAGAGAGTATTTCTATTTTTGAATCAGGAAAGCCTGCATCTTCAAACACCTTTTTTGATAAATTTTGTCTTTTTCCAGCTAAAACTATTTGTGAATAACCAATGATGCTATCTATTACATTGTCAAGTTCCGGAAAATGAAGACCGTACCATTCTCTAACTCGTGAGCTTATACCATTGATTATTTTGTCAGTCTCATCAAGTGTATTGATAGATTGGATTATGTGAAGATCTGGGCTCTCTGAAATTTCGGTTATCTTTGATGATGAAAGCTGAACTGCAAAATTACGTAGTTTTGTCATAGCGTCATTTGCATCTTTTGCAAAACCAGATTCCACCAGAATTTTTGTTTTTGATATTTGTATGTTGTTAATCTTGTCCTCATCCATT
>JBBDOC010000039.1:0-27475 GCA_040877295.1 Nitrosopumilaceae archaeon
CTATACATATTACACTACAACAAAATCACTTTCAGTTGACTGCAAAATTAAGAGCTAGATTTGTTTAAATGACTTTTGGGGAACAGAAAGCTCGTCAAATATTTTCGGCTGAATTATTTTAGCTAAAACCTCAAGACCTATTATCGTTCTAATGCTTGGCTTGCTAAAGTACGAGTTTGCGTCGACGGCGTAAACGTTGTTTGTCTTTACAGCCTCTAGCTTGTTCCACCGGTCGTTATTTCCAAGAATGTTTTTGTATTCAGAGATGGTTCGCTCTGTATCAAAACCACACGGCATCATGATGATTATCTCCGGGTTTTCGTTTTCGACTTCCTCAAATGTCATCCTTCTTGATTTTTCACCCTTTATGCTAATCCGGTTTTTTCCTCCTGCAAGCTCTACCATTTCTGGAATCCAGTGACCTGACGTAAAAAATGGCTCAATCCACTCTATACATAAAACTTGCGGTCTTTTTTCAAATTTCTTGGATTTGATGTACTCTATTCTTTTTTCAAGTGATTTGCGCAAGACTATGCCTTGTTCTTCTCTTCCAACCTTTTTTGCAAGCTCATCAATGCTAGAAAGAATCCCTTGCAGATCACTTGGATTTAATGCATGGACTTGTGGTTTTTTATCCAAGATGCTTAGGGCCTTGTTTACCTGATTGGTATACGCAGAACACACTTCACAAATTTCCTGAGATACTATAAGATCAGGTCTTGCATTTATGAGATTTTTTTCATCCAGTATGAAAATATCGCTGCCATTTCGCATCAGCTCTATGATTTTATCATCAATTTCTTTGCTGTTGAGAACATCTGGATTCAAAACAGATGTTATCACACGAGGCTTTGATCTTGCGTCTTCTGGATACAGACACTCATGAGTAACGCCAAAAATTCTATCTTTTACCCCAAGCTCATAAAGCAGCTCTGTTGCACTGGGGAGAAAAGATACTATTCTTTCAATTGCCATACTTTTTGTTATTGGTTTTCAATTTTAAACATCGCGCATTGACACACAGTCAAACTTTGTTTTCAGTCAAGTTAATAGAAAATGAACCCATTATCCTCTCATGACTCGTACTGCACGTGAAATTCGTGAATCAATAGAATCAAACTGGAAAGAGTATTTGTCAAGATATGCAAACCTGTTTTCATCTAATGCGGTAAGCGGCTCTAGCCCGCCATCTGTTTTTGTAGGATCTTACAACTATCCAAAGGTATTCGTTGGCCCAATGGTGCCCCCAATTCATGGAGATACCAGCCTGCTTGATATTCCTGAAAAGTGGTCTGGGAAAACTCTGGAAGAAATTGTAAATTTTCGACTAAACCTTATCCGTGGAATTAAAAAGGTGTCTGTAACTGACCAGGGGAGATACATCGAGGATCTGCAAGAAGTCGCCATGTCTTCACGCCCAATTGAATCAGACATTGAATTTCACAAAAACACGATTCCTGTAACATCAATTGATGGTGAAAGTGCACCGTTTGGCCCCATAGGTGAGATAAAAAGCTCCAAGTTTTCTAGCTCCTCTTCTGATAAATTTATTCAAAAAGCATACTATGACAGAGACCTCAAGGCAGAAGATGCAGTACTTGCACTCTACAACAGCGGAATCGAGATTTCAAAAATCCAAAAATGTTTCAGTATTGGGATGTTTGGAAAAAAACGAAAACTTGTGCCAACACGATGGAGCATTACAGCAACTGACGACATTATCTCAAAATCACTTGTCTCAGAGATTCTTGATTTTGATCTAATGAACTCGTGTCAGGTATTTTGTTTTGAACATATTGACAACCTGTATTCTGTAGTAGTTTTTCCGCACAGGTGGATGTTTGAAATGCAAGAGGCTTGGCATGACGGTGATGTGGTTGGGTTTGGCAATGATTTTGAAGATGCACGAGGAATTGATCATCCTCCAGCAATTGCAGGCGCATATTTTGCAGCCAAACTGGCTGTATCTGAATATTTTGTAAAAAATCAGATGCAAGGTGCAGTCTTGGTACTGCGCGAGATCAGGCCCGAATATGCAGTTCCAGTCGGTGTGTGGCAGGTTCGGCAAGGGATACGGGCTGCAATGAAACAAAAACCATACGTTGCATCAAGTTTTGATGACGCAATTAACTTTGCATGCAAAAACATGAGCATTAGCAAAACAGAGTGGCTTTCAAAAGGAAACATGTTAAAGCTGATCAAACAAAAAACAATTGCAGACTTTTTCTGAGTGGAATATATATCTCCCACATAAATTCGAGTAGATTGATGCAAAACAAAAGCGTGATATTTGCAATTTTAATCATTGCCAGTCCAATACTTTTTGCACTCGTTGTATTTCCTGACACATTTAGCCTGAGCTGGAACCAAGGGAGAGGTGGGTTTCTTTTTGCATTGGCATTTATTGTGGCAGAACTTTTTGGCATAAAACTGCAAGTTGCAAAAAAACGTCTACTATCTGTAATTCCGCTTGCAGCAGCTGTCATGATTTTTCTTGCAGGTTCAGAATACGGACTAAAAGAAAATATTGTAAACTATGGCAAGGACATCGAGGTTCCTCTCATATATTCTTGGGAGTGGTTGTGGGATTTTGTTGTAATGTCTGCCTTTGTCACTGCAACACTTTCAATATTTTTTGGAAAACGATGGATTCGAATCGCGCCAGCAGGCCCAATATTTCTTGGTGGTAGTGCCATTATTCTTGCACTTGACACGTTTTTTCCATACGACACGCTTGGTCCACTGCAATATGTTGTTCCATATCTAATACAGGTTAATGCGTGGGTCATTAATGCATTTGACCTTGGTGTAGCTACGGCAAGGGACAACCTCATGTTTCTTCAAGGGGATCATGGTCCTTTTGCACTTCAAGTATTTTGGCCATCAGCTGGTGTGCACAGCATAATTATCTACTCGCTAGTCATGATGGCATTTTTACTAAAAATGAACATACAGCGCAACAGAAAGATTGCCTATTTTGCTTTGGGAATAGTTGGAACTATTGGAGTAAACATGATTCGAATATTTTCATTGTCGTTATTTGCACTAAAAATATCAACAAACGTAACAGAATTTGAAGAGTTTCACTCTGTTGCAGGCGAAATCATGTTTCTGCCATGGCTTTTTGTTTTCTTGATGGTTGTTACAACAATTGAAACAAGGCGGTTCAAAAAACTAGAAGCATCAAAGAGCACTCAAAGCTAAAAGTAGCTTGTTATGTTGCTTTGACCCTCAACCTCAGATAACTCAGACACCTTGACTCCAAGTCTTCTAACTAGCAGAGTCTGATTTTCAAGTGCCTCCTGTAACAGCTGTATTGCTGTTTTTTGTAGCTCTTCTAAACTGGATGTAGGATTTTTTAGCATTCTAGACTTTGTCTTACTTGAAAGATCGGTTTGAACAAACTGCATTCCAACTGACTTGAACATTCTGTTTTCCTCAATAATTATGGAATGAAGCTCCTTGCAAAGCTCAATTATGCTCTTGAGAAGAAAATCATAATCCTTGGAATCCTGCGTTAATGTCATTATCTTGCTGTACTGAATCGTTGGCTGCCTTTCTGTTACAGGTTCGTCATCTATGCCTCTTGCGGCATTGTAAATGTAGGTTCCAATCTTTCTTCCAAACATTTTGTTCAAGGTAAAAACATCTAGCTTCTTTAGCTGTGAAATTGTTTCAAATTTTTCTTCATTAAATCTTTCTTCGGTTTTTTTGCCAATGCCAGGAATCTCTCTAATTTTTAACGGATCTAGGAATTTTTCTACGCTATCAGGTGTTACAACTGTCAACCCATCAGGCTTTTTGTAGCTTGATGCAATCTTTGAGACAAGCTTGTTTGGTGACACCCCTATGGAACAGCTTAGCCTCACCTTTTCTCGTATGGAATTTTTTATCTGTTGTGCAATGTGGCTTGCAACAGTATAGTCACCGTTTGTTCGCTTTGTTACATCCAAGTAAGCCTCGTCTTTTCCTACATACTCAAAAACATCGGCAAAGCCTTTGATAATTTCCATTGCCTTTACAGAAATCTCTGAATAGAAATCAAAATCGGCAGGAAGAAACCCTGCATCCTTTATGGACTCTAGTCTTTTTTTGGCAAATACTATTGGCATTCCTGATTTTACGCCATACTTTCGTGCCTCATAATTTGCAGTGGCAATGGCACCGCTGTCTCCTCCCCTGTCTGAAAATATGCAGACAGCCACAGGCTTTGTCTTTAGGTGCGGTGATTTTATTTCCTCACACTGTGCAAAAAAGTAGTCAAAATCAACATGCAAAATTACTCTATGCATTGCTTTTGTATAGTGTAGAATCCATATTATGATATCGTGATTGTGATCATCTAAATATTATTTTGATTTATGGTTATTGTGGCAAGTCCTGTATCAGTTGAAAAAGACGGCATAAAGCTTCGTCCAGAACACATGGAAAAAGAAAAGCTATACCACTGTATTTTCAACAACAAGGTTTTGATTTTTTATAAAGACGCACAGGATCTTTTGAATTGTTATGAAATCGAAGAAGAAGAACTAGTTGAAAAGATAAAAACTTGCAAAAATGATGAGGTAGAAAAGTTGTTTGAAGAATACATTGAACAAAAAAAGCTTAAACATTAAATAAACACGAGGGCTATTCTAGTCAGCACATCATGAGCGGAAAAAAGTCAAGAGATGCAGACGAAATTTTTTCTCAGTTTGAAAAGCACAAGGAAAAAAGCGAAAAGCCAGAAGAAAAGGTCCCCCAACAAGAACCTCCACAGGAAACACAGCAAGAACAACAACAAGAATCTAGCCTTGTACAAGAAGAATCAGTCACACCTTCTGAAGAACCTGATGAGCCACAATCAAGTCAGGCAAGTCAAGAGCCTGAAATTGCTGCTGATGAAGTAGTAAAGACCAGAGATGTCATTTTTGTTGGCATAAAGCCAATAATGACTTATGTTACTGCAACACTTACACAGCTTGCAAGCTCGCCAACAGTTACAATCAAGGCCAGAGGAAAACGCATCACACAAGCCGTTGATGTTTCGCAGATGATTGTAAAGAGAATGGATTCTGTAGGATACAAAGTAACAGGCGTTCGTATAGCTTCAGACTCGTTAATATCTCAGGATGGAAAGATGCGAAATGTTTCAACAATGGAAATCGATGTCACAAAAACTGACAGCAATTAAAGAGCATCAAGCAAAAATGTTATTCCAAAATATATCATAAATCCGCTAATTACGATAAACAAAAATCTATAGTTTCGCTGAGACAGAAATTTCGAGCTTTTTGATGAAAGATACGAAGTAGATGCAAGCCATGCAAAGTCCATCCAAATATGCAATGCAAACAAGATCAATAGCCCCCAAAGTGACCATAGTACAATAGAGTCAGAAATTAATTTGAATCCAACAGTAAACCACCAGATTATAAAAAATGGGTTTAGCGCGCTAAACAAAATACCTGAAAGAAACGGCCCGTACGTTGTTTTAATTTGATGATTTACATCCTGGCCAAAAACCGATTTTAATTGCAGTCCGGCAAATCCAAAAAGACCTAGTGCGCCAAGTATTGCTATAATGATTCTAAATTGTGGAGCAGACTCTAGCGAGACAATTCCAATACCAAGCAGAATGATTAATGGCAGCTCTACAACCGTGTGACCAAAAGACATTTTCAGGCCGCCTTTTGCGCCCTCTTTTAGGCCATAGAAAATATTTGCAGCAAATAGAGGGCCTGGAGACATGACCCCTGAAGTAGAAATTATTATTACAGTAGCGGCAAATCCGAGTAGCTGTTCCATTTAGTATAAGCTAGAAATCAGAATCTATCCATACATAGTATCGATCATTCTGCTTGCCTGTTTTTCAGCTTCTTTGATATATTCTTCAGCCAGCTCTGCCTCTTTTTGTAGCATTGGTATATCACAAGAGACCCCCGGTACAAGCTTTGACATTGTAAGGCACAGCTGTGTGCTAGCTTTGAAATTTGGTTTTGTCTCATCAGAGTTATACAAGAGCACAACAACGTTTTGATTATTTATCATGCCTTGATTCAGCAATGCTCCAGGAATGCCTGGAATTGTACCATACTGCAAAACCTGAATTTTTGCTTTTTCAACTATTTCCTTTGCAACGTTGTTACTCACAGCTGCAATCACTTGATCATTTACGTTGGGTGTGTTTACAGGAGCGCTACTTAGAACAAATGAACACTTGTGCCTTTTTGCCCAGCTTAGCATGATTCTTGCAATAGTTTTGTGTAACGAGTAATGCAATGTAAGATAGGAAGAAAATATCGCAGTCTTTAGATCATTGTTTACAAATATCCTTGTGGGATAATTTGGAACGCCATTTTTTATTATTGTCACTGGTGGAAAACTGTTAGAGTCGATAATTCCTGCCATTTCAAACTGCGAAGTGTGAATCATTGATTCTGTAGCTATAGCTTGTGTGACTCCAATAGAAGGAAAACCGTCAATCAGATAGCCTCCTTCTATATCAATCGGCTTTATCTCTTTGACAAAAATACGCGGATTAAAGCTCATCAAAATCTAGTGTCTTTTGTTACTGATATAATTTTGTCCTTTTTGTAATATAGTTGTGCATGATTCATTTTCTACATCCAAGATATGTAGGAAAATTTAAAACGAGTGTAAAAAACAAAAGGTTGCTATGGGTGGCAAGATACAGGTCGCACTCGTTGGAATAGGCAACTGTTTTGCAGGTCTTATTCAAGGAATAGAATACTATAAGAAAAACCCATCACAGCAAGTTACTGGCATAATACATGAAAAGCTAAGCAATTACACCATTCATGACATTGATTTTGTTGCAGGCTTTGATGTAGGTGAAAATAAAGTTGGAAAATCAATCAACGAGGCAATTTACGAGTACCCTAACATGGTAAACTGGATTCCAAAAAATGAGATGCCAAAAACAAACGCCAAAGTTTACGAAAGTCCAATCTTGGATGGTGTAGGTATCTGGGTGGAAAACAGAGTCAAGCCAATTAAAAACAATAGAACAGATGCACAGCTAGCTCAGGAAATCAAAAAAACAATCGAAGACACTGGAGCAGAAGTCATAGTATCATATCTGCCGGTAGGATCAGAAAAGGCCACTCAATTTTGGGCAGAAATATGTCTTAACACAAACACTGCATTTGTAAATTGTATTCCATCTTTTATCGCATCAGATGAAGCATGGGCCAAAAGATTTGAAAAAAATAACATACCCGTAATTGGTGATGACATAAAAGGCCAGGTCGGTGCAACGATAGTACATCGAACTCTTGCACGACTTTGCAATGACCGCGGCACTAAAATTGAAAAAACATATCAAATCAACGTAGGTGGCAACACAGACTTTTTGAACATGAAGGAGCAAGAGCGACTAGTTAGCAAAAGAATATCAAAAACGGAAAGCGTGCAAAGCCAGCTTGATACAAGGCTTGACGATGATCAAATCTATGTCGGGCCTTCTGACTTTATTCCATTTTTGGGAAATACAAAGCTGATGTTTATGCGAATTGAAGGGCGACAATGGGCAAACATCCCATACAACATGGAGGTAAGGCTTGAAGTTGATGACAAGGCAAACTCTGCAGGAATAGTAGTTGACGCAGTTAGGCTGGCAAAAATTGCCCTTGATCGAAAAATAGGTGGCGCTATTATTCCGGCAAGCGCATACCTGATGAAGCATCCGCTAAAGCAAATGAGTGATCCTGAGGCAAAAATAGCCTGCGAAAGATTCGTCAGAGGCGAATCCTAGGAAAATTTCTGAGCATCCAAATATCTGATATTTCTGCTTTTTTTGTATTTTTTAAGATTGAAGGCAGATATGGCAAAGCTTTGACCTTTTAGCATTGACTTTATCTTTGGAATCATAATCTCATCTTTTTCATAAAGATCAACGACAATACTTTTCCCACCAAATCTTCGATTTTCTATATTTGCAGCAAGTATGGGAATGCGATTTTCAAGTGCTCGTGTCTGCACATAAAGATGCCAAGGTTGCAAACCACGCCTGACAATTCTGCTAGGTGAAAATAATACTTCTGCTCCCTTCTTGGCAAGTGATTTTGCTACATCGGCAAAAACCATATCATAACAAATGATCAACCACTTCACGATGCTATTACAAAAGATAGATTAGCTTCAAAATGCATTCACGTAGATCCAAAAGATGGACTCAACTTTCTAAAGTAATATGTGGAAAGAAAAATAATGTCACTTGAAGGTACGCTAACAAAAATTCAAATAATTTTTAGTTTCGGAATGTTAGTTGCGGCAATCTTCTTTTCTGCTTTTCTAACTTTTGTTGTTACTGGAAGTGAAGCAGCCATAACAAGCGGTTTTGGTCAAGAGGATCAAACTCTCTTTAAATTTGGCAAATCATTAAGAGAGTCTGGAGTACAATTTTTAATTTATGCAGTCATAACCATTGGTGCCACTATTTGGGGTTCAATAACAGTCATTGATTACGTCGTAAAAAAATCGAAAAAGAAAACAACCTCCCGATTTTTCCAAACAATACAGAACCCTCAAACACTTCTATTAATAATGGCATTGATAGCTGGAAGATAGTTGCTATCATTGCAAACTTTGCAGCAGTAGGAGTCTAATTTTTGCTGGCTTAGCGTATTCTCAGTTAAACCAAACTATTCAGCAAAACAGTGACGTAACTTCAACACTCAACAATCAATTAATGACATTAGAGAAACAGCTACAAAACTCTGAAAAATTGTTAGAGATTTACAAGGGATCAATTATCAACACCTATTCTGACTTCGATCCAGATTTGGAAATTCAGATCGATCCACTAAATTTTACACGGTTTGGAGGACTGCCACCATCTAACAATTTTAGATTTTTTGTCTTAAATGATGGAGTTTATCATACAAGTGGAAAAACAACATGGGAATTCTACCCATATGGCTGTGATAATAGAATCCCCGCTGAAAACTTACCTATTAAAAGTGTGGAAGTTAAATTCTCCGTTCCAAAAAAAGATAGCGAATCTTCTATATTATTTGTTACATTACCAGAAGAATATGTTAATGCATTAACCAAAATAAATAATTTTGTTGTGAGATTGAATTTAGAGACATATCCAAAAGATCCTACTATAGGTGAAATTTTAGAACATAAAAAATATCATTTTACACTAATTCAATTTGATTATGATCCTGAATTCCAACGCTGGGAACCATATCCACAAACATTATCAAATGAACAACCATTATGTGATTACAAAGACGTTCATCATCCCTTTAATCTAGCTCTTCATACTACAAAAGATAGAAAATATGATGATAATAACCAAGATTTTTTTACATTTGAACGACCTTGATTCAAACTAATGAAGAGAGGAAAAAATGAAAATACTCGATCAATTTAATAACTAAAAAATGAGCCCATAGTAATTCAAAAGTTCTAAATATTGGAAATATGTATTAAGTACATCCCGTCTGGTCTCCAGACTATGAGCCTCCGAAAGGAGAGCTCAAGGGACTATTCTTCAACTTCTACATTACCCGACATGAAGCGTTCGCTAAACCTATAATACTGTGGAATGAATTTCTCCCAATTAGCAATCGAAGTTTTTCTGATAAATGGCAAATACCCAAAAAAATCTGCAAAAGCTAGTATTGGTTGTTTAACAGGATCACCATTTTCTACTTTTTCTAAATCAGGCCATTTGGTTGGTTTTGGAAAACTAGGATAAGAATTCAGTATTTTCCATTCTCGTTTTACTTTATCCCTCATACTATTAGTGAATCTTTCAAAAATAGATACGCCAGACGAATTTTGTTCATCGATGAAATATTGAAACCTCTCAAGTATATACAATAATGCAAGTGCAGTTGGCCAAACAGGATTACTATACTTTTGACAATGATAATCTAAGTCTAGAGTAACAGACAACAGTTTACAGTCAAGCGACAATATTGTTGTTAATACATCATCTTCTAGAGATAATCTCTCATCTTCTGTAAGCTTATCGTATGGAAACTTGTTTTGCATCCTTAAGGAATTAAAATGAAGTTTAAAATTTGCCGGCAGCGTAAATCTGCCAAAATATACAGATTTGATTCTTTCATATTGTTCATGAAATTGGCTCTGAACCTCATCATTTACTATAATTCCTGCTAAAGTAAAATATCTAGAACTTCTAAGTATAATTTTCCCATTTTCATCTCTGTAATCTCCTGGATCACCACTTTCGTCTATGTAAAGATAATACAATCTTCAATTCAGATCGAACTGACGAAGTTAAACATTATGCAATAGAGAATATATTAAATTCTTGAAGAAAGATTTTGAATTGTGGATTTTCGTAATCTTAAACTTAAAAAACTGATTAAATTAAAAACGAAACCTAAAACAGCATCAATTAGAAAAAAAAGAGTAATAAAAATAGATCCTCATCATTGTAGATGCTTTTCTATACCTAAACCAAATTTTAGGGATTTCGTATCTAAATTGAAAAATTTAGGTTACAGCGAGCCATTTTTTGAACACGATCACAAACAAATTATTGGATTAACAAAACACCTGTCTGAGTACTATCAAATTCATGTAAAACTAATGCGTACGGGAAGGATAGAGGCTGAGATAGAATATCCACAGGACTATCCAATAGCACATCTTAATCCAACTCATAGTTATTCTGCACACGCTGAACTTGCATTACTTTTGAACGCCTTACAAATTCCCTACAAGTGTAAACGCAAACCACCTATTTCCTGTTTACAACGTCAGATAATCCAAGCTCAACAACCAACTCATCGAGATTCTTTTTTGGTTCTTGGAGGAATTGGAGCACTCATCGACCTAGCCGTTAATGATGGGAAAATCACATCTGCTGTTCTTGATGTGGCAGTAAAAGAAGCTAAAAAAACATTCGTAGGAGGTTAAAACGACGAAAATATTTGTCATAAAACCCGATTTTGAAGTCTTAATATTAAATTGCATTTTTCTACAAACTCATTGCCAACATCTTTTTGAATACGAAGAAGTTTCTTTTAATGTATGAAAAAAACAACAAGAAACCAAATAATAATTGGTATAGTGATATTTGTGGTTGGTAGCTTAGTGCTTAGTGTAGTGTCTCCTTTTATGACACCCATAATTAACCAAATAGCCCCTAAACAGGAAGGTCCAGACATAAAAATAACTAATATTCAATATAGTGGAATAGAGCCTGTAGTTGGAAGATCTGCAGATTTGAAGATTTATGTTTTTAATGATGGAACAGAAACTGCTAACGAATGCCGTATCCTCTTTACAGATGGCACTGGACAGAGCGGGCCCAAAGGTTCACATCTGTTCGGAATCAGACCTAATTTCGACGAACAACCAATTATAATCACAACAGGGATTTACGAATCGGCGGGAGATTACGAATTAGACACATACGTGACCTGCGACAATTATGAGTCATCACAACACTACAAAAGAACGATTGTAGTAACACCATAAACCCAGTATTAATTATTTAGCATGAGATAGACTTCGCTTTTACGTGTTAGCCATATTTGAAAAATCATACGAGATTAAACTAAGAAAAATCAGTTAAATTAGTCAACTAAACTTGTTAGTATCCGATTATTCTTACATTTTAAAAAAAGTCAATATTGGTTCATATCCGTAAAGTCGAAATATTTGGCTTCAAATCATTTGGCTTTAAGAATACTACAGTAGATTTTGAGCCTGGCCTTGTCTCAATATCTGGCCCAAATGGCTCAGGCAAAAGCAACATCCTTGATGCAGTCATCTTTGCCTTGGGCGAAAACAGGCCCAAAATCATGCGTGCAGACAAGCTAAGGTCACTAATTCACGATATAGAGGGGGCAGGAAAGCGAGGGCCAAAGATGACAAGGGTCAGCGTTCACTTTGATAATTCGGATAGAAAACTCCCTATTGACTCTAACACAGTTACAATTACGCGTGAAATGGATGATGGTGGAGAAAACATCTACTATCTTAACCAAAAAAAGGACAAGCGCGAGCACATCTTGGATTTACTTGAGGTGGCAAACGCAGGACTGCACCAGCTAAACGTAGTACAGCAGGGAACCGTCACACGAATATCTGAATTCACACCTGAGGAAAAAAGGCAGGCAATAGAAGACCTGATAGGACTGTCATTTTTTGATGAAAAAAAGCTAGAGTCAGAAAAACAGCTTGAAGAGTCAGACAGAAAACTTGAAGTCGCCCTTGCAAAAATGGATGAGATAAAAAAACGAATAGACGAGCTTGAAGTTGAAAGAAACCGCAAGCTACGGCATGATGCACTTGATCGAGAAATTAGCAGGCTCCGTGCAATCTCTGCTGCAAAAGATCTAAAAACTATACGAACATCAAAGCTATCTCAAGAACGCAACTTACATGCGATATCATCTGAGATAAAAAAATTTGAAGAAGAACGTGGCATTATCAGAAAAGAGATTCAGGAGCTAAACTCTCAAAAATCAAAATTCATGGAAGAAGTCAACGCATACAATCAGGCAAAATCCTCAATTGATTCGCAAATATCAGAAGCTCTACAAAAGTCAGAAAGTGCAAACAGCAAAATAATAACATCAAAAAGAAGACTAGAGCAAATCGATACACGGCTTCCTCAAATAAAGACAGATCTTGAGCAATTAGGTCAACAACGAACTGAGCTTGAACCAAAAATCGAGCAGCTAAGACAGGCAATTCGCACAGCAAAAGAGTCGCAAAAGGCAATTTCTGAGCAAGTCAGGTTAGTTGACTCGGAGCTCTCAGGTGTCTTAAAAGAGCAATCAAAAATTTCTACTCAAAAAATCGAGGCTGATACCAAAGTACGAAGCCTTGTTGAGAGGCTCAACTCTGCAAAACTAGCGCTATTTAGGCTCGAATCAGAGTACAAAGACATTCAAAGCAAAATTGACAAAAACACAATTAGCAATCAAAATTTCAAAGACGAGCAAACAAAGATGGTAGGTCTTGCAGAAAGACTGGACGTTGTTATTTCAAATCACAAGGCAACAATTGCTGAGCTAAGATCAAGAATAGCACAGCTTGGCACAAAACGAGTCAAAGGAGAACAAGACGTAGATGACCTTGCATTAATCCTAGAAAAGGCATCAAAGGCAGCAGACCAGTATGAAACACAAATCAAAACAATCAAGGGAATAATGCATGAAGACTATTCTATTGCACAGCTAAAAGAAGACGCAAACAAGCTTGGAATCGAGGGTCTAGTCTATGAAATATTTTCATGGGACAAGCACTATGAGCGTGCAATACTAGCGGTTGGTGCTGACTGGCTCAAGGCAGCTGTTGTACAAGACTTTGCAACTTTAATCAGTCTTGCAGAAGTTATCCGTTCAAGAAAGCTGCCTCGTCTAAAAATACTCCCAATTGACGCAATTCCTCCACTAAGACCATCAGTACCTGATGATCATGAGGTAATTGGCATACTCTCAGATTACATAAGATGTGACGATAAATTTTCAGCTATTCGAACATTTCTTTTTGGAAATGTACTGCTAGTACAATCACGCGAAGCTGCACACAAATTATCAGAGCAAGGATACAGAACAGTTACAATTCATGGCGAATACTTTGAGGCAAAGGCAAACGCAGTAATACTAGATATCGACTCAAAGATTTCCAAACTTACAAAAATTATTTCGCTTAGCTCATCAATTGAAGGGCTTAGCCAGTCAATCCACCTTCTTAAAAAATATCTGCAAAAAAGAAAAGGCTCACTAAAAAATATTGAGGGCAGGCTAGGTGACTACAAAAGCCGACTAGCAATATCTGAGACTGGGCTTGCAAACACAACATCGCAGTATTCTGATCTAAAGGCACGACTTTCCCAGCTAGTCGAGTTGCAAAACAACTACATAAGACGAAATTCGCAGCTAGAGCGAAGAAAAGAACACTTACTTGCCGAATCAGCAAAGCAAAAGTCGTACATTATCTCCCTTGAAGAACGAATTTCGATCGTACAAGACAATTACGCAGATACTGGGCAAAACAGGGTTGCAAGCGACATTGAGCGACTAAATGAAAGAAAGCTTGTACTCATGCCACAGCGGGAAGATCTTGTCACTGAGCTGCGAGAAAAGGAATCAGATCTTGCATCCTTGAGTGAAACAGAAGAGGCAGCAAAGTCAAAGATGAAGACACTACATGAGGATAACTCTATTCTTACAAAGGAAAAACACGAGCATGAAGTTAGCATGCGAGTGCTTGAAAAAGAAAAGGAAGCAAGTGATGCCCAGCTAGTCTCACTGCGTGAAAAAGAGCAAGTGCTCATCTCTACTTCTGGAACTTCGGTATCTCAACTAAAGGACTTTGATGACAAGCTAGACGATCTCAATGAAAAAGAGCGAACAGTAAGCAAAGAAATCAACATGCGAGAAAGGCAGTCAGATTCCATAAACCGCGATCTAAAGGATCTTGTAGAGAGTGAGACAAAGCTGCAAAAGATTTTGGGTATGTACGGATTTGACGAATCCCTTGAAATATTTGAAGTCGAGTCTATTCTGCCATACCTTGAAAAGGAAAAAAACTCGCTTACATCATCGCTTAATGCAATTGCCCCAGTAAAATACATCGAAGTATCAGAAGGGTACCGTTCCATGTCTACAAGAAAGAACGAGCTACAGGAGGAGCGAAACTCTATTGTTAGATTCATCGAAGAAATTGAAAAAGACAAACGCCAGACATTTCTTAATGCATTTGATACAGTAGACAAGGAAATACGCAACGCATTTTCTAAAATGACAGGAGGAAACGCATGGCTTGAGATACAAAACGAAGACGATGTCTTTTCATCTGGTCTGTCATACTTGATACAGTTTCCAAACAAGCCAAAAAGAGAATCAACCTCAATTAGCGGTGGAGAAAAGACACTTGCTGCAGTAGTGTTTGTATTGGCACTTCAAAAACTAAAACCTTCACCATTCTATCTTTTCGATGAAATTGACGCACACCTTGATGCGCCAAACGCCGAAAGACTATCAAGAATAATAGAAGAGCGCTCAAAGGGCAGCCAGTTCATAATGGTCTCGCTAAAGGATACTATTGTAGAAAAAGCCAGGCTAATCTACGGCGTTTTTCCAAAAAATGGCGTATCAAATGTTGTCATGTACAAGGACAAGCGATTGCCTTCAATGGCAAGCTAGTCAAGCTTGACAAAGCACGCAACTTCGCGTTGATTGTCTAGTTTTTCAAGCGGTGGCTCGTCTTTACATTTTTCAATTGCATAAGGGCATCGTGCACGAAACCTGCAGCCCTCATAGACATCAATGTCTAGTGGCTCGTTGATCCTTACCTTTTTTTCAACATAGAGATTGTCCGGGTTTGGCTTTGATATTGCATCAATTAATGCTTGCGTGTATGGATGACGCGGATGCAACAATACATCGCCAACAGGACCTGCCTCTACAATTTTTCCCAAATACATTATTGCAATTCTGTGTCCAAAAAATCTTGCAGTTGCCAAGTCATGTGTTATGTAGATGTAAGATATCTCGTATTTTTTTTGCAGCTCTTCCATCAGCTCAAGCATTTCTGCCCGAATAGATACATCAAGCATCGATACTGGCTCATCTGCGATAATTATTTTTGGTTTTAGCACAAGTGCCCTTGCAAGGACAACTCGCTGGCGCTGGCCACCAGACAATGTGTGGGGATATTTTTTTACAATATCATCAGCAGGTTCAAGCTTTACCTCATGCAGTGCCTCAAGGACAAGCTTTTTTCTTTCATCTGAATTCCCAATACCGTGAATTTCTAGTGGTTCTGAAACAATATCATGTACTCTCATTCTAGGGTTAATCGAGTCGTATGGATCCTGATAGACCATCTGACATGCCATTCTTAATTTTTTGATGCTTTTTGGATCGTCAGTTATTTCTTCGCCATTAAAAAATATCTTGCCAGAATCTGCATCTATTGCCTTTAGAATCAGTCTTGCAGTAGTTGATTTCCCAGAGCCTGATTCGCCTGCAAGAACAAAGACTTCGCCTTTTTTTAATGAAAACGAGACATCATCAACTGCCTTGACAACTGTAGATTTTGAGCTAAAGACGCTCTTTTTTGTAAAATACTTTGTCAGGCCTTGAACCCTGAGTATTTCATCCACGATTTACGATGCGTTTTCTGGTATATCAACAAAGCAAAAATCTAGTAGCCCCTTGCCAAGACCACATTTGAGACGCTTTGTGATTTGCAATAAATACACTTTCCATCCGAGTTTTTGCTATCAAAGGGAATTGCTCTAATGTCAGCACCAGTTTCTTCTTTTATTTTTTCTTCACACTTTTGATTTCCACACCAGGTAGCCTCAAAAAATCCTCCCTCTTCTATTTTTGATTTAAACTGTTCATAGTCAGATATTTTTTGTGTCATCTGGGAAAGCAGTTTTTTTGCAGAATCAAACAACTCTTTTTGAATTGTGTCAAGTACTGATACAATTTCATTTTCTAGTTTGTCAAGTGCAACATCTGTTTTTTGGCGTGAGTGTCGTTTTACAAGAACCACCTTTTGCTTTGCAATGTCTTTTGGTCCAATCTCAACGCGCAACGGTATGCCTCTTAGCTCCCAGTCATGGAACTTGAAGCCAGGTGTAAGCTGACTGCGCCTATCTACATGCACTCGAAGGCCTTTGTTTTCCAGAGTCTTTTCTATCTCGCCTGCCTTTTCTAGCACCTTTTTTTCATCTTCCTCTGTATAGTATATTGGAACAATTACAACCTGAATCGGTGCAACCTTTGGAGGCAACACCAAACCTTTGTCATCTCCATGAACCATGATCATTGCCCCAATCAGTCTCCAGGAAACCCCCCAAGATGTCTGCCAGACAAAATTTTCTACGTTGTCTTTGTCCGAGAACTTTACTTCAAATGGCTTTGAAAAGTTTTGTCCCAAAAAATGCGACGTTCCCATTTGTAGTGCTTTTCCATCAGGCATCATTGCCTCCATTGTTGTTGTATATACTGCGCCAACAAACTTTTCTTTCTCACTTTTTTTCCCGACAAGGACAGGAATTGCAAGCTCGTCTTCGACAGTTTTTTTGTATGTTTCTAGGATTTCAAGTACCTCTGCTTCTGCCTCCTCTTTTGTTGCATGAACAGTATGGCCTTCCTGCCAGAGAAACTCTGATGTTCTAATAAACGGCTTTGTTGATTTTATCTCTGCACGTAATGCCGTATTCCAAAAGTTGATCTTTAGCGGAAGGTCTCGCCAGCTCTTTATCCATTTAGAGTACAATGAGTATGCCAGAGTTTCAGATGTTGGGCGAAGCGCAAGTCTGTCGCCAATTTCAGAATCACCTGAATGTGTTACCCAAAACACTTCTGGGTTAAAGCCACTAAAGTGCTCCTTTTCTTTTCCAAGCAAAGACTCTGGAATCAAGACAGGAAGAAAGCCGTTTCTTATGCCAATTTTTTTAAATTTTTTATCAAGTGAGTCTTTGATTGACTCCCAAATAGAATATCCGTCTGGCCTTAGGACAATTAGGCCCTTTACTGGAGCATAGTCTGCAAGCTCTGCCTTTAGAACAACCTGCGTATACCACTCACTAAAATTTTCTTTTTTTGAAACTGTGATTCCTATCTGCTCGCTCAATTTCAGAGTATAGTAAAAACCTGTACTAATGAGCCTTTTTGTTTAGCTTGTCGCCCTTGCAAAGAACTTTTCCCATTACCCTGCTCTGAAAGTTGGGGCAAACAAAACACTGGACAAAATGAATATTCTCTTTGAAGACAGGACAGTCAACATATTCCTGCTTCATTTTTTTGAGCATTTTTGGGCTTACTCCTTTAAGCTTTAGCTTTCCTTTTTCATCCATCACGCCGGATTCTTTTAGCTCCTCTTTTACACTGTCTGGAATTTTTTGTCGCTCCTCTGTTGTCTTTATCTCGACTTCGTACTTGTGTTCTAGCTCATTCATATTGTGCTTGATTTGGGTGTTTGATTTATTACTAGCGATCAAAATGTCGGCAGATGCTCTAGCTGATTATATTTATACAAAAACTAGGGTGCCAAAACTTTAAGTGATTTTTAGAATTTAACACCAAAGCCAATCAAAGCTACGCAACAGATCTATTATTAACAAATTGGGCATGCCTGCTAGGCTTCGACACCACGCTAGGCTGTTTCCAATAGCGTTAGGGATGCAGAGATGACTGCAGTCATCTTGTTAACGCCCTAAACGGTGTACCACTTAGTATTTCATACGATAAAAGATTGTCGGCTATGCGAACTTTCAAACTAGATTTGAAAAACAGTCGATCTTTTTTGTATAACATTAATATAATTAATTTTTTGACTTGAAATCGTAAAACCGTTGCTAGCAATTTTTGATGTAGAAGGAGTTCTCTTTGACGCAGAATACCTGCCCCTTCTTGCTGAAAAGGTAAACAAGGAAAAAGAGATCTGGGATATTACAAAAAAAGGGATAGAAGGCGTCATAAACTGGGAAGAAGGCCTCAAAAAACGAGTCGAGCTACTCAAAGGTCTAAAATATGAAACTTGCAAAGAGGTTGCAGACTCGCTTCCAATAATGACTGGTGCAAAGGAGGCATGCAGTGCACTCAAGGCAGCAGGATGGAAGATTTTGGCAATCTCAGGTGGATTTACAATTATTACAGAGCGTTTAAAAAAAGAACTAAACCTTGATCATGTGTTTTCAAACGAGCTAATTTTCAAGGATGGCAAACTTGATGGTGTTAAAATAAATGTTGACTCTGACAAGTCAAGGTCGGCTAAAATAAAGATAAAGGAATGGAACGAGAAAAAAGAGAACATTGTTGTAGCAGTAGATGGCGCAAACGACATCAAGCTCTTTGATATTTGCGGTCTTGGTGTAGCGTATAGAGCACAAGACATTGTAAAGGACAAGGCAGACGTTACGCTAGATGAAAAAGACCTTTCAAAGCTAATCGATGTTATAAACAACCACTACAAACTTGAACTCTCAACTGTTGCATAACTGGTAAACATTAACAACTGCCAAAAATCATACCAAAATACTTGACACTAGAAATCATACCTGTAAATCTTAAAAAAGAGATAATGCCTGGGGACAAGCTGGCAGACTTGATTTTATCAAAAGCCAAGCTGCAAGACGGCGACATTATAATAATTTCACAAAAAATTGTCTCAAAGCAGGAAGGACGGATGGTAAATCTTTCTTTGGTAATACCGTCTATCCTTGCAGATGGTTTGGCTTCAGAATACCAGAAAAGCCCCCAAATAGTTGAAACAATCTTGTCTGAGACAAAACGAATTGTGAGGATGGAAAACGGGATTTTAATTTCAGAGACAAAACACGGATTTGTATGTGCAAACGCAGGTGTTGATGAAAGCAATATGGAGAAAGGATTTGCGACTCTTCTTCCAGAGGATCCAGACCAGTCTGCAAAAAATCTGCAAGAGCAAATCCAAAACAAGACAGGAAAAAAAATTGCAGTGCTAATATCTGATACATTTGGAAGGCCATTTAGGATGGGCCAGATAAACTGTGCAGTTGGGGTTTCTGGAATTGAGCCTATAATTGACTATGCTGGAACAAAAGACGATTTTGGCAAAACCTTGCGTGTCACTGCAATTGCAATTGCAGATGAGCTTTGTGCGGCATCTGAACTTGTGATGGGAAAATCCCTTCGATGCCCAGTCGCTGTTGTAAGAAATTACAAGTTTGATACTGCAACAAGCACAGTACAAAAGCTGATCAGGCCAAAGGAACAAGATCTGTTTAGATAATTTTTTTCCAGCAAAGCATAATATATCTTGATTAAAAATGCGGTATGTTGCAACTTTTAAAAGCAGAGCTTCATTGTCATAATAATTACTCAAACTTTAATGTAGGAGATTTTGACGCACCTTACGATTGCAACATTACAATAAAAGAACAACTTGAACAATCCTCAAAACTTGGCTTGGATGTTCTGTTTGTTACAAACCACAACACACTTGATGGATACAAGCAGATGCTTGAATACAAAAAGGCACATCACAAGTATCAAAATATTCAGGTTTATCCAGCCGAAGAAGTCACAACAGATACTGGCGCACACATTCTAGTTTATGGAAACACAGAATGCATAAGGCCAGGTATGAGCCTTGGCGAGGTAATTGATGAAGCAAGGGCGCAAAACGCAGTAACTTCGGCACCTCACCCATTTAGCATACTGGATGCATTGCGTGAAAAGGCAAAGTCATGTGATCTAATCGAGGTTTTCAACAGCAACAATGTAGATGTGATATCAAATGCAAAGGCAATCCAGTTTGCACAAAAAAATAACATGGCAGGTGTTGCAGGAAGCGACTCACACGTCCTTTCAACACTTGGCAGGTGCGTAAACGTAATCGAGTCAGAAAACACACTAGATGATATCTTGTCATGCATGAAAAAAGGAAAAATCCAGATCCAGCGAACAGACTATGCCTCAGGAAAAGAAACACTGGAGCATCTCAGGTACAAAATAAACAACTCTAAAGACTATATCCAAGAATACATTGCAAAGTATTATCCAAGATACGAGCGACTCTTTTCATTTCTTTTAAAAATATTTGAGATGAGCCAGAACAATAGGTTTTGGCTCTTGATATATCAGCTTGCAATAATGGGCATGAAAAGAATGTCATCTAAAATAAATCTGCAAAATCATGACTCTAACATTCTAAGGGAAAAAAACCTTGGAACATACTGCAGACTGGCATTTGGCTAATTTTATTTTGCATAAGACAAGCTAGCATTACAATTTGGAAAAAAGACTAAATACAAATTAAGCACATTTGAGCACATTGCAGCTAACCTTTGAAGAAAACAGAAATTTATGGAAATTTGTAGTGGGTGTTGGGTTTGCTGTTTGTGGAATTTTTTTAATTAACGAAGTTTTCATGACAAGTGATAGCATCATGAATTGGATGATCAAGACCATGGAAACTGGAGTTATTCGATATGATGAGCTTGCTCAAAAAGCATACATACTTGTTTTAATTCCTGGAGTAGGCACGTTAGAATTTATTAGAAAAAAAGTTTCTCATTCGTAATCCTAGTGAAGCTTACAGCTAAAATAACTAAAATTAAGGCTGTGTAGTTTTTAGTTTCTCATTCCACTTTTTAGACCATTTTCTTATTAGATAAACAGCTAGAGGAATTGTTAATACTTGTGTTACTATAATGATATACGATGATGCAAATGTTTCTAGTGTTATTCTATCAATATGCTGTATTGGAAAAACTATTTCAAATATGAAACTTGCCAGCGCAATTCCTACCATAATGATGAGATACAAAATTAATTTTTCAATTTTGTATGCTGCATAAAGATCCAAAAATGGAACAAGTGCATAAATTGTCTGTCTTTTTATGCTTACGGGCTCTTTTTTTCTCAAGTCTTGTTATTTCCTATAGTGTTTATTCTTTTTTAATCTATTTCCACAAAAGAGCAAATATTCCTAAATGCCAAGTTAGCTTTAGCTCTAACTAAATCTACATAGATTTTAATAGGAAATATTTGCAAAACAAAATTGGTGAACAAGTATTTCAGTATCTAGCAAGAAATTAGACGCACGGGGACTGTTCTGCCCAGAGCCTGTCTTTAGAACAAAAATAGAGATAGAAAGAATGCAGGTTGGCGATACCCTCACAGTATTAGCTGACGATCCTGCTGCAGAAGACGACATTTCAAGATGGGTAAAAAGAAATGGACACGAGCTCCTGGAAATGAAAAAAACAGACAAGGACATCGAGTTTTCAATTAAAAAGGTGAAGTAATTTTTGGCAACAAAGGTAGTTAGTGATTTAGAAATCTTAAACAAAATTGGCAACACGCCACTTGTAAAACTAGACTCGCTTTCTAATAATCAAAAAACATACTATGCAAAGCTTGAAGGACACAATCCCTTTGGCTCTGTAAAAGACAGGGCCGCATACTGGATGATTAAAGACGGCGAAGAGCGCGGTGTCCTAAAAAGAGGCAAGACTATAATCATCGAGCCAACATCTGGCAACACTGGCATTGCGCTGGCTGGCATTGCACAAATGCTTGGCTACAAAGTAGAGATTGTAATACCTGAAAAGGCAAGCGATGAAACCAAGAAAATAATCGAGTCACTTGGCGCAAAACTATACCAGACAAGTGATGATCTGTGTCCAAAGGTTGGTGCTGGGACTGATCAGAGCATTGCACTTGCTACTTCGATTGCAGCATCAAGACCTGACAAGTATTTTTCGCCAAACCAGTATGCAAATGAGGCAAACTATCTTGGCCACTACAAGGGAACAGGGCCTGAAATCTGGAAGCAGATAGATGGCAAGATAACTCACTTTTTTACCGGCGTTGGAACTGGTGGTACAGTAACTGGCGTTTCTGCATTCTTGAAAGAAAAAAATCCAAAAATAAAGATAATTGGAGTCCAGCCGCAGCAAAACCATCTGATCCAGGGGCTGCGAAACTTTGAAGAGTCTGCAAAACCTGATCTGTTTCTAAAACGGGAATATGTTGTAGATGACTGGATTATAATAAATAATGAAAAGGCATTTTCTGCAGTAAAAGAGGTTTTTGCAAAAGACAGGCTGCTTGTTAGCCCGTCATCTGGTGCAGTCTATGCTGCAATGAAAGAATACAAAATTGATTCTGGGAATATAGTCGGAATATTTGCAGACGATGGAAGAAAGTTCAAGAGTTTGTATTCTCAGCAAAAGGTATTCTCAGAGTCAGAGTTTGATTCTGCACTAAAAAAAGCAGAACATCTCTCAAAAATCGTTTACATGTAATTAGCTGTTTTCTGTTAGGTACCTATCTACATCGATTGCTGCCATGCACCCAAATCCTGCAGCTGTAACTGCCTGCTTGTATGTGTGATCATGGACATCACCAGCTGCAAAGACTCCTTTGACACTAGTTTCTGTATTATTTTTTAATACAACATATCCATTTTTATCAAGCTCGACTTGGTTTTGAAAAATCTTTGAGCTTGGCACATGGCCAATTGCGACAAAGACGCCTCCAACATTTAGCGTTGTTTTTTCACCAGTCTTTGTATCCTTTAATGTGGCACTTTGTACTTTTTGGTTTCCAGAGATTTCTGTAATTTCCTTGTTCCAGTGAAATTTTATTTTTGGGTTTGCAAAGGCCCTTTCTTGCATGATTTTACTTGCCTTTAGCTTGTCTCGTCTATGAATTACATGAACAGTTGATGCAAACTTTGTAAGAAATGTAGATTCCTCCATTGCGGAATCTCCTCCGCCAACTACAATTAGTTCTTGGTTTCTAAAGAATGCTCCATCACATGTTGCACAATATGATACCCCTTTTCCTGCAAATGTCTTTTCTCCTTCAAGGCCAAGCTTTCTATAGTCTGCACCCGTGCAGATAATTACTGCTCTTGCCTCGTATTCTTCTGATGCGGTAAGTACCTTGAATGGCTTGCGTCTAAAATCAACGTCTACTGCCTCATCATCAATAATTTTTGCACCCATTTTCTCTGTCTGCTTTCTCATGACTATCATAAGGTCAGGTCCTAGGATTGCTTCTGCAAAGCCTGGATAGTTTTCAACGTCTGTTGTGTTTACTAGCTGGCCTCCAGGCAAAATGCCTGATAAGATTAAGGTGTCATGTCTTGCCCTTGCACAGTAAATGCCAGCTGTGTATCCTGCAGGTCCTGCGCCGATAATTATTACATCGTATTTTGTCTTTTTTTTGTCAGGTGATTTTGGTGGGTTTTTTTCAACTTGTATGGTATTTTCTGCAGTAGCTGCCATCATAGAATCAGACTTTTTTTATTTGACATTTAAGTTCATCTTTGATACAAGAGTAAAACTCACTTTAAAATTCAGGTGGGTATTGACTGCTTGATTGCATCTCTAAGATCATCTCTGTGCGCTTCAATTATTCCTCGAATCTCAAACAAATCAACATAACTGCCTGCCGAGGTCCTTGTGGTCTTTTGTAAGTAATGAAGTGCCCCTTCTTCGATTTTTCCTACGTAATATCCATACAAAAAATCAAGCTCACTTTCACATTTCCAAACCTGTTTTGTTTTTAGAAAGGATTGTTTAATCTCAATTGGAATTTCTTGAATCCGGCGCTTAACATAACCATCCAAAGATTTCCGAATAGACGAATCTTTTAGCAACCATGTAATTTTACAAGGCTATTATTTGATTTTTAGTATGTTCAGTTTGTCTTATTTTGAGTTTTTTGAACTAACTCAAAATGTTTGACATTGTAAAAATTTATCCGCACAGGCGCAAGCGGTGGAAGGCAGCGAGGTATGCAACTACCCGCGCGGATAAGCGTAGATGAAATTTCAAGATTTCTAAAATGGATCATCGATTTTACAAAACCTTTTGGTGAGATCAAGTTAAGTGCGATCAGCATTTGTTTTTAATGATATCAAGTAAAGGAGAAAAGAATACAATTCCACATGATACGCATTTCATACTTGGCATTGCACACAAGCAAACTAATGCCAGTGTTTATTTGATGCAGCCAAGAACTAGTATTCTAATTTGAAAAAAATTAATCCACTTGAGATCTTTTTTTGGACTTTTCGCCGCAATGAAAAAGACGTAATCAAGCTTTATGATTCACTTTCCGATGTTATGAGAATTGCAACAGGGGGAGACATGTTAAATTTTGGGTTTTGGGATGAAAAAACAGCCTCGCCTATTGAAGCTCAAAAAAACTTGTGTGAAATTTTTAGCAAAATGGCACAATTAACATCTAAACAAAATGTAGTTGACATTGGAAGCGGATTTGGTTCGCCTGCTCTGCAATGGTGTCTTAATTACGACCCAATAAAAATAACCTGCGTCAACATCAATTTTCGCCAATTAAGTGATTCCATAAAGGAAATGTCTAGAGCAAATGACGGTGATCATAAAATCAAAAATAACAAAAGCCTCAATTTCATAAATACAACTGCAACTATGCTGCCATTTGAAGATGCGTCAGTAGACAGGGTTCTTGCCCTTGATTCTGTGCAGCATTTTAAGCCATTAAAGAATTTTCTTTCTGAATCTAAAAGAATTTTAAAAGAAAACGGAATACTGGCTCTGGCAATACCCGTAATGATAGAAAAACCCCTGGTACCTATTGCAAAACTAGGAATACTTTCCATGACTTGGTCTTCAGAGCATTATACTATTGATTTTGTCACATCCCTTATCAAGCAAGAAGGATTTCATATTAGCGAGCTTAGAAAAGTTGGCTCAAATGTCTATGAGCCCCTGGCAGATTACTATCTAAAAAATCGAGCGTCACTTAAAACCAGAATACTGCGCGAGTATCCTGACTATGTTGAAAAAATTCTCAAAAAATCGCTAGTTAAATTAAAACAAGTCTCTCAAAGCGAGATTATTGATTATCTACTTATAGTATGCAAAAAATAGCTAATTGCCTCATAGTATTTTAGCTCAAGTCAGATTCTCAAATATTTGTACTAGAAATTTTCAGGATTGCGCAAAACACTTGCAGTCGCAATCAAAGAGGCCTGTTTTTCCCATGCACTCATCATGATGTTCATTATAGCATTTTGCACATGTAACCATAAGTGGTATCTTTTAGATGTGTGCTTGATAAATATCCATGTTATTTGACAAATTCCAAAAATCATTCCGTTGTAGCATGTTCTTCTTGGTATTAAGCAGTTCCAGCCACTCAAATGCTTGATTATCAGAAATTCATCATAATACTATGAATTCGCTAGTTCATATTGCCACGGAAAGGACTGAGGGCATGTTAAGAAAATTAATTCGAAGGCTAGTGTGCAAAAAAGAAGATACATCTAATGATGTAAATGCATTCAAAGAATCTGAAAACAAGACACCTAAAAAGGAATAGACGTCAATTGAAGTGGAACTGCCCAAAATGTAATTATCATTGGGAAGGAAACATGGATACCTTTGATGTACTTGCTCATGAAAAAAGCCACCTAAAGAAAAAAGATGACTGAGTCTAGGTATTAGAAATTCTTGCCTTTTTACCTATTGCAACCAAAAACATTACACTTTTGTTTTTTGCATGCGGTGAAAAAAACTGAGTTACCTCATCGTCATAAAAGGTAAGGCCTGTTGCACCAAGCCCTTGTGCGTAAGAGGTAAGATATAGCCTTCCTCCTATTGTACTTGCTTCAAGCTGCGATGCCCGGTATCCACGATTTCCAAATTTATCAAGAATCTCATTCAAATCACTCATAAAGAAAACACATACACTCCCATCTGCAGGAAGGCTCTGATCCAATCCAAAGTGGCCTGCAGCGCTTCTAAGGTTTCCCGCCTTGAGCAGTTGAAGTGAGTTTTGTTCCTTGTTATAATAATAGGAACCAGAATCTAATCCCTCCACTGAATTTACAATCAAATACAAATCAACTAAGGAGCATTCTTGTCTTAGAAAATCAGCAGACACTCCTCTTGTCGAATAATAAATGATGGCAGATAATTGCTGAAATGAAATTGGTTGGCGCGAAAATTCTCTTGTCGAGCCACGTTTGATTATCACCGATTCTATTGGATTTTGCAAAACTTCCTTTTCCACTTGAAAATCTAATCGCACATCATTTTTTGTTGGACCCAGTGTAGTCTTGATAGCTTTTTCCTTCCATTCCATGACTTCTTTTTCTGTGGCCAGTGAGGAAGCTTGATGTATTGCTTGAATTTCGGGATCATCAACAGTATAGCTTGAAAGCGGTTCCGTTGCTAGGTTTAGCTTTCGCACTTGGATTTTTTCGGTAGGACTTTCTTTGGTAAATCCAATTGGTACAAGTGCAAGCGATACCTCCTTTTGTGTATTGAGGTCAAGAAGCAAATTGACTGCTTCGTCTACAAATCCAACAATTACTTTAGATGGCAAATTATGTGTCGAGCTCAGAGCCAAAGTATTTGCCAGTATGACTCCACAGTCCCAAAATGCATGACGGTACTCCCGTGTTTGATATTTTATAGAATTCCGTGTAAAGATGTCTGTGTAAACCAAAATTACTGGCGCATGCTTTACACTCATATCATTGCCACTTGCACCAATCAGGACATTGCGATAGTCCCCTTTGCGTAATTGTTTTAGGTTCATTTCCTTGGGATCAAAGTGATACACTCCTGCACCAAGGCCTGTCATGTCTCCACATACAACATAGATTTCAATATGGTAAAGAGCACCAGTACATGCTGCCGCTCTAAACTCCATATCTCCAAGTCTTGGAAAGTGAATCGTTTTTGTTATTCCATTTGAAAAATAAAGAATTCTTGAAAGCGTGTTTAAGTCTGGAACTATGGTTTTATCTTCTTGTTTTATGTTATCAGAGATTGCCGCAAATGCCCCTTTGCCAAGTGGTCTCTTTTCTAGAGGCAAATTAATTGATTGTAGGTTTTCTGTGTATATTTTGTAGGGAGTTGGCCTAAATGCGGGATCATAAAAATAAAAACTGCTGTGCAATTTACCATGAGGGTGCTTTGTACCGTTATGGTAGTGCCAAGCCGCATCAATGTTATAAT